>DATFWE010000313.1:0-30109 GCA_035259575.1 Haliangiales bacterium
GCTGCTGGGAGGTCTACTTCGGCCCTTACGCTCTCGGTCGTCTTCACCGGGCCCTTCCCGATCTGGGCTTCGTTTGGGGCGGCGACGGAGTGTTACCCATGTTTTCGGTCTGACTGTTACCCATGTTTCCGCTTGCGCCCCCGTCGAGCCTCCCCCCGCTTTCGGCGCGCCTCGCGCGCCGGGCCGGCCTTTGGCCGGCCGACTAAACGACAGTTGATGATTCTCGTGGAGAATCATCAACTGCGGTTTAGTCGTCCGCGAACGGCAGCGTCGGAAAACGCCCCGCCTGCCAGTCGCGGTGCATCGTCTGCCCTTCCACCAGGCTGTCGGCGACGAAGTTCCAGTAGATGACCGTTGGCTCGGGCACGGTGTCGCCGCCGAGGACGATGGCGCGCGTGCCGGCCGCGCCGAGCTCGACGCGGTCGCCGCCGCCGGTGAGCGCCGCCAGGACGCCCCGCCCCACGCGCGTGCCGGCGACGTCGACCTCCCCGTCCACGGCGTAGACCGCCAGCTCGTGGTCGGGATCGACCTCGAGCTCGATCGCGCCGCGCACGTCGACCTCGAGGTAGGTGACGCCGACGAACGCCGGCACGCGCGTCCCCGGCCCCGCGATCGGGCGCGTGCCGCCCCGCGCGTCGGCGACGAGGTGGTCGAACGCGGGATCGGTCTTGCGGTGGGCGTGGGGGAGCGCGAGCCACGTCTGGATGCCGTGCAGCAGGTCGCCGGGGAGGCCGCGCTCGGCGTGGACGATGCCCCGCCCCGCGGTCATCCAGTTCACTTCGCCGGGGCGGATGATCTGCTCGTTGCCCAGCGAATCGCGATGGCGGACCGCGCCGGAGAAAAGATAGGTGACCGTCTGGAGGCCGGTGTGCGGGTGCGCCGGCACGTCCATCGCCGGCGGCTCGGGCCCGAAATGATCGAGCAGCACGAACGGGCCCACGCGGCGAAGCTCCCGTCGGGGAAGCGCGCGGAGCACCGACGCGCCGGGGATGAGCTGCGTCGGCTTCGCGGGAAGGACGAATGCGACCGTACGCACCCTCGAACGAGAGCGCACCCTGCGCGCTCTCGTCAATGTAGGCGATAGGATCACTATGTGCTCCAGTGTAGGTCACGGAAACCATGGAAGATTTGGGTTGTGTCCGACGCTGGCTCGTCGTTATGCTCCTTCCACCGCCATCGGAGGTGATGCATGACATCTCGGGCGAAGGTCGGACGAGTAGTCTCATGTGGGATCGTGTTGTGGGCCGGGTGGCTTGCGGGGTGCGCCGGCGCAGACCCGGCTGTCGTTCCCACCGACGGAGACCCCGGCGCGAGCGTCGACCCGGCGGCGCGCGGGGCGGGCTACACGCAGACGCGCTATCCGATCGTCCTCGCCCACGGGGCGAGCGGGTGGAAGGAGCTTTTCGGCGTCTTCGAGTACTTCTATCAGATCCCGGCCGACATCCGCGCCGGCGGGGCGACGGTGTACGTGACGAGCGTCAGCGCGTTCGGGTCGAGCGAGGCCCGCGGCGAGCAGCTCCTCGCGCAGGTCGAGTACATCGTGGCGTCGAGCGGCGCGGGCAAGGTGCACCTCATCGGCCACAGCCAGGGAGGGCTCGACATCCGCTACGTCCTCGCGGCGCGGCCGGATCTCGTCGCGTCGGTCACCACCGTCGGGACGCCGCACCAGGGCGCCGACCTCTCCGACTGGCTCCTCGCGCACACGGCGGCCGGCGGATTCACCCGGGCGGTCATCGACGCGCTGGGGAACGCGTTCGGGGCGCTCCTCGACATTCTCGCCGGCACGGACCACCCGCAGGACGCGCTCGGCGCCCTCGCCCAGGTGTCGAGCGACGGGATGGCGGAGTTCAACGCGCGCTACCCGCTCGGGCTGCCGGCGAGCTACTGCGGCAGCGGGCCGTCGTCGTCGAACGGGGTGCGCTTCTACTCATGGGGCGGGACGAGCGTGCTCACGAACTTCCTCGATCCGACGGACGTGCCGTTCGCCATCGCGTCGCTGTTCACGAGCGGCGAGAGCGATGGGCTCGTCGGCCAGTGCAGCAGCCACTTCGGCCAGGTCATTCGCGACGACTACGGGCTGAATCATCTCGACGAGGTGAACCAGATCCTCGGGGCGACGCCGATCTTCGGCACCGATCCGAAGGCGCTGTTCCGCGCCCACGCGAACCGGTTGAAGAGCGCCGGGCTGTGATCGGGCTGTGATGCGCGGGCGGACGATCTTCCTCGTGCTCGGGCTGGCGGTGGCCCTGGGCGCGGTGGCGCTCGTCGCGGCGCCCGGCTCGCGGCGCGGGCACGCGCCCGTGCCTGTCTCCGCATCCGTGCCCGCGCCCGTGCCCGCGCCCGCGCCCGTGCCCGCGCCCGCGCCCGTGCCCGCGCCCGTGCCCGCGCCCGTCCTTCCCCCGCCGCCCACGTCGCTCGCCGACACCGAGGTCGACGGCTCCGTCGCCGCCGACGCCGCCGGGAACCTGATCCTCTCCGAGGACGTCCGCCGCCTGTTCGACTACTTCCTCACCGCGACAGGCGAGGAGCCGCTCGCCACGATCCGCGCGCGCATCGAGGCCGCGCTCGACGCGCGCCTGCCGCCGCGCGCGGCGGCCCAGGGCAAGGCGTTCCTCGCGCGCTACCTCGCCTACCGCGAGGCCGCCCGCGGCCTCCCCGCCGAAGCGGACCTCGAGGCCCGCATCGCCGCCGTGCGCGCCATGCGCCGCGAGCACCTCGGCGCCGAGGCGGCGGAGAAGCTGTTCGCCTCCGCCGACGCGGCGGACGACGCCGCCGCCGCGCGCCGGCGCGTCCTCGCCGCGACCGAACCGCGCAGCGCCGAGCGCGAACGCGGGCTCGCCGAGGTCGAGGCGGGCATGCCCGACGCGCTGCGCGCCGCCGAGGCGGCGGCGGCCGCGCCGCTTTCGGCGATGCGACGGGAGGAGGACCTGCGCGCGGGCGGCGCCGGCGACGATGACATCCGCGCCGCGCGCGTCGCCGCGTTCGGCGCCGACGGCGCCGAACGGCTGGCCGCGCTCGACCGCGAGCGCGCGGCGTTCCGCGCGCGGCTGGACTCGTTCCGCGCCCGGCGCGCCGCCCTGTCCGCCGACGAGGCGCGGCGCCTCCTCGAGGAGAGTTTCACGCCGGCGGAGCGCGTGCGGGTCGAGGCGCTGGACCGGCTGGAACGATCGCCGTCAATACCCCGATAGCTCGGCCCAGCGCGCGCGGTGGTGGGCCGCGTCGCCGAAGGTGATCTCGGCGACGCGGGCGCGCTTGAGGTACAGGCCGAGATCGTGCTCCTCGGTCATGCCGATGCCGCCGTGCAGCTGGATCGCCTCCTCGGCGACGCGGAGGAACGCGTCGGAGAGCTTGGCCTTGGCGAGGCTCGCGGCGCGGGCGACGTCGCCGCCGGCGTCGAGCACGGCGTGGGCGTGCATCGTCGCCGAGCGGCACAGCTCGAGGTCGATGTAGAGCCGCGCCGCGCGATGCTGCAGCGCCTGGAAGCTGCCGATGGGCACGCCGAACTGCGTGCGCGTCTTCAGGTACGCCAGCGTCATGGCGAACGCCGCGCCCATCGCGCCGAGCATCTCGGCGCACAGGCCGATCGTGGCCACGTCGATGACGCGGGCCAGGAGCCCCGGCCCGCCGAGCGGCGTCGCGGGGACGCCGTCCAGGCGGACGATCGCCGCGTCGCGCCCGTCGATGCGGTGCTGGCGCGTCCGCCGCACGCGCGTCGCGTCGACGACGTAGAGCCCGACGCCCCCCGGCCCGTGGGCGCTCACGATCAGCCAGTCGGCGCTCGATCCGCCCATGACCTGCACCTTCTCGCCGACGATCGTCCCGGCGGCGAAGCGCGTGGTCGCCCGATCCAGCGCGTAGCGCGTGCCGGCCTCCTGGTAGGCGACCGCCACCAGCTCGTCGCCGGCGGCGATGCGCGGCAGGTGCTCGCGCCGGAGGTCGGGATCGCCGTAGAGGAACGCAGAGCCGCCGAGGAGCACGGTCGACACCAGCGGCTCCGGCGCGAGCCCGGCACCGAGCTCCTCGAGGACGACCATGAGGTAGCGCCAGCCGAGCCCGGCTCCGCCGAGCTCCTCGGGGAACGGCAGCCCCGGCCAGCCGAGGCGCGCCATCTCGCGCCACAGCTCGCGCGAGAAGCCGATGTCGTCGTCGCGCAGCGCGCGCACCCGTTTCAGCGACGAGCGCGTGGCGACGAAATCGCGCGCCGCGTCGGCGAGGAGCTTCTGATCTTCGTCGAGGACGAGGGTCACGTCATTTCTCCGGGAGCGCGAGCACGCGCTTGGAGATGATGTTGAGCTGGATCTCCGACGTCCCGCCCTCGATGGTGTTGCCGCGCGAGCGCAGCCAGTCGCGCGTGGCCTTGATGTCGTCCTCGCCGAAGCCGGGGCCGTCCCACCCGAGCGCCTGCGGCCCGTTGACGCGCACCGCCAGGTCGCGCCGCCGCTGGTTGAGCTCGGTGCCGACCAGCTTGAAGATCGACGATTCGTGCCCGGGCCGGGCGCCCGCCTTGGCCGCGTCGCGCGAGCGCGCCAGCGTGAGATCGAAGCACGCCTGGTCGATCTCCAGCGCGACGATGCGATCGCGCAGCACCGGGTCGGCGATGCGCCCGAGCGCGTCGACGCCGACGGCGGCGCGCGCCGCGGTCCGCAGGCGGTCGGCGTCGTCGCGATCGCGGAACACGTCGGCGATCATCGTCCGCTCGTGGGTGAGGAGCGCCCGCGCCATCGCCCACCCGCCGTTGACGCGCCCCACCACGTTCGCCATCGGCACGCGCACGTCGGCGAGGAACGTCTCGCAGAACGGCGACGCGCCGCTGATGAGGCGGATCGGCCGCACCGTGACCCCGGGCGAGCTCATGTCCATGAGCAGGAACGTGATGCCGTCCTGGTTGCGCGCGGCGGGATCGGTGCGGACGAGCAGGAACATCCAGTCGGACTTGTCGGCGTAAGACGTCCAGATCTTCTGCCCGTTGACGATGAACGCGTCCCCGTCGGCGACGGCGCGGGTCTGGAGGCTGGCCAGGTCGGACCCGGCGCCCGGCTCGGAGTAGCCCTGGCACCAGCGGATGTCGCCGCGCACGATCGCCGGAATGTGCTCGCGGCGCAGCGCCTCGCTCCCCTCCTGGAGGAGAAGCGGCCCGATCATGGAGAGGCCGAAGCCGATGAGCGGCGGGCGCAGGCGCTGCGCCGCCATCTCCTCGGCCAGGACCTTGGCCGAGGCCTTGTCGAGGCCGCCGCCGCCGTACTCGCGCGGCCATGTCGGCGCCGTGAAGCCGCGCTCGACGCAGGCGTCGCGCCAGCGCAGGACGTCGGCCGGGTACGCGACTTTCTTGCCGCCCCAGCACAGCTCCTCCGTCGTGCGGTAGGGGGCCCGCATCGACTCGGGCGCGTTCGCGATGAGCCAGGCGCGCGTCTCGGCGCGAAACGTGTCGAGGTCCGACATGCCGGAAGGATACACCGGGGCGGTCACGCCATCCCGGTCAGCTCCTCGAAACCGACGTAGTAGCTGCGGCGGAACGCCTCGACCGCGCCGGGCGGCGGCGCCGTGCGGTGGGTGCAGGCGTTGCGCACCGCCGCGAGCACGCACAGGCGGTGCGCGACCTTCACCACCTGCTCGGGGCTGTTGGCCGGGATGGCGAGCGTGTTCTTGGCGCCGCTCGGGTGGTCGACGCCGAGGAGGACCATGAGGCGCGCCCACTCGGTCACCGACAGCGGCGAGTCGAGGCGCTTCTGGCGGCGCTCGAGCAGCTCGCGCAGGGCGTTGGGGACGGCGCGCAGCGGCACCTCGACGCGCATCCCGCCGACGTCGACGTGATCGGCCCAGCGATCGGCGAGCCAGCGCGAGTAGCCCGGCCACACCGGCCCGGCGAGGCGCTCGGCGTGATCCCACAAGAGCTCGTTCTGGCGCGGCGCCAGGCGCCGAGACAGCCAGGCGTGCACGTACCCCTCGAGGCATTTCATCCACAGGATGATCGGCGGCGACGGATCGGCGTCGGCGACGCTCGCGGTGCTGCGGTAGAGCGACTCGGCGGTGCGCAGGCTGCGCGCCAGCGGCGCGAAACCGCTCACCGTCGACAGGTGACGCCACATGGGGAACAGGACGGCGATCGCATCGTCGACGGACCCGGCGGCGGCGGCCGGTCCGGCGGGCGCGGCGGCGGCCGGCTCGGCCAGGAGAGCGATCTTGAGGCGGACGAGCGCCTCCCACGCGGGGTCGTCGGCATGGAGGCGCGCCAGCGCCTGGTCGACCGCCGGCCGGAGCGCGGCGCGCAGCGGCGGCGGGACGTCGATGCGCCCCGCCGCCAGCGCGCGCGCCCGCCCATCGCTCTCCCCCGAGACATAGTCGAGGAGCCGGCGGAGCGAGCGCTCGCCCCCGACGAGAAGGAGGGCCTCGGCGGCGCGCTCGCGCAACCCCTCGTCGGGATCGTCGAGGGCCGCGTCGAACGCGGCCTCCACCGCCGCCGCGTCGCCGGAAGCGCCCGCCGCGACGAGCCGGCCCAGCGCCGCCAGCGCCTGCTCGCGCACGCGCGGCGCCGGGTCGGCGGCGAGCGGCAGGATCTGCCCCGGCGACACCGCGCCGGCGGCGAGCCCCGCCATGCGCAGCCCGGCCTCGCGCCGCGCCGCATCCTCGGCGGCGAGGAGCTGCGACAGCTTGCCGGCGAGGTGGCCGAGATCGGGGCGCGTCGCCGCGTGACCGGCGGCGGCGAGGACCGCGCGGCTCGCCGGGACGAGCGCGCTCGTCTCCTCCTCGCGCCGGAACAGCGCGGCCACCGCGCCGACCGAATCGCCGCGCGCGAGCTCCTCCAGCCCCACGAACGCGGCGACGCGGATGTCGGTGCGATCGCCGGCCGCCTTGGCGAGCTCGATGAGCACGGGCGCGAGCGCCTCGAGGCGCAGGTTTCCCGCGACATAGGCGGCGCGGCGGCGCACGCCGGGGTCGGTGTCGGCGAGCGCGCCGCGCAAGAGGGCCACGAGGCGCTCGCGCTGCACGTCGCCGAGCTCGCGCGGCCGCGCGGCGAGCTGCAGCGCCCACAGGAACGCGCCGCGCAGCGCCGGGGAAGCGGTGTCGGCCAGCGGCCCCAGCCGGCCCAGGAGCTCGTCGAGCGAGGCGAACGCGCCCAACGCCTGCGCCGCTGCCACGCGCACGCCGTCGTCGCGCGTCGCGTCGAGCGCCGCGGCGGCGAGCGTCTCCCGCTCCCACTCCTCGTTGGCCTCGACCGCCCCGGCCGCGCGGGCGCGCACGACTGGGTCGCGCGCCGCGTCGCCGGCGACGGCCATGAGGAAGCGCGTCACCTCGGGCGTGCGCAGCTCGCCGATGACCTGGACCACGCCCTCCGCGTCCTCCCCGAGGAGGACCTCGGCCTCGGCGAGCACGTCGGCGATGGGGAGAAGCCGCAGCCGGCGGGCGAGGAGCGCGCGCACCACGCGATCCCTTTCCGTCAGCGCGGCGAGGAGCTGGGCGCCCGCGTCGCCGCGCGCCACCGCCTGCAGCGTGCGAGCCGCCTGCGCGGCGACCAGGCGCAACTCGGCGTCGGCGTCGCGGCCCAGGCGGCGCAGGACCGGCAGCACCTCGTCGCGCCCCATCTCGGCGAGGTAGCGCACCGCGGCGAGGAGGAGCTCGCGCGGCGGGTCGTCAGCGCAGGCGGCGGCCGCGGCCGCGACGGCGGCCGGGGATCGGATCTCGGTGAGCGCGGTCAGCGCCGCGGCGGCGATGCGCGGGTCGTCGCCCGTGAGCTCCGCCAGGCGCGCGGCCGCGCTGACCGCGCCGGCGCGCCCCAGCGCGCGGATCGCCGCCAGCCGGAGCGGCCGCGGCGTTTCCTCGTCGAGGAACGTGACCAGCGCGGCCTCGAGCCCGGGGAAGCCGAGGCCGCCGGCGGCGTCGATCGCCGCCTCGACGGTGTCGGGATCTTCGTCGGCGAGGCGCGCGTGCACGTAGGGCAGGAGCCACAGGTTGCGGAAGCCGCGCCCCATCGCGGCCAGAAGCTCGCGTCGCTCGCTGGGCGCGTCGATGGCGAGCGCCGCGCCGAGGAGCGTCCACGCCGCGCGCTCCGCCACGTCCCAGGGCGCGTCGAACGCGCGGCCGGCGATGGCGCCGATGAGGTGGTAGGCCTCGGCGCGCTTGGCGCGCGGCGAGGCGGGGAGCGCTTCGGTGAGCCGCGCCAGCGCCTCGGCGGGCGCCAGCTCACCGGTCTCGAGCTTCGCGCGGAGCATGGGCCCGGGATTCTATCTGGTCTTATGATGCGGCGCATGACGCGCCTTACGTGGGTCCTGTCCCTGCTCCTCGCGGCCGCGCCCGCCGCCGCCAAACCGCTCCGCTTCGAGGTCCGCGTCGGCGCGGGGCTCGCGCAGGCGCCGCTCGACGGACGGCTGTTCGTCATCCTCGCCGCCGGCGACAAGCTCGAGCCGCGCGAGCAGGTCGGGGGCGGCGACGCGACAGCGCAAATCTTCGGCGTCGACGTCGACGGATGGGCGCCCGGCAACCCCGCCGCCGTCGACGGCAACGTCCTCGGCTTTCCCGTCCCGTCGCTGGCCCAGCTGCCGCCCGGCGAGTACTCGGTGCAGGCGGTGCTCCACCGCTACGAGACGTTCCGGCGCAGCGACGGCCACACCGTCAAGCTCCCCCTCGACCGCGGCGAGGGCCAGCACTGGAACCTCGCGCCGGGCAACCTGGTGTCGACGCCGAAGCGCCTGCGCGTCGATCCCGCGGCGTCCGGGACGATCGCGCTGACGCTCGATCGCGCGCTGCCCCCGATCGCGCCGCCCGCGGACACGCCGTACCTCCGCCACGTCCGGTTCAAGAGCGAGCTCCTGTCGAAGTTCTGGGGGCGCGACACGTACATGGGGGCGCTGGTGCTCCTCCCCGAGGGCTGGGAAGCCCACCCCCGGGCGCGCTATCCCCTCATCATCTACCACTCGCACTTCAGCGCCGACCTCCAGGGGTACCGGGGGGCGCCCCCCGACGACAAGCTGCCGCCGCCCGACGCCGAAGGCCTCCGCCGCGAGTGCTCGAACGGCCACGGCCGGCGCTGCGACGAGCTCGGCTACAAGCGGATGGTGCAGGAAGCCGGCTGGCGCTTCCACCAGACGTGGACCGGGCCGGGGTTCCCGCGCGTCATCCTGGTCCAGATCCAGCACGCGAACCCCTACTACGACGATTCCTACGCGGTGAACTCGGAGAACGTCGGGCCGTACGGCGACGCGATCACCCACGAGCTCGTGCCGTACGTGGAAGAGACCTATCGCGGGCTCGGCGCGTGGGCGCGCGGCATGTACGGCGGATCGACCGGGGGATGGGAGGCGCTCGCGGCGCAGGTGTTCTACCCCGACGAGTACAACGGCGCGATCGCCAACTGCCCAGATCCCATCGACTTCCGCGCCTACACGAGCGTAGACATCTACGCCGACGCCAACGCGTACTACTCGTCGGGGCCGTTCCGCCGCACGCCCCGCGCCGCCACGCGAACCGACGACGGGCTCACCCGCGGCACCGTGGAGCAGGACAACCTTCTCGAGCTGGTGCTGGGGACGCGCTCGCGATCGGGCGAGCAGTACGACATCTGGGAGGCGGTCTACTCGCCCGTCGGCGCCGACGGCTATCCGCGGCGCATCTGGGACAAGCGCACCGGCGCGATCGACCGCGAGGTCGCGGCGTACTGGCGCGATCACTACGACCTCGGCCACATCCTCACGCGCGACTGGGCGCGCCTGGGCCCCAAGCTCGCCGGCAAGCTCCGCATCAACGTCGGCGCCATGGACAGCTTCTTTCTCGATCGCGCCGTGCGTCTCATGGAAGAGCGGTTCCGCCGCCTCGAAAACCCCAAGCCCGATGCGAAGTTCGACTACGGCGCGCGCGACGGGCACTGCTGGAGCGGCGACCACGAGCACATGAACTTCGAGTCGCGGCTCACCTACCACGCGCGGTTCATCCCGGTGCTCGTCGATCACTTCCTGCGCAGCGCGCCGGCCCGCGCGGATACGACCAGCTGGCGTTACTGAGCGAGCGAGCGACGCCGAGGAAGGAGGCGCCCCTGGAGCGAGGCGCAGCCGAAGCGACCTGGCGCCCCGAGGCGTCGCGAGCGAGCGGCCCGACTATAGAGCGAGTGTACCGAGCCACTCCACGATCGCCGCCGTCAACGCCGGGTCCGGCGGGCCGAGATCGGCGTACTCCCTCGGGCTGCCGGTCTTGGCCTTCTGGAACAGGTGGTTCAGGCCGGCCATCTCGACCGTCTTCACGCGCGCGTTCTTGCCCTTGGCCGCGGCGGCGCGGATGATCGCCAGGTTCGCCTTCGCCGGCACCTGCAGGTCGAGCGAGCCGTTCAGCGCGAGCACCGGGCAGCGCACCCGGGCGAGCATCTTGGCCGGGTCGTAGGTGAGGTACCAGCGGAACCAGTCGCTGTTGAACAGGGCGAGCTCGGCGGTGACGAGCGCGTCGACGCCGCCGGCCTTGGCCAGCGCCGCGGGCGGCAGGTATTTCTGCGCCAGTGCCTTGACCGTCGCGCGCAGCTTGTCGACGTTCTTTTCCTTGCGCACCGCCGCGAACACCGCGCGGGTCATGGTCGCCTCGGCGGCGATGAGCTTGTCGTCCTCGCCCTCCGCGCGGTCGATGAGCGCCTGCTGGGCGAGGATGACGTCCTCGAGGCGCTGCCCCGGCCCGGCGAGCAACACGATGAAGGCGACGCTCGGATCGTTGGCCGCGACGATGGGCGCGATGATGCCGCCCTCGCTGTGGCCGAGCAGGCCGATGCGGGCGCCGTCGATCTCGGGGCGCGAGCGCAGGTAGTCCATGCCGGCGCGCGCGTCGGCGGCGAAGTCGAGGGCCGTCGCGGCGGCGAAGTTGCCGGTGGACTCGCCGATGCCGCGATCGTCGGTGCGGAGCACCGCCCAGCCGGCGCGGGTGAGCGCGTCGGCGATCGCGGCGAACGGGCGCACGCCGAGGACGCACTCGTCGCGATCCTGAGGGCCCGACCCGGTCAGCAGCACCACCGCGGGCGACCTGGCCGCGTCCTTCGGGCGGGTGAGCGTGGCGGCGAGCTGGATGTCGCCGCTCGGATAGTTGACCTTCTCCTCGACGTAGGGCGGGGGCGCCGGCTCGGTCCGCGCCGCCGCGCGCGCGAGCGTGAACCTGCCGTCGTGGCCGGGCTGGTGGTAGTCGCCGGAGAGCGTGTCCTTGTCGAGCTTGCCGTCGAACGCGGCGAGGCCGAACGGCGCCTTGACCTCGATGTGCACGCGGCCGTCGGCGGCGCGCGCGACCTGGACGACCTTCTGGTTGGTCAGGCACTGCCGCGGCACGTCGAGCCCGCCGGTGAAGCCGTCCCCGTCGGCGCGGAGGTCGAGCTCGATGGGCAGCGGCGCGGGCGCGCCGTCGATCTGCCCGGACCAGCGGCCGGCGAGCCCGGGCGCGTCCTTGGCGAGGAGCCGCGGCAACGGCGGCGGCGACGCGCCCGCGCCGCGCGTGAGCGTGAACGGCATGGACAGGCCGGACTGCGTGAACGTCCCGGCGATCGAATCGCCGCTGCGCTTGCCGTCGAACGTCGCGTCGCCGCTGGGCAGGCTCAGCGTGAACGCGACCGCGTCGCCGCTGACCTTGATCTTGGACAGGGGCAGGCCGGTGGCGCCCTGCTGGGGGATGTCTATCGTGCCCTTCTGCGCGTCGTCGAGCTTCACGTCGATGCGGAGCGCGACGCCGGCGGGGAGCTGGATGCTCCCGGTCCACGCGCCGAAGGCGCTGTCGTCGGCGCGGGCGGCGAGGGGCAAAAGGAAGACGACGAGGAGAAGCGGTCGCACCATGGCGGCATCCTAATCTAGGACGCGACCCGCTTGTCGTGCGCAAGCCCGAAGAACGCGCGCATCTTGTGGAGGATGTCGCGCTTGTCCTCGGCGAGACGCCGCTCGCGCGCCTCGGCGTCGAGGCCTTCCTTGGCGGCGGCGAGCCCGGCGTGGCGCTTGGCGAGGATCGCGGCCATCCCCTCGGCGAGCTCCGGGCGCGCGCGCAGGATGTCCTGGAACGCCGCCTTGTCGAGGCAGTAGCACTCCACGTCGGTGGCCGCCACCACCGTCGCGGTCCGCCGCGCCCCGGTCATGAGCGACATCTCGCCGAAGAAGTTGCCGGGGGCGAGGCGCGCGACTTCCTTCTCGACGCCGTCCTGCGACACGCGCACCGACGCCTGCCCCTCGACGATCATGTACAGCCAGTCGCCCTCCGCGCCCTGGCGGGTCATCGCCTCGCCGCGGGCGAACGGCGCATGGCGCAGCCCGTCGGCCAGACGATCGCGGCTCTCGGCGTCGAGCGCGTCGAACAGCTCGACGTGGGCCAGCGCGGCGTGGCGCCGCTCGCGGTCCTTCTGCGACTTCTCCTCCTTGCGCGCGGCGCTGTCCTCGGTGAGGAACACCGCGTGGGCCGGCATCGACAGCGGGATGCCGGCGCGCTTGAGCGCGAAGAAGATGCGCGTCCTGATGACGCTGTCGGTGGGATCGTCGACCGCCAGGTCGGCGAGCCAGTAGCGGACCGCGTAGCGGCCGTAGCTCTCGTGGAGCTCCATGAGGATGCAGTGCGCCGCCGGCGTGGCGGCGACGCGCTCGATGGGGGCGGCGACGAGCGCCTCGTTCACCGCCCGGATCACGTCGTTCGGCTCGAAGCGGAAGTCGACGTTGAACCACACCCAGCGGCGGAGCTGCATCGGCTGGCCGTCGCGGCGCCCCTCGACGACGACCTGCCCCTTCATCAACATGCCGTTGGGGATGATGACCGTCTCCCAGTTGCGCGTCTCGATGGCGGTGTAGCGCCAGCGGATCTCGGCGACGCGGCCGCGCAGGTCGCCGACCTTCACCCAATCGCCCACGGCGATGGAGTTGTCGAGCTGGAGGGCGAGCCCGCCGAGCACGTTGCCGAGCGTGTCCTGCATGGCGAAGCCGAGGACCGCCGTCAGGATCGCCGACGTGGTGAGGACGCCGGTCAGCGGGAAGCCGAGCCGATCCGCGACCGCCAGGATGGCCACGATCGACGTCGCCGCCGCGAGGAGATCGCGCAGGATGCGCGGGGCGTGGATGTGGATGCGCGCGAGGAGCACGCCGAAGAGCAGCGCCCCGACCATGCCGGCGAACGCGAGGACGAGGAAGACGAGCGCGGCGAGGCGCGCGTCGCGGTACCAGGCCGACGTAGGATCGGAGCGAAGCGCGGCCACGGGCAGAAGCAAGACGAGGTGGAGTACGCACAGGACGACGATCCCCTTCATGCGCCCCCTCTCCTCGGGCGCGAGCGCGCGGACCAGGACCACCGTCGCGGCCAGCGCGGCGAGGAGGATGAAGCTGAGATCGTCGCTTCCTTCGGCGTACAGGCGCGACCAGAAGCTCACGCCTCATTCTACCCCCGGGCGGGCCGCCGTAGGAATTGGCCGATGCCGGCGGGATCATCCCTTCATCCGCGCTTCGATGCGCCGATCGGGGATGAACCACATCATCGCCACCGCGACGTACAGCGCGACGGAGATCCACGCGCTCACGAACGCGGACGGGATGGCGATGGCGTACATCGCCGGCGAGATCTTCCCCTTCACGTCGGCGCCGATCGCCTCCCGCAGGCGCGACTGCGGCCCCTGGTGGGCGATGATCGCGAGGACGAGGAGGTAATATGCGATCGCGGCGAGCAGCAGATTCACCCCGTAGAGCGCGGTCGGCACGGCGGCGGCGTGGTTCTCGCCCATCCAGCCGGTCGTGAACGGCACCAGCGACAGCCAGAAGAGGAGGTGCAGGTTGGCCCACAGGATCGTCCCGCTGATGCGCTCCGCCATGTGGAGGAGGTGGTGGTGGTTGTTCCAGTACATTCCGATGTTGACGAAGCTGAGGAGGTACGCCAGCGCGACGGGGAGGATCGGTTCGAGGTCTGCGAGCTCCACGCCGTGCGGCACCTTCAGCTCGAGCACCATGATGGTGATGATGATGGCGATGACGCCGTCGCTGAACGCTTCCATCCGGCCCTTGTTCATGGCCAGGTAGGTTACGTCAGAAGTCGCTGCGCAACGCGGCCATCGGATCCGTGCGCGCCGCGCGGCTGGCCGGGACATAGGCCGCGAGCACGCACGTCGCGACGAGGAACGCCGCCGCGCCGGCGAAGATAGCCGGGTCGGTCGGTGCGACGCCGTAGAGGAGCTGCGCCAGCACCCGCCCGAGGGCGAGCACGGCGGCGAGGCCCACGCCCACGCCGACGACGGCCAGGCGCAGCGCCTGCCCCACGATCATCCGGGTCACGACCGGCGCGCGCGCCCCCAGCGCCATGCGGATGCCGATCTCCTGGCGGCGCTGGGCGACGACGTACGACATGACGCCGTACACCCCGATGAGCGCCAGGACGACCGCCAGCGCTCCGAAGATCCCGAGCAGCACCGCGGACAGCCGCTGGCGCGCCATCGACTCGCGCACCGAGGCCGCCATCGTGGTGACCGCGTTGACGGGCATGGCGGCGTCGATCGACTGGACCGCGTCGGCGAGCGCGCGCGACCAGTTGGCCTCGGCGCGCGTGCGCACGGCGAAGGTCATGAACGGGAACGACGTGCGGCCGAACGGGATGTAGACCTCCGGGGGCGGCGCGGCATCGAGCCCCTGGCCGCCGTCGCCGCGCACGTCCCCGACGACGCCGATGATCTCGTACGACTCCTGGCGCCCGCTCCAGCCGAACTCGAGGCGGCGGCCGACCGCGTCCCCGTCGCGGAAGTGGCGGCGCGCCAGGCTCTCGCCGATCACCGCCGTGGGCGGCGCGCCGCCGCGGTCGTCGGCGGGCGCGAACGTGCGGCCGGCCTTGACCGGGACGCCGAGCGTCCCGAAGTAGCCGGGGCTGACCGGATGGATCGCCGCGCTCGGCTCGTGCCCCGGCCGCGGCGGTGGCTCGCCCGCGACGGAGTAGTCGAGGCCGATGTTCATGTTCGAGAACGGCAGGGGAAATGCCACGGCGACGCCGGTTACGCCGGGCAGGGCGGCGAGCTTCGGCTCGAGCGCCCGGTAGAACGCAACCGACGCCTCGGTCGTGTGATAGCGCGTGTCGGGGAGGAACACGTTGGCGGTGACCAGCCCCTCGACCGGGAAACCCGGATCCTCGCGCGACAGGCGGCGGAAGCTCTCCACCGTGAGCGCGGCCCCGACGAGCAGCACCGCGGCGAACGCGATTTCCGCCGCCACGAGCAGGTTGCGGGCGCGGTGGTGGCCCGGGCCCGAGGTCCCGCGCGCGCCGTCGCGCAGCGCCTCCTGCGGATCGGCCGCCGACGCCTGCAGCGCCGGGTAGATGCCGAAGGTGACGCCGGTCGCGGCGGCGACGCCGAACGTGAACGCGAGGACGCCGCCGTCGACGGCGATCGGGCGCAGCGCGAGTGCCGCCGGAGGGATCAGGGCGTGCATCGCGTCGAGGCTCCACAGCGCCAGGACCGCCGCGATCGCGCCGCCGGCGAGCGACAGGACGAGGCTCTCGACGAGAAACTGGCGGACGACGCGCCCGCGGCGGGCGCCGAGCGCCATGCGGATCGCGACCTCGCGGTGGCGCGCGGTGGCGCGCGCGAGGAGCAGGTTGGCGACGTTGGCGCAGGCGATGAGGAGCACGAACCCCACCGCGCCGAACAGCACCAGCAGCGCCGGCCGGACCGCGGCGACGAGGTAGGCGTGCAGCGACTGGACCGCGCCGAAGCGGTTGGAGCTGTCGTCGGGGTAGGCGATCGCCTGGCGCGCGACCTCGGCGTCGAGCTCGGCCTGCGCGCTCGCCGGCGTCGCCCCGGGCGCGAGCCGGCCCACCAGGCGGAGGTACTGGCCGCTCCGCCGCGGGATCATCGCCTCGTCCCACGGCCGGGGCATCGTGACGAACGCCTCGACGCCCCCGCCCGCCATGGGGAAGCGGAAGTCGCGCGGCAGGACGCCGATGACGGTGTAGGGGGCGTCGTCGAGGACGAGGGTCTTGCCCACGGCCGACGCGTCGCCGCCGAGCACGCGCTGCCACGCGGACCACGCGAGGACGACGACCCGGTTTTTCCCCGCCTGGTCCTCGTCGGCGGCGAAGCCGCGGCCCAGCGCCGGCCTGACGCCGAGCGTGTCGAACAGATTCGCCGACGAGGCGACCCCGAGGAGGCGCTCCGGTCGCCCGGCACCGGCAAACACGACGTGCTCGTCGTGCCAGGCGGCGAGCTGGGCGAAGCTGCGCACGTCGCGCCGCCAGTCGACGAAATCGGGGTATGACACGACGCCGGCGACGCCCCTCTCGCGGCTCTGCCCCACCGCGACCAGCGACGCGGCGTCCGGGAACGGCGCCTCCTGGAGGAGCACCGCCCGGAGGACGGTGAAGATGGCCGTGTTGGCGCCGATGCCGAGCGCGATGGTTGCCAGCGCGACGATCGCGAAGCCGGGGCGAGCGACGAAGCCGCGCAGGGCGAGGCGAACGTCATGGATGATCGCCATGCCCATGGGGCGAGCAACGCCCTTGCCAACGACGCAACCGGGCGAGATCACTGTCGAGCCGCGGCCGCAGGCGCTCGCTTGTGGGACGCGGCGGCTCGCTTCCGGGAAGGAAACGCGCCGGAAACACGGTGCGCGGTACGGTTGGCGGGTGCGCCTGCTCATCCAGCACCGCAGCCACTACGGGTATGGCTCGCCGGCCGTCCTCGGCTCCCATACCCTGCGCGTGCGGCCGGCGCCCCACACCCGCGCCCGCGTGGAGGCCTACCGGCTCCACGTCGAGCCGGACCACATCCTGCGCTGGCAGCAGGATCCGTCGGGAAACCACGTCGCGCGCGTGGATTTCCCGCCCGACCGCCCGACGACCGCGCTCGACATCCTGGTCGAGCTCACCGTCGACGTCCATCCGGTCAACCCGTTCGACTTTCTCCTCGACGACGAGGCCGAGGAGGTGCCGTTCGCCTATGCGCCGTCGCTGCGGAGCGAGCTCGCGCCGTTCCTCGCGCTCGACGACGCGGCGTTCGACGTCGGCGACCGCTTCGCCGCGTTCGACGCCGGGCTCCCCCGCGCCGGCGACACGGTGGAGCTGATCACCGCGCTCAACCGCGCGGTGATCCGGCAGGTCCGCTACGTCATCCGCGACGAGCCGGGCGTCTTCACCCCCGAGGAGTGCCTCGCAGCGGGGAGGGCGAGCTGCCGCGACTCCGCGATCCTGCTCGCGGCGCTCCTCCGGCGGCGCGGGCTCGCCGCGCGGTTCGTCTCCGGCTATCTGGTCCAGCTCACCGACGAGGGCATGATCCCCGATCAGCCGCGCGGCGTGAGCCGCGACGTCGTCGACCTCCACGCCTGGTGCGAGGTGTACCTGCCCGGCGCGGGCTGGATCGGGCTCGACGCGACGAGCGGGCTGCTCACCGGCGAGGGGCATATCCCTCTATGCGGCGCCGCGACGCCGGCGCTGGCCGCGCCGCTGGAGGGCACGAGCGACACCCCGGCGGAGGAAGTCGGGTTCCAGATGACGCTCGGCCGCATCGGCCACGAGGCGCGCCCCACGGCGCCCTACCCCGACGACGTGTGGCGCGCGCTGGGCGCGGCCGGCGACGCCGTCGACGCGCGCCTGGCCGCGCACGGGATCCGGCTGACCATCGGCGGCGAGCCGACGTTCAACGCGCGCGAGCGCACCGACGCGCCGGAATGGAACGGCGAGGCGCTCGGCCCGCACAAGTGGGAGCTGGGCGTGAAGCTCGCCGCCGAGCTCCGCGACCGCATGGCGCCGGGCGCGGTCATCC
This sequence comes from Haliangiales bacterium, assembly GCA_035259575.1. Taxonomy (GTDB): domain Bacteria; phylum Myxococcota_A; class Polyangia; order Haliangiales; family SHYZ01; genus DATFWE01. The sequence continues at coordinate 17,708 of DATFWE010000313.1, forward strand.
TCCACCGTCCGGGCAAGCACTACCCGGGGGAGAGCCTACCCCGCTGGGCGCTGGAGATCATCGCGCGGCGCGACGGGCGGCCGCTGTGGCCCGACGCGGCCGCGGCGGGCGACGACGCCGCCGCGGTCGCCGCGGGGCTGGCGGCGCGACTCGGCGCCGAGCTGCACCCGGCGTTCGAGGATCCGTGGAAGGTGCTCGAGGCCGAGGCCGCGTTGCCGCCGGACCTCGACCCGCGCGACGCGCGGCTCGCCGCCTCCGAGGAGCGCCGCCGGCTGGCGCGGATCCTCGACCGCGGGGTGGGCGCGGTCGCCGGGTGGGTCCTGCCGCTCGCGCCCGAGGCCGCCGAGGCGTGGCGCAGCGAGCGCTGGACGTTCCGGCGCGGGCACCTGTTTCTCCTGCCCGGCGACAGCCCCATCGGGCTGCGCCTGCCGCTCGCGTCGCTCGGGCCCGCGCCGGCGTTGGACATCGACGAGCCGCCGATCATCCCTCCCGACCCGCGGCGACAGGCGCGCGAGGCCGTGCGCGGCCCGCGGCCCGCGCCGCCGGCGGTGCGCACCGCGCTGTGCGTCGAGTCGCGCGACGGCAGGACGTGGGTGTTCCTGCCGCCGCTGCCGAGCTTCGCCCGCTTCTGCGACCTGGTCGCCGCCGTCGCCGCGGTGGGCGCCGACACCGGCGTCGACGTGTCGCTCGAGGGCTACCCGCCGCCGCCGTCGCCCGCGGCGCTGCGCTTCTCGGTCACGCCCGACCCCGGCGTGCTCGAGGTGAACATCCCGCCGTCGGCCTCGTGCCGCGATCACGCGCGCATCCTCGAGGACGCGTTCGAGGCGGCGCTCCGCGCCGGGCTCCACTCCGAGAAGTACCTCCTCGACGGGCGGCTCGCCGGATCGGGCGGCGGCCACCACATCACGCTCGGCGGCCCGACGCCGCTCGACAGCCCGTTCCTGCGCCGGCCCGACGTCCTCGCCAGCCTGCTCACGTTCCTCCAGCACCACCCGTCGCTGTCGTACCTGTTCGCCGGGCTGTTCATCGGCCCCACGTCGCAGGCGCCGCGCGTCGACGAGTCGCGCCACGACACGCTCTACGAGCTCGAGATCGCGCTCGAGCGCGCGTTCCGGCGCGAGGCGTCGCCGCCCCCGTGGCTGGCGGACATGCTGTTCCGCCACCTGCTCACCGACATGACCGGCAACACCCACCGCGCCGAGGTGTCGATCGACAAGCTGTTCGATCCCCAGACGCCGTACGGGCGGCAGGGCCTCATCGAGCTGCGCGCGTTCGAGATGCCGCCCCACCCGCGGATGGCCGTCGCGCAGGGCGTGCTGGCGCGGGCGCTCGTGGCCGCATTCGCCGCCGAGCCCTACCGCGGGCCGCTGGTCCGCTGGGGGCAGGCGCTCCACGATCGCTTCCTCCTGCCGTCGGTGCTGTGGCGCGACTTCGCCGACGTCCTCGACGCGCTCGCCGCGCGCGGCGCCGCGCTGCCCGCCGCCGCGTACCGGCCGTTCGTCGACCTCCGCTGCCCGCTCGTCGGGACGCTGCAGGCCGGCGACGTCACGCTCGAGGTGCGCAACGCCCTCGAGCCGTGGCACGTCCTCGGCGAGGAGCTCACGCAGGCGGGCACCGCCCGCTTCGTCGACTCATCGCTGGAGCGGATCGAGGTGCGCGCCGCCGGCCTGGTCCCCGAGCGCCACGTCGTCCTGGTGAACGGCCACGTCCTGCCGCTGCGGGCGACGCCGGAGGCGGGGACGTTCGTCGGCGGGGTGCGCTTCCGCGCCTGGGCGCCGCCCCACAGCCTGCACGCCCACCTCGGCATCCATCACCCCATCCGCCTCGACGTCGTCGACGGCTGGGCGCAGAGATCGCTGGGCGGGTGCGCCTACCACGTGTGGCACCCCGAGGGGCGCGCGTTCGACACGGCGCCGCTCACGCGCTTCGAGGCGAGCGCGCGCCGCGCCCAGCGCTTCCGCGTCGAGGGGCCGACGCCGTGGCCGGTGGTGCCTCGCCCCGCCGCCCCGCACGACGACGCGCCGTGGACGCTCGACCTGCGCAAGCTGCCGATCGACCGCCCGCCGCCGAAGCCCGTCTCCCAGGACGACGACAAGGACGACGACAAGGACGACGACAAAGACGACGAATACGAGAAGGAGGCCGCGTCCTGATGGCCGCCGCCGTCGAGCCGGGCGCGTTCGACGGCTACCGGCAGCTCCCCGGCTGCTTCGACGAGATCTACGGAACCGGGGGCGCCGGCGGCGGCCCGCGCGCCGAGTTCCGCCGCCTGCTCGACCTCCTGGGCGAGCTGTCCGTCGACGCGCTGGCCCAGTCCCAGGCGCTCGCCGAGCGAGCGCTCCTCAACCAGGGGGTGACGTTCTCCGTCTACAAGGACGCGCGCGGCACGGAGAAGATCTTCCCCTTCTGCGTGATCCCGCGCCCGATCGCCGCGGGCGACTGGGCGCACGTGGAGCGCGGGCTCGACCAGCGCATGCGCGCGCTCAACCTGTTCCTCGACGACGTGTACGGCGAGCAGCGCATCCTCGCCGAGCGCGTCGTGCCGCCGGAGCTGTGCCTCGGCGCGGCCGGGTACCAGGCTGGTCTGCGCGGCATCCGCCCGCCGGGGGGCGTGCGCATCCACATCGCCGGGATCGACCTCGTGCGCGACCCGCGCGGCACGTTCCGCGTGCTCGAGGACAACCTGCGCACGCCCTCGGGCGTGTCGTACGTGCTCGAGAACCGCGTCATCTCCAAGCGCATCCACGCGCGCCTGCTCGACGTGGCGCGCGTCCAGCCGGTCCACCACTACCCGGCGCGGCTGGCCCAGACGCTCCGCTCGGTCGCCCCGGACGGCGCGTCCGACCCGACGCTGGTGGTGCTCACGCCGGGCGCCTACAACTCGGCATATTTCGAGCACTCGTTCCTCGCGCGCACCATGGGGGTGGAGCTGGTGCAGGGCTCGGACCTATTCGTCGACAGGAACCAGGTGTTCCTGCGCACGACCCGCGGGGCGCGCCGCGTCGACGTCATCTACCGCCGCATCGACGACGCGTTCCTCGACCCCGAGGCGGGCCGCCCCGACAGCGTGCTGGGCGTACGCGGCCTCCTCCGCGCGTGGGCCGCGGGCAGCGTGACGCTGGTGAACGCGCCCGGCAACGGTGTCGCCGACGACAAGGCGGTCTATCCGTTCGTCCCCGACATGATCCGGTTCTACCTCGCCGAGGAGCCGATCCTCGAGCAGGTGCCCACCTACGTGTGCCTGCGCGACGACGACCGCCGCCATGTCCTCGGCCGCCTGTCCGAGCTGGTGGTGAAGTCGGTCGACGAGGCGGGCGGCTACGGCATGCTGATGGGCCCCCAGGCCGGCGCCGCGGAGCGCGAGGAGTTCGCCCGGCGCATCCGGGCCGACCCGCGGCGCTACATCGCCCAGCCGCTGGTGGAGCTGTCGACGTGCCCGACGTGGATCCCCGACCGCCGCCGGGTCGAGCCGCGCCGCGTCGACCTCCGCCCCTACGTCCTCACCAGCCGCGAGGGGAGCTGGGTCCTGCCCGGCGGGCTGAGCCGCGTCGCCCTCGTCGAGGGCTCCTACGTCGTGAACTCGAGCCAGGGGGGCGGCTCCAAGGACACGTGGGTGCAGAAGCCCAGTCGATGACCAGCGAGCGAGCGACGGCGAGGATCGAGGCGCCCCTGGAGCGAGGCGCAGCCGAGCGACCTGGCGCCCCGAGCCGTCGCGAGCGAGCGAAGCAACAATGACATCTCGCCAGCCCCAGGGATTGATCTCGCGCGTGGCCGACAGCTGCTTCTGGTTCGGCCGCTACGTCGAGCGCAGCGAGTCGATCGCGCGCGAGCTCATGGCGACGCTGGACCTCGCGCTCGACGGCGAGCTGTCGCCGCGGCAGACGTGGCTTCCGCTGGTGGTGGTCGCGGGAGAGGAGCCGGCGATGCGCGCGCGTCTGGGCGACGCCGCGCTCGATGACGCCGAGGCCGTGCAGCGCTACCTGGTGTGGGACGAGGACTGTCCGGTGGCGCTCGTCCCCTCGGTGCGCGCGGCGCGCGAGAACGCGCGCTCGATCCGCGAGGTGCTTTCGGGGGACGCGTGGGAGGCGATCAACGAGCTCCACCTGTGGCTCGGGGGGCCGGCGGCCGCCGCCGAATGGCGGAGCGAGCGCGACGCGTTCTACCGGCGCGTGCGGCGGACGACCCAGCTCATCCTCGGCCTCCTGCGCTCGACGATGCTGCACGACACCGCGCTCGACTTCATGTGGCTGGGGATGCTGCTCGAGCGCGTGGGTCAGACCGCCCGCCTGCTCGACGTCCACCACCACGCGTTCGCCAACGGCGGCCCCGCCCACGTGGTCGTGGAGACGGGGCTGTGGCGCGTGCTCCTGCGCGCGCTCTCCGGCGAGGAGCCGTTCATGAAGGCGCACGCCGGCCGCGTCAGCAGCGCCGCGGTCGCGCGGTTTCTCGTCGGCGAGGCCCGTTTTCCCCGTTCGATCGCCTACTGCGTGCACTCCGCGTATCAGCGGCTGGGCGCGATCCGCCCGCCCCGCGACGCCGATCTGCCCGGGAAGGCCTCGGTGGAGCGCCTCGCCGCGCTGGACCGCTGGGTCCAGGATCTGCCGCCCGGCCTGGGCGACCTCCACGCCCTGCTCACGCACGTGGTCGACGAGACGGCCGCGATCTGTGACACGATTGGGCGCGAGCTCCTCGGCTACGAAGCGGCCGCCCCGACCGTGACGCCCGAGGGCTGAGACACCCGATGCCCAGCCTGCTCACGATGTCGTTCGAGGGAGAGCTCTCCCCCACCTTCGACCTGCGCTGCCTCCGCGCCGCCGTCAACATGCCCGACGGGTGGGGGATCGGCTACTACGGCGGCATCGAGCCCTGCGCCACGGTGCTCAAGGAGGCGCTGCCCGCGGCCGACAGCGGGCGGAGCCAGATCGCGCGGACGGGCGAGCGGATGACGTCGTCCCTGTATCTGCTCCACATCCGCGCCGCGCGCTGGGGCCGCCGCGCAGAGGCGAACACCCAGCCGTTCTGCCGCAGCTACGTCCGCCGCGACTGGCTGTTCGGGCACGCGGGCAGCCTCGAGCAGCGGCTCGAGCTCCAGGCGCCGCGGTTCGAGCCGGTGGGGTCGACGGACAGCGAGGCGATCTTCTGCGACCTCATGACGCGCATCGCGGCGCGGGGATGGCGCAGCCTGCGCGGCGCCGATCTGGCGGTGCTCCACGGCTGGCTCGAGGAGATCAACGAGCTCGGCGTGCTCACCGCGGCGCTGAGCGACGGCGAGGACATGCTCGTGTACGCCGACCGGCGCGGCGTGCAGCGCCTCTACGCGTGCGAGATCGTGCCGCCCTATCCGCCGGCGGTCCTCGGCGACGACGACGTGCGCATCGAGCTCACCAAGCCGGAGACGACGCCCCGGCGCGGGGTCATCCTCACCACCAACGTGCTCGAGCGGGAGAGCGACCTGGCGGCGACGTGGCGCGAGGTGCCGCCCGGGTCGCTCGTCCTCTTGCGCCGCGGCGTCCTCGTCGACGAGCGCGCTCCGCAGACGCCCCGACCCGACGATCCCCCGGCGAGCGCCCAGCCGGCGCCCCCGTCGCGCCCGCGCGCCGCGCCGCCCCGCCGCCTCGAGGTGCACCACCGCACCGTCTACCGCTACGAGCGCCCCGTCGAGAAGAGCACGCACGTCCTGCGCCTCGAGCCGGTTCACGACCGCCTGCAGCGGCTCGCGTCCCACCACATCGCGCTGTCGGTCGACGGCAAGCAGAGCATCTACGACGACGTGTTCGGCAACCGAGCCCGGCGTCTCGTCGTGGAGACCCCCTACACCGAGCTCGTCATCGAGTCGCACGCGATGGTGGTGACGCTCGACACCGATCCGCTCGAGTTCCGGCCGGTGCACTCGCGCACGAGCATCCCGCTGAACTGGATGCCGTGGCAGCGCCACATGCTGCAGCCGTACCTTCTGCCCGAGGAGCTCCCCGAGAGCCAGCTCAACGAGCTCCACGACTACGCCATGAGCTTCGTGGCGCGGAACGGCTACGACCTCGTCGACTCGCTCCTCGACATGAACCGGTCGATCTTCCGCGACTACCGCTACCAGCAGGGGACGACCACGCAGTACACCACGCCGTACGAGGTCTACATCGGGCGGCAGGGCGTGTGCCAGGACTTCACCAACCTGTTCATCTGCCTGGCGCGGCTCCTCGGCATCCCGGCCCGCTACGTGTGCGGCTACCTCTACACCGGGCCCAAGCACGAGAACCGCGCCATGTCGGAGGCGACCCACGCGTGGGCGCAGGTGTATCTGCCCGAGGCGGGGTGGAAGGGCTTCGATCCGACGAACGGGGTGCTGACCCAGACGAACCACGTGCGCGTGGCGGTGGGGCGGCACTACACCGACGCCACGCCCACGTCGGGGACGATCTTCGTCGGCGGCGGGCGCGAGGAGCTCGAGGTCTCGGTCACCGTCGAAGAAGAGGGCTGACCGCGCGGGCGGCTTTGGGGTACCCTCCGCGAATGAGCCGCGGATTCTCTCGTCGTGACTTCCTCAAGACGGTCGTCGTGAGCGCCGGCGCGGTGAAGGCGGCGTCGATCCTCGGATGCGGCGGCGACGGCGGCGGCACGCCGACGCCGGACGCGCCGCCGGCGACGCAGGTCAGCTTTCCCCAGTCCGTGGCGTCGGGCGATCCGCGGCCCGACTCGATCGTCCTGTGGACGCGCGCGGAGACGAGCCCCGCCGGCGACGTGACGCTCACGCTCGAGGTCGCCACCGACGCGGCGTTCGCGAACCTCGTCACGCTGACGCCGAATCAGATCCCGGCGAATGCGTCCGCCGACGGCTGCGTGCGCGTCAAGGTGACCGGGCTCACCGCGGGAACGCGTTACTACTACCGCTTCCGCCGCGGCACTACCGTCGTCTCGCCGGTCGGCCGCTGCAAGACCGCGGCGGCGGCGACGGCGGACGTGCAGGTCCGTTTCGCATTCCTGTCCTGCCAGGACTACATCGGCCGCTACTACAACACGCTCGTCGAGCTCCTCGACGCGGCGCACGACGATCTCGATTTCGTCGTCCACCTCGGCGACTATGTGTACGAGACGACCGGCGACCCGCAGTTCCAGCAAGGGTCGGGGCGGAGGTTCACGTTCACCGACCAGGCCGGCGCGGAGCAGCTCGGCTCGGGCCAGAGCGTGTACTACTCCGCCAAATCGCTGTCGAACTACCGCCAGCTGTACAAGGTGTACCGCTCCGACCCGACGTTGCAGAAGGTGCACGAGAAGTTCGCGTTCATCGACATCTGGGACGACCACGAGTTCACCGACGACTGCTGGCAGGACGCCATCAATTACAGCGACGGCGTCAAGGACGAGCACGACCCCGAGCGACGGCGGAACTCGGAGCAGGCGTTCTTCGAGTTCCAGCCCATCGCGCTGGACGTGGAGACCGCGGGCGGCGCGCTCTCCCTCGGTCGCGACGCCCTGTTCCCCAACACCAAGCTCTACCGCGACTTCCGCTTCGGCAAGCACCTGCACCTCCTGCTCACCGACTATCGATCATTCCGCCCCGACCATCCCATCCCCGAGGACGGCTTCCCGGGGAAGGTCGTGATGACGCAGGATCAGACGCTCGCCGTGCTCACCGCCGACCACAACGGCGACGCGAACGCGGCGCAGATGGAGCTGGCGATGGGGCTCTTCGCCAACTACATCAACCTCGACGACGCGGCGTTCGCCGCGCACAAGCAGGCGCTCCTGCTCGCGCTGCAGGCGGCCTACCTCGCCGGCGGCGCCGCGGCGGCCCGGGCCAACACGCTGGCCGCGGCCGCCGCCCAGGGCAACGTCGACGTCAAAGTGCTGAACGCGATCCTCCCGGGGATGGCCGTGGACCCCGCCGGCAAGCCGCGCGGCATCTCGTACGCGGCGATGGGCAAGAGCGGCCTGTTCGGGCTTCTCGGCTCGCGCTACCTGGTCATCAAGCGCACCTACGACCTATGGGCCGCGTTCCGCAAGGCGGCGTCGGCGGCGTCCGACAACGCCTACGGCCCGACGCAGTCGACGTGGCTCGCCGGCCGCCTCGACCAGAACCCCGACGCGACGTGGAAGGTGCTGGCCGACTCCGTGTCGCTGACGTCGCTCATCCTCGATCTCAGCCCGTTCGGCGGCGTGCTTCCGCCGTCCATCCCGGCGACGGCCTACTACCTGAACGTGGATCAATGGGACGGCTTCCCGGCGGGGCGGAAGGATCTGTTCGCCGCGCTGCGGGCGAAGAACGCCGTCATCATCTCCGGAGACATCCACGCCGCGTACTTCACCGACTACGGCGCCGACCTCGACGGCAACCGCATCGTCGAGCTCACCGGGCCCGGCGTGTCGTCGGGATCGTTCGCGCAGCTCCTGCGCAACACCGCCAAGGGGATCCAGGGCGTCGACGAGACCCTCGTCAACATCGTCGTCTCCTCGCTCGACGCATTCATGCCGCAGGCGTTCCCCGCGCTGAAGTACGCCAACTCCGACACGAACGGCGTCGTGGTGGTCACGCTCGACGGCACCCAGCTCGCAGGCCGCTGCACCATGCTCGCGCCCGACGAGGTGCTGACCGACCAGACGGGGTCGGCGGGGCTGCCGGCGAAATTCTTCCGCAAGACGGCGACGGTCATGAAGGTCGCCGGGAAGAATGGGCCGGCGGCGGTGACGTGACGTCAGGCCTCGGGCCTCAGGCCTCAGGCCTCAGGCCTCAGGCCGGGCAGCCCGATCGTGGGCAACTGCGTCGGCGTCGGCGTTTGCGTCGGCGTCGGCGGTCCGGAAGAAGCCAGACCACGAAGGGCGGAGCGATTCCTTCACAGTCTCTCAGGCCTCAGGATCCGGACCTGAAGCCTGAAGCCTGAAGCCTGAGGCCTGAGGCCTGAGGCCTGATCAGGCCGCCTCCGCGAATCCCCCCTCGGCGAAGCGCTGCCGGCGCAGGCGCCGATAGTCGCTCGGGGTCACGCCGACGACGGCGCGGAACTGGCGCGTGAACGCGCTGTGGTCGGCGTAGCCGCACGCCTGCGCCACGGCGGCGATGCCCTCCGTCCCCTCGAGGAGATGGGCCGCGCGCTCGACTCGGAGCTTGACCAGGAAACGGTGCGGGGTGAGCTGGAAGACGCGCTCGAACTGGCGCTCGAGCTGCGACACCGACATCTCCGCCAGGCGGGCGAGATGGTCGACGCGCACGGTCTCGGCGACGAGGGCGTGGAGGTGGTCGACGACGCGCGCCAGGCGCGGGTACACGGGGTCGCGCCGGTCGGGCCGGCCGAGGTCGCGCGAGATGCCGACGAGCCCCACGACGCGTCCCCGCTCGCGCACCGGCAGCTTGCGCGTGACGCACCAGCCGGGGCCCCGGCTGGGGAACAGATGGAGCTCCAGCCGATCGAGGATCGCCTCGCCCGAGCGCACGACCTGACGATCCTGCGCCGCGTAGCTCTCCCCCAGCGGGCGGGGGAACACGTCGACCGGGGTGCGGCCGAGCAGCTCCCATTTGTGCTGTCTTCCGCATCGGCGGACGAGCGTCTCGTTGACCGACGAATATCTGCCCTCGGCGTCCTTCGCGAAGAACACCACGTCGGGGACGATGTCGAACAGCGCCTCCAGCTCGGCGGTGCCGGCCTGCATGCCCCCATTATGCCGAAATCCGCATCGACCGGCGGGAATGCGTTCAAGACTCCGGCGCCGCCGGGGCCTACGATGCGCGCATGGATCCCGTCCTCGTCATCGACTCCCACACCGGCGGCGAGCCCACCCGCACCGTCATCGCGGGCGCACCGCCGCTCGGGGACGGGCCGCTGGCCGAACGGCGCGAGCGCTTCCGCCGCGAGCACGACGACTTCCGCGCCGCCGTGGTGTGCGAGCCGCGCGGCTCGGACGTGATCGTGGGGGCCTTGCTCGTTCCGCCCACCGATCCGGCGTGCGCCGCCGGCGCGATCTTCTTCAACAACGTCGGGACGCTGGGGATGTGCGGCCACGGAACGATCGGCGTGGTGGAGACGCTGCGCCACCTGGGACGGATGCGGCCCGGCCCCCACCTCATCGAGACGCCGGTGGGCGTGGTGGCGACCGAGCTCCACGCCGACGGGCGGGTGACCGTCGACAATGTGGCCAGCCGCCGCCACCTCCGCGGGGTGGAGGTCGACGTCGCCGGGCTCGGCCGGGTGCGCGGCGACGTGGCCTGGGGCGGAAACTGGTTCTTCCTCGTCGACTGGGATCGGCCGATCGATATGGCCCACGTCGACGCGCTCACCGACGCCGCCCGGCGCATCCGCCGCGCGCTCGAGGCCGCCGGCGTCACCGGCGCGGACGGCGCCGAGATCGATCACATCGAGCTCTTCGGCCCGCCGCGCGCCCCCGGCGCGCACGCCCGGAATTTCGTGCTCTGCCCGGGGGGCGCCTACGACCGGTCGCCCTGCGGCACCGGCACCTCGGCCAAGCTCGCCTGCCTCGCCGAGGACGGCAAGCTCGCGCCCGGCGCGACGTGGATCCAGGAGAGCGTGGTGGGCAGCCTGTTCGAGGCGAGCTACCGGCGCGCGGGCGGCGCGATCCTGCCGCGCATCACCGGCCGCGCGCACGTCACCGCCGAGGCGAAGCTCGTCTTCGACCCCGCCGACCCGTTCCGGGCGGGCATCGGGGCGCCCGCATGACGACGATCGCGACCGCAGACGTCCTCGTCGCCGGCGCCGGCATCATCGGCTGCGCGGTGGCGCTCGAGGCGGCGCGCGCGGGCGTGCGCGTGGTCGTCGCCGAGCCGGCCGGCGTGGGCGGCGGCGCCACCGGCGCGGCGATGGGCCACCTGGTCGTCCTCGACGACGACCCGCACGAGCTGGAGCTGTGCCGCCGCTCGCTCGCGCTGTGGCAGGAGTTCTTCGGCGAGCCGGGCGTCGAGCACGCGCCGGCGGGGACGCTGTGGATCGCGGCGGACGCCGAGGAGGTGGCCGCGGCCGAGGGCAAGCACGCGCGCCTGCGCGCCGCCGGCGTCGCCGCCGAATGGCTCGACGCGCGCGCGCTCGCCGAGTGCGAGCCGCTCTTGCGGCCGGGCCTCGCCGGCGCGCTGCGCGTGCCGGGCGACGCCGTGGTGTATCCCCCCGGCGCGGCGCGGACGTTCCTCGCCGAGGCGGAGCGGCGCGGCGCGACCCTGGTGCGCGCCGGGGTGCGCTCCCTCGTCGATGGGGGCGCCGAACTCACCGACGGGACGCGCGTCCGTGCCGCGTCGGTCGTGCTCGCCTGCGGCACCGCGACGGCGGCGCTCGCCCCGGACGTGCCGGTGGTGCCGCGCAAGGGTCACCTCGTGGTCACCGACCGCTACCCGGGGCTCGTCCGCCACCAGCTCGTCGAGCTCGGCTACGTGAAGAGCGCGCGGGCCGGCGGCGGCGACAGCGTGGCGATGAACGTGCAACCGCGCCCGTCGGGCCAGCTCCTCGTCGGGTCGTCGCGCCAGCTCACCGGCGAGGGGGGCGCGGACCTCGCCATCGTCGACGCCATGCTCGCGCGCGCGTTCGCGTACCTGCCCGGGCTGCGGCGCCTGCACGCGCTGCGGGTGTGGTGGGGCTTCCGCCCCGCGCCCGCCGACGGGCGGCCGTTCATCGGGCCGTGGCCCGGACGGCGCGGCGTGTGGCTGGCGACGGGGCACGAGGGCCTCGGAGTGACGACGTCTCTCGCGACCGCGAAGCTGATCGTCGACCAGATCCTCGATCGACCGAGCGCGATCGACGCGGCGCCGTTCGCGCCGGCGCGGGTGGCCGCATGAGCCCAACCCCTTCCGTGGCCGTGGCGCGGGCGCGCGCGGGGGAGCCGTTCCGCACGTCGGTGTCCGGCGAGCCGCGCGGGCCGCTGTGCGGCATGGGCATCTGCCACGAGTGCCGCGTCACGCTCGGCGGCGACGCCCACGAGCTCGCGTGCATGATCCCTGCCGCCGACGGTCCACCCGACGCGGCCGCGCCGCGGCGCGAGGCGACGTGCGACGTCCTCGTCGTGGGCGGGGGCCCGGCCGGCGTCGCCGCGGCGCGCGCGGCCCGCGCCGCGGGCGCCGACGTGCTCCTCCTCGACGAGAACCGCGCGCTGGGCGGACCGATCTGGCGCGCGTCGCCCGGGCGCGTCCCGCCGCCGCCCCGGGCGGCGCTCGGCGCGCGGATCGTGGCCGCGCTTCCGGACGGCCTGCTCGCCGAGGACCGCGCCGGCGCCCTCGTCGTGCGCCATCGCCGGCTCGTCCTCGCGCCCGGCGCGCGCGAGCTGTTTCTGCCCTTCCCCGGCTGGACGCTCCCCGGCGCGTTCGGCGCGGGCGGGCTGCAGCTCCTCGCCAAGGGCGGCTGGCCCGTGGCGGGCAAGCGCGTCGTCCTCGGCGGCACCGGACCGCTCCTGCGCGCGGCCGCCGCGGCGCTACGCCGGCTC
>DATFWE010000314.1:0-26994 GCA_035259575.1 Haliangiales bacterium
GTGTTGCCTGCTTGGAGGGCCAGGCCGCGAGCTTCGTCGAGCAGAGACGCGGACAGGCTGCGCTGTCCCGTCGCGTCGAGGAGCGTTGCGCGATCGAACAGCAGATGCGCGCGCCCGGAAACGTCGGTGGCGGGAAGCGCGCGGGCGGCGCGGGCGTACACTTCCTGCGCGGCCGGGCCGTCGCCCACTGCCTGGAGCACGCTGCCCAGGAAGAGGAGCGCTTTCGCCTCCAGCGCGCCGTCGCCGGCAGCCGTCGCCTCGGTGCGGGCGATGTCCGCAAGGGCGAGCGTCTCGCGAAACGCGCTTCGCCGCCAATGCGTGTACGCCAGCAGGCGCGCGTCCTCGTACGCGCTCGCATGGTCCCCGGCCGTGCGATGCGCTCGCAACGCGACGTCGAGGTCGCGCCTCGCGTCGTCGTAGCGTTCCGCCGCGAAATGGATTTGTCCCAGCAGCTGATGCGCGTCGGCAGCGAGTGGTCCCTCGCGCAGGCGCTCGGCCAGACGTGCCGCATCGTCGTCGTGGCGCAGCGCGTGGTGGGCGCGAGCGGCCGCCAGACCCGCCTTGGGGTCTCCCGTTTCGTCGAATGCACGGCCACACACCCGGACAGCGTCCGGGTGCGCCTTCCGCGCGACGAGCTCGACGCAGGACGCGCCGCGGCACCCGTCGACCACGAGTGCGACGAGGCACGCGTAAGCCGCACCTCGTTCACAGCACATGCAGGAACTCGGTCGCGACCGCTCGCCCACCGACCTCGGTTGCTGCCCGGATATCGGCGTCGAGCGACCCGGTTGCCGGCGGCGGAGACGACCGCCCCACCAGCCAAACGAGTTGGTAGTCCCCGACGGAGGGGATATGCCAGCGTACTTCCACTCCGGCTTCGACGCGCCGACAGGCGGGCTCGGACGCGCCGGGACATCGCAGCAAGATCTCGCGAGCCTCGCGGTAGATTCGCAGCTCGTACCAGGCATGGCCGGGCGCGACGGCGCTGGCCCTGATCTCGGCGCCGGGATGAACGTTTCCCCGCCACTCCCCCGTGCCCTCGACTACGCTGACGGTGAGCGCGGCGGGCGGCAGGTCGTGGCGGCGAACGAGCACGACGACGAGCGCGGCGGCCGCGGCGACCGTCGCGGCCACGCCGAGCGCGTACCGCCTGCGCCTGCTGCGCGCGGCCACCACTGCGTGCATGCGCGATACAGCTCGCTCCTTGAAACCCGCGGGGAGGCGGTGCGACGTTTGGCCGCCGGCGATCGCTTGCGCCAACCGCGCGTATTCTTCGCGCCGCTGCCTGCAATCGGCACATCCGTCGAGGTGGCCGTCATGTTCTTCCGGGTCGACGAGATGATCGTCGCGCTGCACCCGTTCGCACGTCACGGTGTGACCCCTTTTTTCTCGAGGCAGTCGCGCAGCGCGATGAGCCCTCGGGACACTCGAACGCGAAGCGCGCCCGAGGTGTCGCCGGTGCGCGCGCCGATCTCCTCGTAGGACAGCTCGTCGTGGAAGCGGAGCACGATCGCCACGCGGCTGCGATCATCCAGCCCGTCCAGGCATTCGTCCAAGAAACGGAACGCGCGCGGATCGTGGAGCGGAAGCAAAGGTGCGGCCGCGTCATCGAGCGCCCGCTCGAGGTGCGTCCCGGCGACCGGCGACGGCCCACGACGGCGAGACCTGATCCGGTCCAGACACCGATGGCGCGCGATGCCCTTCAGCCATCCCGACACGTTTTTCACAGGCACTCGCGCGCTGATCCCCTCGAACGCCTGCAAGAATACTAGCTGGGATACGTCGTCGCCGTCGGCGTCGTTGCCCAACACGCGACGGCAGTATCCATAGATGGATTCACCGTAGCGGGTGATGAGAAGCTCGAGCGCGCGCGCGGCGTGGCCGGCCGCGATGGACTCGAACACTCCCTCATCGCCTACCTCCAACGCCGGCGCTTGGGGTTCCAGCGGAGCGGCACGGGAATCCGCCATCCTCTCACCTCACACCCGTCATGACTATAGCCGTGTCCTGTCCCCATGGGAAGGACCGCGCAGTCGTTGGTGCGATAAGTCGAGGGCTGGCCGCCTGGGGAGCCGCCCGGCACGGTTTTGGTTTCTCACCTCAACCGACTCACTTCGCAAGCACGACCTTCGCTAGTCGCAAGACTCGCCTCGATAGGCGCAGGTGCTCGCGCACCCCGACGGGGACGAATGGCAATAGCCGTCGGCGGGACAGTAATAAGGGTATCCCGAAGCGCACGTCGTGAATTGGCCTCCGCAACATGAGGCGTAGTCAGTGCCTCGCGCGCAGCGTAGAGACTGCCCGCCGCACGTAAAGCGACGGAGACTGCAGTTGGTTCCGGGCGACCAGCACTTCCCGTCGTCTCGACAATAAACCGGGTAGCCGGGATCGGTGCAGGTCGCGGGCATGACGGGAACCGGAACCGCCAGATCCTCGGGGGCGCGACCCATGGTGAGGGTTCCATCGAGCGAGATTTGGCAGACCATACTTTTCGTTGCGACCTCATAGCGAATTGCCCCGGTCCCCGTCTCGGTGAGCGTTCGACCATCGTTGCTCAAACGGAACCTCCAGTCGGCGGATGGTGTGGCAGTTGCGGTGAACGTCCTTCCATCTTTCAGCTCACCGGACCATGTGCACGTTCCGGAGTCGAACCTGACTGTGGAGGGGTCGTTGGGGTCCTCACGAAACTGGAACGTGCACGGATCCGCGTTCCACGTGACCCGATTGCCCGATGATCCGGAAAACGTTATGCCCGTGTCCATGTCGAGCTTGGCGGTCCACGTCCCCGTCTCGCAGTGCTCGTCGAGCGAGCCCCGGACGTAGGTCCAGGGACCCTCGAGCGCGTCGGCAATTGGATGTGCGCCCCCGCCGGAGCACCCCGACAGAACGCACGCAAGAAGCAGGCGGAACACTTTGGATTTCACGGCATACCTCCATTACTGATACGAGACCGTCATTCCGAGCGCGGCGGTCGTCGCCGACCATTTGGTGCCTTCGATATCGAGAGCACTCCACGCAACACTCCCAGCGAGGCCGACGCCGAACCGTCCCATTCGGAAGAGCTCCCAGTCGGCCCTGAGCTCGGCTCCCGGACCAAAACTGGAGTCAAGCGAGAATCCGCGCGCCGACAAGCTCATCCGCGTGAGCCGCAACAGCCCTGCGAAGACGAGCTTGCGGCTCATGCGGTAGCCGACGCCCGCAGACAGTGACAGCCCAGTGAGTGTCATGTCGGCCGTTCCAGATCGTCCGCTGATGCTGACCGTGGGATCGGTGGTCTTCGCGAGCGTCGTCCCCCCGAGCAGCAGGAAGTCACCGAGGCGTATGCCCGCGAGGAGAGATCCACCGAGGGTCATCCCGTGGGCGGAGGCGTCCAAATCGCCCGACGTGGCCAGCAGGTAACCGACAAACGGTGTCGCCGAAAGGTAGAAGCCCGATTCGGAGTCGTGCGTCACACCACTCCCCACGGTCGTTTCGGAGTCCGCCGGGCCAGCCGGAAAAGCGGGAACCGCGGAAGGCGGCGTGCCTTCCGCGGGGGTGACGGCGTCCGAGCCAACGGTCGGAAACGGCGCTGGAGCCGCTCGGCGAAGCACGATACGCTCCGTTACGCGCTCGCCGGGCCGGGAAATCTTGACGTGGCTCTTCCATTCCTCGACTCCGGGTCCGGTCGCCGCAATTTCGTATTCGCCGGGGTCGATAGGTATGGGCGTGCCAATGAGCCCAGGATCGACGACCTTTCCGTCCCGCCGTATCTCGTAGGCGCGTACGTCTCGATCGGCGACCACCACGATCTCGAGGCGCGGGAGCTGGCTCTCCAGAGGGCTCGCCCTGGATTCCGCGAGCTTGATGCGATTCTCGTCCGTGTACTTGCGCGCCAGATCGCTGGCCTCACGGTACGCGCCCCAGGCGCTCGCGGTGCGGCCCACTTTCTGGTAGCAGTCGCCGAGATTGATGAGCGCCGCAAAGCTCGGATCGAGGCGGTGGCTGGCCTCGAACTTGGGGCACGCGTCCGGGTACTTCCCTTGTTTCATGAGGGCGAGACCGCGGCGGAACAGGTCGTCGGCGGCGGCGCGATCCGGCGCAGCATCGACTTGCGCCGAGGCCGTTCCGAGGGGGATCGTCATTCCTAGGAGCGATGGCAATGCGGTGGCAATCAACAATCGGGCGTGGTTGTGCATGGTCGAATCCTCCTTGCAGCTCACTTGCGTCTTTCGATATCGGGATCTGCGTCCGGCTGTCCCGACGGGAGCTTGCGTATCTCGAGCAGGTCCGTGTCCGGGGGCGCGATGCGGCCCTTGCGCTCGGGCCTGTCGTCTTGTCGTCGTTTCTCGTGGGAGCTGCGCGTCGTTCGAGCTTTCGCCTCGGACGGATCGCCGGGCCACCCGTTCGAATGCTCGTCCGCTCTCGGAACGGTGGGCGGCCGCGGGGGCGCCTCCGTGGACAGCGCTTCGACCAGGCTGGCTGCCAGACCAGCGTCGGGCATGACCGGCCCAGGCCCGACTATCTCTTGCTCTTGCCGTGACCGCGCAGGCTGAACCGGGGATGAGACAGGTTGAGTCGCGAAAGGAGGGACCAGCCGGTCCGCGCCCTGTGCCGTCGACTTCGCGTGGTCGTTGCAGGATGGGATTGCGAAGACGGCGCGCACGAGACCCGCGGCCAACGCTCCGGCCCCCAGCCACCGTCGAAGCTTCCGGCGTCCTTGTTTGGATCTCGGGACAACATTGGCCACTGCCGGGGCATCGTGCCGAGACCAGTCCGTGCGTGCGCCCTGGATGCGGCGCGCGAGCTCGCGCCCGCGGGCATGGGTGAACGGCGATAGGGCGGCTGCCAGCTCGCCTACGTTCGCGTAACGCCGATCGCGGTCCTTTTCGAGCGCCCGCCGGAGCACGTTCTCCACCCCGGCGGTGAGGCCGCCGATCGATGGGAACGAAGGCAATGGGTCCACGGCGATGCGGACACAGATCTCGGTGAGAGTGTCTCCGCAGAACGGCGCCTTTCCCGTGACCAGCTCCCAGAGGATCACCGCGAGAGACCAGATGTCCGTTCTTCCGTCGACGTCTTTCGTGGAACGGAGCTGCTCCGGCGACATGTAACCCGGTGAGCCCATGACCGCCGCGGGTTGAGTCATCGTCCAGTCGGTGGCGGCGGTCTTCGCGATGCCGAAGTCGAGAACTTTGATCGCCGTCTTACCGTGCGCCGTCTGGCTCAGGTAAAGATTGGCGGGCTTGAGGTCCCGGTGGACGATGCCGAGCTCATGGGCCTCGGAAACCGCATCGCACGCCTGGAGGACGTAATCGATCGCTTCGGCGACTGGAAGAGGACCCCTTTCGGCCACGACGGACGCAAGGTCCTGCCCTTGGAGGTACTCCATGACGATGTACGGCCAGCCCACCGTGGTCTCGCCCACGTCAATCACACGTGTGACGTGCTCGCTCCGGAGCCGCGCCGCCGTGCGAGCCTCCTTGAGAAACCGCGCGACGACCTCTCGATTGGAAAGCGCCTCCGGCCTGATGATCTTGATGGCGACGAGCTGCTCGAGCTGGAGGTGCGTGGCGGCGAATACGACCCCCATGCCTCCCTCGCCGACAATCCGTTCGACGCGAAACTTGTTCGCGATGATCTCTCCCGGACTCACGAGGACGTGAGCGCCAGTCATGGAAACCTCCGCAACGGGTCGCCTCGGTCACACGAGTCCCGGGCCCCGTTTCATCCGTCCATCGAGCACCCATGAAGGCGACCGATGCGCGCGTTCGTTACATCACCTTTGCGGGGACGCGCGTTGGGTGCGAGGGATCGTCGCGGTTGACGCAGGTCTAACGCGCTATGCTGTCCAGGGTCGCCTGGTCACGCCTATTCGCCCAGCCACGCCGCGCGCAGCGCCTTCTCCGCCTCGCCCGCCTCGTCGTCGGGGACGATCTCCCACGTCGTGGGCTTCTCGCCCAGCGTCGCGACCACCTCGCGCAGCTCCTCGCGCGTCGCGACCACCACCTTCACCTCGTCCCCGGGGCGGCGCGCGGCCAGCCGATCCGACAGGCCCTTCTCGTCCACGCGGAAGCCGCCGACCGCGACGATCTCGTCGCCGGGCGCGATGCCGGCGGCCTCGCCGGGTCCGTCCGCGAGCACCTGCGCCGCAAGCAACCGCCCGTCGACGGTCCGCGTCGTCACGCCGAGCCAGCCGCCGCGGCCGTTCCCCTCCTCCTCTTTCTTGGGCCGAAGCACGAGCCCCGCGCCCGCGAGCGCCGCGCCCAGGTCCGGGTCCTCGCGCCCGCGCACGCAACGATCGAAGAACGCGCCGAGATCGAGATCGACCGCGCGCTCCATCTCGCGCCGCACGGCCTCGTCGGCGTACCCCACGTCGCGCGCGCCGTACTCGCGCCACAGCCGGCGCATCACGTCGTCCAGGCTCCGCGCCCCGGCGGTGCGCCGCCGCACGTCGAGGTCGAGGCACAGCGCCACGATGCCGCCCTTGAGATAGTAGGACACGGTGCTGTTCACCGTGCTCTCGTCGGGCTTGTAGTGCCGGATCCACGCGTCGAACGACGCCTCCTCCAGGCTCTGCCGCCGCCGCCCGGGGATGTCGAGCAGCCGCCCCCATTCCTCGCCGAGCTTCTCCAGGTAGCGCTTGGCGGGGATGAGGCCGGCGCGGCGCAGCGCGTGGCGGTCGTAGTAGCTCGTCACGCCCTCGACCACCCACAGCGACCGCGTGTAGTTCTCCGCGCCGTAGTCGAACGGGCCCAGCGCGCGCGGGCGGATGCGCTTCACGTTCCACAGGTGGAAGAACTCGTGCGACACGAGCTCGAGCAGCTCCTCGTACTTCTTCCGCGTCGAGAACGCGAACGGCGACGACAGGAGGGCCGACGACGCCCTGTGCTCGAGGCCGCCGTACGCGCCCGCCGCCAACATCAGGATGAACGTGTAGCGCTCGTAGGGCACGCCGCCGAACAGGGCGGCGTGGGTGTCGACGATCTTCGTCGTGTCGGCGACCAGGTCGTCGAGCGTGGCCGCGCCCGGCTCGGCGCGCCCCCATACCGCGAGCTCGACGGGCCGGCCCGCCGCCTCGAACGCCGCGACCGGCCGATCGCCGGCGTGGATCGGGCTGTCGACGAGCTCGTCGAGGTCGGCGGCGCGCCGCGCGCCGCCCTGCCCCGCCAGCGCTGTGGCCACGTGCCACCCCGGCGCCTCGATGTCGACGGCGGCCGCCTCGCCGGCGCGCTCGGGCAGGTAGAGGTACGTGGGCGCGCCGTTCACGAACGCGTGGGTGCGCGTGACGTGGCTGGTGCGCACCGTGAGGTCGTGCGCGTAGACGCGGTAGCGGACGACGATATCGCGCGCCCCGGCGGGATCGACGCGCCAGGCCGCCTTGTCGACCTTGTCGACGCGGAGCCCGCGGCCGGCGCGGTCCTCGGCGCCGAGCTCGACGACGTGGCGCGCGTAGTCGCGCACCAGGTACGACCCGGGCGTCCACGCCGCCATGCGCAGGACCACCGGCTCGCCGGCAAGCTCGTCGAAGCGCGCGACCACGTCGATGGTATGGGCGTTGCCGTCGAACGCGAGGCGATAGCGATTTCGGGCCACGCAAGATACTACTTACACGGCGGCCGGAAATCGACCGACGACACCAGCCGCCACCGCCCGTCCTCGCGGTTCCACGTCTCGACGCAGGTGGCCGCCTCGCCCAGGTTCTCGGCGTCGCAGTGGTACAGGACGTAGCGGGCGACGTCGGCGGTGCCGTCGCCGTCGACGTCCACCGCCTGCAGGCTGGGCCGGCCGCGCGGCGGCGGATCGGCCACCTGGCTCGGCCGGAGCAGGCGCGCCCGCGCCGGCCGCGCCAGCGCCGGGTACAGCGCCAGCATCTGCCGCTCCGGCCGCCGGACGCCGCGCGGCGGCCGGACCCGCGCGTCGAGATAGGGCGTCACGCCGCAGCGCAGCGCATCCACCGACACGATGCTGGCGCGCCCGATGTAGCCGCGCTCGTCGACGAGATCCACCGCTTCCCCCGGCCGCGCCGTCCCCCCGAGGAACGTCACCCGCAGCTCGGCGTCGGCCGCCGGCAGCACCCACAAGAGGAGGATCGCCGCGCGCTCCTCCACGTCCGTCGCCTTGCCGGTCGGGACCGTCCGCGCGGCCGCGGAAGCGACCCCGAGGAGGACCAGCGCCGGCAGCGCGGACTTCATCGCAGTACTGGAGTCTTGCACGCGCGCCGCCCGGGCGCTACCGTCCCCGCGTTGCGGCGGGTCCTCCTCCTCCAGCTCGGCGAAGCTCCCGACCCGGTCCGCGCGGCGCACGGCCCGTTCGCGTCGTGGTACGAGCGGAGCTGGGGCGGACCCCTCTACCACCACGACGGACGCGCCGGAGGGAGAGGGCCCGACCCGCGCGATTTCGCAGGCGTCGTCGTGACCGGCTCCGCCCGCTCTTTGGTTGCACCGCTCGCCCCCGAGCCGTGGATGGACGACGCGGCCGACCTCGTCCGCCGCGCGCACGACGCCGGGGTCCCCGTGCTCGGCGTGTGCTTCGGCCACCAGCTCATCGGCCACGCGTTCGGCGGCCGCGTGCGGCGGAACCCGGCCGGCTGGGAAGTCGGCACCCACGCGGTGACGACGACGGAGGCCGGCGCGCGCGACCCGTTGTTTGCCGGGCTGCCGCGCACGTTCGCCGCGAACTTCACCCACGAGGACGACATCGATCCCGCCACGATGGTCGGCGTCCCCCTGGCGACGAACGAGCGCACGCCCCTCCAGGCGGTCGCCGTCGGCGACGCGACCCGCGGCGTGCAGTTCCACCCCGAGATCACCGGCGCGATCCTCGCCGCCTACGTCGACGCGCGCCGCCACATCCTCGGCGCCGACGACGTCCCCGTGCGCGACGCCCCCGACGGGGCGCGCGTCATCGACAACTTCCGCCGCCACTTCGTCGACAAGACCTGACCTGACGCCGGGCCGGGAATGTGCTATCCCTCCCCGATCCAGGATGTCGTGGGACACCATCGCGCGCCTCCGGGCCCTCGTCGCGGACGAGACCGGCACCCTTCGGAGGGAAGCTCCCTTCCGGGTGGCGCTGATCTACCCCTCGCCCTACCACGTCGCGATGTCGTCGCTGGGCTACCAGGCGATGTACCGCGAGCTCAACGCCACGGACGGGGTCGCGTGCGATCGCGCCATGCTTCCCGAGGACGACGGACCGCTCCTCACGCTCGAGCGCGAGCGGCCCGTCGGCGAGTACCCGCTCCTGGCGTTCTCCGTCGCGTACGAGCTCGAGCTGCCCGGGGTCCTCACCTGCCTCCAGCGCGCCGGCGTGCCGCTCCTTCGCGAGGAGCGCGGCGAGGGCGCGCCGCTCGTCGTCGCCGGCGGCCCGCTCACGTTCTCCAACCCGGTCCCGCTGGCGCCGTTCTGCGACGCCATCGTCATGGGCGAGGGGGAGGAGCTCGGCCCCGAGGTGGTCCGCCGCGCGCAGGCGGCCGGCGGCAAGGACGCGCTCCTCGGCGATCTGGCGGCGCTCCCCGGCGTGTACGTCCCGGCCATCCACGGCGACGCGCCGCCGCCCATCGCCCAGGTCGCCGACGACCGCCTGCCCGCGGGCTCGCAGGTGCTGACGCCGCACACCGAGCTCGCGTCGATGTTCCTCGTCGAGGCGGCGCGCGGCTGCTCGCGCGGCTGCACCTACTGCGTCATGCGCCGGTCGACGAACCACGGCATGCGCGCCGCCCCGCCCGAGCGCATCCTCGGCGCCATCCCCGCCGCGGCCCGCCGCGTCGGCCTCGTCGGCGCCGCCGTCACCGACCATCCCCGCATCGCCGAGATCGTGCGCGCGATCGTCGACGGCGGCCGCGAGATCGGCATCTCGTCGCTGCGCGCCGACCGACTCACCGACGAGCTGGTCGGGCTCCTCCGCCGCGGCGGCTACCGCACGCTCACCGTCGCGTCCGACGGCGCCTCCGAGCGCGTGCGCGCGCTCATCGAGCGCAAGACGTACGAACGGCACCTCCTGCGCGCCGCCGAGCTGGCCAAGCGCCACGGCCTGGGCGTGCTCAAGATCTACATGATGGTCGGCGTCCCCGGCGAGGAGGACGCCGACATCGACGAGCTCATCCGCTTCACCGCCGCGCTCGCCGACATCCACGGCCGCGTCGCGCTCGGCGTCGCCCCGTTCGTGGCCAAGCGCCAGACGCCGCTCGACGGCACGCCGTTCGCCGGCATTCCCGTCGTCGAGGCGCGCCTCGAGCGGCTGCGCCGCGGCCTCGCCGGCCGCGCCGAGTTGCGCCCCACGTCCGCTCGCTGGGCGTGGGTCGAGTACATGCTCGCCCAGGGCGATGCGCGCGCGGGCCTCGCCGCGCTCGACGCCTGGCGCGCCGGCGGCAGCTTCGCCGCGTGGAAGCGCGCGTTCTCCGCGCGCGGCGCGACGCCCACCGGACCCCGCGCGCGCGTGCCCACCACGGCGGAGCTCCTCACCATCAAGCGCCGTTCTGTGTCGGGCGCGCCACACCGTGGCGCGGACGCCCCCGTAACTAGCTGATTTTCGGTGTCTGGCAATTGGTCCGCGGAATGCTTAGATTGGACGTATGAAGCGCCTACTTCTGGCTATCGCTCTGCCCGCGCTGCTCTCGGCTTGCTACGCGCGCGGCGGGTATGTGTATGCGGTCTCGGGCTATCCACCGCCGCCGCAGTACGAAGAGGTCATCGTCCGTCCGGGCTACGTGTGGATCGGCGGTCACTGGGGCTGGAACGGCGGCTGGGTCTGGGCGCCGGGCTACTACGAGGTCGAACGTCCGGGCTACCTCTGGGTCGGCGGGGTGTGGACGACGCACGGCGGGGGCAGCCACTGGGTCCCGGGCTACTGGCGGCCGCGCCCGAATCCGGGCACCGTCGTCGTTCCTAGCCAGCCGGCGCGTCAGGGGTACTGGCGTCCCGGTTACTACTCGAAGCCCGCGCCCTCGCGTCCCGACCGGGTGCACGACTACCGGCGCTAGCTTCCAGCGGGTCGTACGCCTCCGCGCCGCACAGGCCCACCAGCGCCAGGCGCGCCACCTCCACCCCCGCGAGACCGAGTGAAGTCGCCAGATCCCGCGGGCGGATCGAGCCCTCGGGCCCTAGGCGCACGCGCGCGCGCGTCAGCGCCGGGACATCCCAGCCGAGCGCCAGGCCGACCTTGCCGGCGGGGATGACGTCGACGGAGACGATGCGCTCGTCCGCCGGCGCCGCGCCGGGCTCGCCGGCGAGGAGCCAGTCGGCGGCGTGGATGTGCTTGGCCATGTTGGCCGCGTTCGCCGGCACGGGGCGCTCGGCGAGGAAGCGCATCCCTTCCGGGCTGACCTCGTTCAGGCGATCCACGAGCCCGGGCGGATGCTCGGCCACGTCCAGGCGCACCTCGACGAGCTCGCCCAGCGACGGGATGCCGAGGCCGAGCGCGGGCCCAAACGTCATGTTCGGCTTGGGGTGGAAGCCGAGCGTGTACGCGAGCGGGACGTCGGCGCGGCGGAACACGCGCTGGAGCAGGCGCATCACGTCGAGGTGGGAGATGAACGCGGCGCGCTCGAGCTTGGTGTAGCGCAGCCGCACGCGCACGCCGTCGCGCTGCTCGAACTGCGGCGCGGGCAGCGGTCGGCCGCGGCGATCGCGGACGGCGGCGACGACGGGGCGCGGGGGCACGGGCGCGGTCGCGCCCAGCTGCGCCAGCGCGACCAGACGGTCGCCGCGCATGCGCTCCATGTCGCAGGCGACGCCGCAGTCGTAGCAGACGAGCCGGCGCGCGTCGGCCTCCGCCTCGGCGAGGTTGGTGTGGTGGAGCAGCGTGCCCGCCGGCTTGCCGCACGGCTGCGACAGGCGGTCCTTGAGCGCGCGCCGGTACTCGCCGAGGAGAAACCCGTCCTCGAGCCCGATGTCGATGTGGTCCCAGGGCAGGCGCGAGCGGACCGGGATGGTGCCGAGGTAGCGCGCCGGGTTCACGCCGGCGGCGGCGAGCGCGCGCTGCCACCGACCGAGGTCGAACACCTCCTCCCAGCCGTCGAAGCGGGCGCCGTCGCGCCAGGCGGCCTCGATCGCGTCGCCCACGCGCCGGTCGCCGCGCGCGAGGATGCCCTCCACCCAGGACAGGCCGCGCTCGTGGTGCTTGAGGCGGACGCCGGGACGCGTCTCGCCGGCGGTGCGGCGCAGGAGCGCCTGCTTGCGGGCGATCTCGTCGAGGTCGTCCATCGCGCACCACTGGAACGGCGTGTGCGGCTTGGGCACGTGCGACGACACGGACACCGTGACCTCCGCCTGGGGTTGCAGCTTGCGGCCCACCGCCAGCATGCGCGCGCCCGTCTCGACGATGCCGCGCACGTCGGCGTCGCTCTCGGTGGGGAGCCCGATCATGAAGTACAGCTTGAGACGGCTCCAGCCGCGCCGGAACACGCGCTCCGACGAGTCGCGGATGTGCTCCTCGGTGACGTTCTTGTTGACGACGTCGCGCATCCGCTGCGTGCCGGCCTCGGGGGCGAAGGTGAGGCCGGTGGCGCGCACCGAGGCCATCTCGTCGAGGAGCTCCTCGTTGAGCCCGTAGGCGCGCAGGGACGATACGCCGAGGGCGACCTTCTTGGGGCGCAGCTTCGCCATCACCGCCTTGACCAGCGGCGTGACGCAGGAGAAGTCGGCGGTCGACAGCGAGGTGAGCGAGGTCTCGTCGTAGCCGCCGCGCGCGACGCTGTCGAGGATCGTGCCGACGATCGAGTCGGGGCTGCGCTCGCGCACCGGCCGGTAGATCATGCCCGCCTGGCAGAAGCGGCATCCCTCGGTGCAGCCGCGCGCGATCTCCACCGCCGCGCGGTCGAACACCGCCTCGGCGTAGGGGACGGGCGAGTCGGACGGGAACGGGTACGCGTCGAGATCGGGGACGAAGCCGCGGCGCACGCGCCGGGGCGCGCGCGGGTCGAGCGGCTCGGCCACGCACAGGAGGTCCGACGCCGGGTCGGGCGCGACGGAGTAGAGCGACGGCACGTAGAGCGGGTAGCGGCCGGCGAGCTCGGCGAGCGCGTCGCGGCGGTCGCGTCCGGCGCGGCGCATCGCCGCCCACTCGAGGACGAGCGCCGGCAGCTCCTCCTCGGCCTCGCCGATGAAGAACGCGTCGAAGAACGCCGCCATCGGCTCGGGGTGGGTCGCGGTCGGGCCGCCGCCGAGGACGAGCGGGTGCCGGCGGTCGCGATCGGCGGCGCGCAGCGGGATGCCGCCGAGGTCGAGCAGCGTCAGCACGTTGGTGTAGGTGAGCTCGTACTGGAGCGACACGCCGACGACGTCGAACTCGGCGAGCGGCCGCGCCGTCTCGAGCGACAGGATGGGCAGCCCGCGCGCGCGCAGCGCCGCCTCCATGTCCATCCACGGCGTGAACGCCCGCTCGCAGGCGATCCGCTCCTGCTTGTTGAGGAGCGAATAGAGGATCTTCGTGCCGAGGTGCGACATCCCGATCTCGTAGACGTCGGGGAACGCCAGGACGACGCGCGCGTCGGCGCGGTCCTTGACGACCGACAGGTACTCGCCCCCGAGGTAGCGCGCGGGGCGCTCGATCTCGTGGATGAAGGAAGCGTAGGGATGACGCACGATCTATCGGGTTATCCCGTCGGCGCGGGGGGTTGTCAAGCTGGGGTCAGGCGTCCACGTCGGCGATCACGCCGAAATGATCCGACGCCCACACGCCGTCGGCGGCCGGCCCGGCGAGGATGACGCGGCAGTCGCGCACCCGGCCGCGCCCGTCCCGCCGTTCGGGCGAGACGAAGAGGTAGTCGATCCGCCGCTCGGGCTCGACCCACGCGAGCTCGCCGACGTAGGGATTGCGGCGCGACCAGGTCACGCCCGGCTCGCCCGGGCGGACGCGCGCGAACGCGTCCTGCCAGTAGGTGCGCACGCCGGCGAGCGTGGTGCGCCCGGCGAGGAAGCGGATCTCGTCGCAGTCGGGGGCGGCGTTGAAATCGCCCCCCAGGATGTGGACGTGCACGTCGCCGCCGCGCTCGCGCGCGGCGCGATCGGCGGCGACCACCTGCTTCTCGCGGGCGAGGCCGTCGCCGAGGCGCCAGTGGAGGTGGGTCGTGTGGCACCACACCCGGGCCGCGCCGAGGTCGACGAGCGCGCCGAGGACGATCCTGCGCTCGTCGGGGCGCGCCTCGGGCAGCTCGCGCGCCTCGTGCTCGACGATGGCATGGCGCGCGAGCACGGCCAGCCCCTCCTCGCCCGCGGGCGTGCCGGGACCGAACGCGCCCGGGCCCCCGGCGAGCGCCGGCGCGTAGACGAACCGCCAGTCCGGGCCGAGGAGCCCCGCCAGGCGTCCGGCGGTGTTGGGGAGGCCCTCGCCCGCGCGCACCTCCTGCAGGAGCACGACGTCGGGGTCGAGCGCGCCGAGGCCGGCGGCGGCCACCTCGAGCCGGCGGGCGAGCGGCTCGTGCGCGCCCCACAGGTTCAAGGTGGCCACGCGCATCACTGGTCGTCCGGTCGCTCGCCCCGGTAGGTGCAGCGCGCGTCGCACGTCTCGGCGACGGTGACCGCGCGCAGGAACGGCAGCTTCGGCCGCAGGCGGTGCCACAGCCAGGCGGCCAGCACCTCCGAGGTGGGATTTTCCAGCCCCTCGATCTCGTTCAGGTAGTAATGGTCCAGGCGCGCGACCAGCGGCGCGACGACGACGTCGACGTCGCCGAAGTCGATGAGGAACCCCGTCGCCGGATCGACCTCACCCTCGAGGAGGACCTCGAAGCGGAAGCTGTGGCCGTGGAGGCGATGGCATTTGTGCGTCGCCGGCAGGCGCGGGAGGCGGTGCGCGGCCTCGAAGCGGTATTCGCGGTGAAGCTCGACGTGCATGGTGCTCCGCCCCCACGTATACAATGACTACCATTCCTTTTCGAGCCTACCGGCGCCTGGACCGCCGGATTTACTTCCTGGCCGCGATGCGCGGCATCAACACGATGGGGTTCTCCATCGTGATGCCGTTCATGGCGATGTACCTGGTGGACCAGCGCGGCGTGTCGGGGGCGGCCTACGGCGCGATCTACCTCGTGGCCGGGCTGGCGGCGGCGGTGGGGAACGCGGCGTCGGGCGAGGCGTCCGACCGGATCGGCCGGCGGCGCGTCATGATCGCGGCGCTCGCGGGCCGCACGCTCAACATGTGCCTCCTCGGCGCGGCGGTGATGCTCGCGGCGCCGGTCACGGTCATGGCCGCGCTGATCGTGCTCAACGCCGTGCTGCGGGCGATGTTCGAGCCGGCCGCGTCGGCGGCGGTCACCGAGCTGGCCGGGCCGGAGCTGCGCACGGCGGCGTTCGGCCTGCAGCGGATCGGCATCAACCTGGGCTGGGCGCTGGGGCCGGCGCTGGGCGGCACCCTCGCCGCCGCCCACTCCTACGGCACGCTGTTCTTCTTCGCCGCGGCGGTGATGCTCGCCGCCGCGCTCGGCGTCACGCGCGTCGAGGATCGCCGGTCGCACGCGCGCGGGGAGGCGAAGGCGGAGCGCCCCACCCTCGCCTCCGCCGCGCGCATGTTCCGCGAGAACCGGCCGTTCTTCGCCTATCTGTTCCTCGTGTTCTGCGGCTCGACGCTGACCGTGCAGCAGTTCGCCACGCTGTCGGTCTACGCGAAGACCGAGCTCCATCTGTCGATCGCGCACATCGGCTACCTCTACGCGGTGAACGGCCTCCTGGTCGTGGTGCTGCAGATCCCGGCGGTGCGCTTCATCGATCAGGGCGGGCCGGCGCGCCCGCTGCTCCTCGGGCCGCTCCTCTACCTCGCGGCGTTCCTCGCCATCGGCATGGGCCGGACCTTCGGCCAGCTCGCCGGCGCGATGGTCGTGCTCACCGCCGGCGAGGTGGTGTTCGCCCCGGCGCTGAGCGACATGGCGGCGCGCCTGGGCGACCCGCAGCACCTCGGCCGCGCGTTCGGGCTGTTCGGGCTCATGCAGCAGCTCGGCCTGTCGGTGGGGCCGCTCGTCGGCGGCTCGTTGTTCGACGCGTTCCGCGGCCGCCCGATGGGGCTGTGGGGCGCGATCGCCGGCGGGATGGCGGCGGTCGCGACCGGCTACGCGCTGTTCTGGTGGAAGTGGGGCAAGCGCGTGCTCGCCCGCGTCGGGTGATCGTCACTTCGACGCCGGCGCCGTGCCGGGGACGTCGGGGTGGCCGACCTCCTCCTCGTCGTCGTCGGGCAGCGCGTCTTCCTCGGGACGAAGCGGAAGCTGGCTCGCCGGCCGATCCGTCTTGGGGAAGATGGCCGGCGGCTTGAGCCCGCGCATCTCGCCGTTGAAGATGCCCCACACGATCGACCCCGCCACCCACAGCGTCGCGTCGAAGCACAGGAGCTCGGGCAAGTGCCGCGTCGCGCCGGCGGCGTAGCCCACGATCACGTTGAGGAAGATGAACGCGGTGAACACCTTCGACCTGGACAGGCCGAGCTTGGGGATCTTCACCGCCGACGCCATCAGCAGCGCCCCGCCGGCGACCAGGGCCGGCCACACCGACCACGCCGCCGCCGGGATGCGCAGGCCGCCGAGGAGGCGGGGCTCGTCCGCCATCGCCGGCGCGCCCGACGGATCGGCGCCGTACTTCAGGAACGTGAGGAACAGCACGACCAGCAGGCCGCCCATGAGCGTCGTCGGCACGCCGAAGAAGATGCGCTTGCAGCGCGGATCGTCGCCGACGATGTTGTAGCGGGCGAGCCGGAACGTGACCGCCAGGACCCACACGAAGCAGGAGCCGACGAGCGCGGCGTGCAGCGCGCCCGCGCCGAGCGGCGAGTCGGGCCGCGCGTGGAACGTGTACCACAGCGCCGCCGGCGCCACGCCGAAGTTCAGGAAGTCGGCGAACGAATCGAGCTGCACGCCGAACTCGCTCGTCCCCTTGACGAGGCGGGCCACGAACCCGTCGAGCTTGTCGGTGAGGACGGAGAACACGACGAACCACGCCGCGTCCGCGAAGCGCCCCTGCACCGACGCCACGAGCGAGCACATCCCGAACGTGAGGCTCGCCAGCGTGACGAGGTTCGGCGCGAGGTAGCGGAAGAAACGTTTGGTGTCCATCAACGGGCTCGGTCCTTGCTCATCAGCTTGGAGTACACGAGCTGGCCCAAGCTGTCGATCATGAGGCGCTCGACCACGTCGGCGATGACCTGCCGCTCGCCGTCGGAGGCATAGATGAAGCGGATGCCCATGCCCGCGTCGTGGCCGTCGGTGTCGGCGCTGAGGGCCGGCTCGTCGCCCTCGCGCACCACCCACTTCACCTGGCCGCGGATGGCGAGCGGATCGCCCAGCCCCGGCACGCACAGCTTGAACACGAACTCGGTGCCCACCTCGAGCGGCTTCTTGGTCTTGATGAACGTGCCGCCCTTGCAGATGTTCTTGGTGTAGTCGGCGAAGAACGTGTTGAGCTTCTTGTACTCGACCTTGAGCTCGATCGGCGCGCGGCCGTGATCGCGCCGATCCGAGTCTTCGCCGGGCGAGCCCATGGGGCGAAGTATAATCGAATCGCGGATGCTCCATCTTATGCGTCTGGCGGTCCGGCGGTCCCTCGCGTGGGCCGCCGTCCTGGCCGCCCTGGCCGTGGCGCTCGCCCACTTGCCGCTCACCCAGGTCCTGGGGTACGAGTTCGCGTTCGCGATGGGGATCGCCGCCAGCTTCGCCGCCGCGGACCTCGGCGCGGCGCAGCTCGCGCGCGCGCCGGAGCGGGGTCTCCTCCTCCACGTCGCCGCCGGCTGGGCGCGGATGCTCGCCGTGCTCGTCGTCCCGCTCGCCGTGATCATCGGCAACGGCCTGCTCGTCCG
This sequence comes from Haliangiales bacterium, assembly GCA_035259575.1. GTDB lineage: Bacteria > Myxococcota_A > Polyangia > Haliangiales > SHYZ01 > DATFWE01. The sequence continues at coordinate 17,752 of DATFWE010000314.1, forward strand.
GCCGTGCGACACCCCGGGCGGCCTCGTCTTCTACCTGGTCATGCCCGGCGTGTCGACGCTGTGGGGCACGGTGGCGGGCGTCGTGTGCCAGACGATGTGCGGCCGCCGCCGCTGGCTCGGCGGCACCGCGGCCTGGCTGACGGTCCTCGCCTCGCTCGCGCTGGGCGTGGTGCGCTTCTACGGGGCGCCGCCGATCTTCGGCTACGATCCGTTCGGCGGCTACTTCCCGGGGGCGCTCTACGACGAGGACATCCGCGTCACGCCCGCGCTCCTGTGGTCGCGCGCGTACCAGGCGGCGTGGGCCGCGGCGGCGCTGGCGATCGCCGCGTTCGTGCGGACGCGCCGGCGCGCCGCCGTGGCCGCCGCCGGCGCCGCCGCGCTGGCGGCGCTCCTCATGCTGTACCGCTCCGCCGACCTGGGCTTTCACGTGTCGTCGGCCGACATCGCGGAGGCCCTGGGCGGGCGGCGCGAGACGCCGCATTTCGTCATCTACTACCCCAAGGGCGCGCCGTTCGAGACCGAGCTCGACGCGATCGCCGAGGATCACGAGCTGCGCCTGCTCCAGGTGACGCGCTTCTTCGGCGTGGACCCGCCGCGCGCCAAGATCGCGTCATTCTACTTCGCCAACGCCGCCGACAAGGCGCGCTGGATGGGCGCGCAGAACGCCTACATCGCGAAGCCGTGGCGCCACGAGATCTACATCTCCCACGAGGAGTTCCCCCACGGCGCGCTCCGGCACGAGATCGCCCACGTCGTCGCGGGCGCGTTCGGCGACCCGGTGTTCCACGTCAGCGTACGCTTCCCGCTCCGGTTCAACGTCGGGCTCATCGAGGGGGCCGCCGTCGCCGCCGACTGGCCCGCGGGCACCAGCCAGACGCCGCACCAGTCGGTGCGGGCGATGCTCGAGCTCGGCGTCCTCCCGCCGGTGGCGCAGACGCTCGCGACCAGCTTCTTCCAGCTGTCGTCGGCGCAGGGATACACGACCGCGGGATCGTTCTGCCGCTTCCTCGTCGACCGCTACGGCGCGGAGCGCTTCCGCGCGTTGTACCACTCCGGCGGCGCGGCCGACGACTTCGCCCGCATCTACGCCAAGGAGCTGGCGGCGCTGGAGGCGGAGTGGCGCGCCGAAGTGAGCGCCGCGCCGCTCGCCGACCGGGATCGCGAGATCGCGCGCGAACGCTTCCGACTGAAGGCGATCTTCTACCGCCCCTGCCCCCATCTGGTGGCCGCGCTGCGCGCGCGCGCCGACGAGGCCGCGCGCCGGGGCGACCCGGCCGGCGCGCTCGCGCTGTGGCGGAAGGTGTGCGCGGAGGACCCCGAGCCGTCGTTCCGCGTCAACCTCGCGGGCACGCTGGAGCGCGCCGGACGGGCCGACGAAGCGCGCGACGTCCTCGCGGGCCTCCTCGACGACGCCGCGCTGTCGACGCCGCTGCGCGCCCGCGCCGCGCTCGCGCTGGTGGACCTTTTGGGGCGGCGGGCGGACTTCGCCGGGGCGCGCGCGGCGCTCGACGCCGCGGCGGCGCTCCCGGTCGACGAAACGATCGCGCGCAACCTCGACATCCGGCGCGTGGCGGTGTCGGACGCCCCCGGCGCGGCCGAGCTGCGCGACTACCTGTTCCGGAGGTCGCCGTCCGACAGGAGCGACGACAAGAGCGACAAGGGCGACGACGACGACATGCTCGCCCGTGCCCGGCGTGTGGCCGCCGCGTCCCCGCTTGGGGCGTATCTCGTCGGGCGCGTCCTGTGGATGCGCCACGACTATGCCGCGGCGGCGCCGAGCCTCGAGGCCGCGGCGCAGGGCGGCATCGAGCTGCCCCTCGTGCGCCGGGAGATCGACCGCCTGCTCCTCCCCTCGGCCTACCTCGCCGGCGACCTCGACGCGGTGCGCGCCGCGGCCGAGCGCCTCGCCGCGCCCGAGAGCGGCAATCCCCTCGCGCTCAAGCTCTGGGCCCGGGACTGGCTCGAACGGCTCGCCTACCGCCGGACGGGTGCGCTTTTCGTGAATCCTTGACGAGCATTTGGCGTCTAATCCCCCCATGAGACGACTTCTGCTGCTTCCGGTTCTCGCCTGCGCCGCCGCCGCCACCGCCCGCGCCGACGCGGGCGACGCCTGGGCCGTCGCCAAGGGCGCGATCCCCGCCGACACGAACTACGTGGTGGGGATCAACGTCGACGCCCTCCGCGCCACGTCGATGTTCGCCGGCGTCTACGCGCACTTCACCGACCACACCGAGACGCGCGGGACGATCGACCAGATCCGGACGGCCTGCGACATCGATGTCAAGGACGCGGTGCAGGGCGCCGTCATCGCCGCCACCGACACCGCCGACGACGGCGCCGTCTACCTGGCCGGGCCGCGCTTCGACGCCAAGACCGTCGTCGAGTGCATGCAGAAGTTCGCCGCCCAGAGCCAGAAGAAGCAGAAGGTCACGGCGGGCGCCCCCGACGCCCAGGGCATCGTCGAGCTCAGCGCCGACGGGGAGAAGGAAAAGCTCTACTTCGCCTTCCCTAAGAAGGGCGTGATGGTGATGACGTTCAAGCCCACCCAGAAGAAGCAGCTGCAGCGGTGGCTCGGCGGCAAGGGCGCGGGGGCTGGCTCGGACCTCGGGCGGTCGCTCGGCAAGGTGTCGCCGTCGTCGGCCATCGCCTGGGGCGCGCTGGCCGGCCGGAAGGACCTCGGCGATCCGGGCGCGCGCGTCAAGGCGGGCGTGGGGCAGGCGACGGCCGCCGGCGGCAAGGTGCAGATCGAGGTCCGCGCGACGATGGCGAGCGCGAAGGACGCCCAGAACGGCAAGGCGATGGTCCAACGCGAGCTCGGGGACATGCGCAAGGAGCAGGGAACGCCTCCGGAGGTCCTGCGCGCGCTGGATACGCTGAAGACCTCGGTCGCCGGCGACGAGCTCACCGTCACCGCCACGATGCCCGAGGCGGACGTGTCATCGCTGTTGAAACAGATGCATTAGGGTCTCCGCCCCCTCCTGTGGTACGACGGGAACCCAGCCGAGCCGCCGGAGGAGGTTGCGCCCGATGACCCAGCCCACGCCCGCCGCCGAACCGAAACACCAACCTTTCGTCCCCGAGTCGGTGTCGATGACGGAGTTCACCCTGCGGGCGGTGATCCCGGGGTTGATCATGACGCTCGTCCTCGGCGCCGCGAACGCGTATCTCGGCCTCCGCGCCGGGCAGACGATCGCCGCGACCTATCCCGCGGCGGTCATCAGCATGATCATCCTCCGCGGATGGAAGGGGTCGATCCTCGAGGAGAACCTGGCGCGCACCGCCGGCTCGATCGGCGAGTCGGTGGCCGCGGGGGCGGTGTTCACCCTGCCCGCGTTCTTCATCGCCGGCGTGTGGCCGTCGTTCGCCCCGAAGGACGCGTACTGGAAATCCACCGCGCTCATGATCGTCGGCGGCATCCTCGGCGTCCTGTTCTGCTCGCTCGTCCGCCGCGTCATGGTGGAGGACCGCGCCCTCCCCTTCCCCGAATCCGTCGCCGCGGGACAGATCCACAAGGCCGGCCAGCGCGGCGCCCAGGCGGCGAAGTACCTCTTCTATAACATGGCGTTCGGCGCGGGGGTGTTCTTCACCGGGTCGATCGGCCTGTTCGCGGCGGACACCAAGGCCGTCGTTGCCCTGGGCCAGATCGGCGCGAGCCGCGTGAAGCTCGGCGCGGCCGCCACGGCGAACTCGGTCAACGCCGGGGGCGCGACGGTCTTCTCGGCGCCCACGATCAGCCCGGCCTACGTCGGCGTCGGCTACATCATCGGCCCCGAGCTGGCGGCGCTCAACTTCTCCGGCGGCGTCCTGGCGTGGGGCGTGCTCGTCCCCGTGCTCATCTTCCTCCTCGGGCCCAAGCTCCACGAGTTTCTCCCCGCCGGCACGGACGTCGCGGCCTGGGGCGGCATCTCCACGCAGGTGTGGCGCTTCATCGTTCGCCCCATCGCCGTCGGCGGCATGCTCGTCGGGACCGTGTACACGCTGTACCGCCGCCGGACCAGCATCTTCGGCGGGCTCGCGCGCGCGGTGCGCGAGCTGTCGGTCGACAAGACCAAGGCCGGCGACGTGCCCCGCACCGAGCGTTACATGTCGTCGCGCACGGTGTTCTCCCTCATCGGCGTGATGTTCGTGCTCATGATCGCGCTCTACATCGGCCTCACCCACCTCGTCGTCGGCGGCGTGGTCGCCGCCGTCGTCATGCTCATCGCCGGTTTCTTCTTCGCCACGGTGTCGGGCTATCTCGTCGGCCTCATCGGCTCATCGAACAACCCGATCTCGGGCCTTACGCTGTCGACGCTCATCGTCGCCGCGCTCCTCATGGTCGCGTTCGGCGTGCACGGGACGGGCGGCGTGGCGGCGGTCCTCGGGGTCGCCGCGGTCGTGTGCGTGTCGTCGGCGGTGGCGGGCGAGCTCCTCCAGGACTTCAAGGTCGGCTACATCCTCGGCGGCACGCCGAGGACGATCCAGATCGTGGAGCTCATCGCGGTGGTCCTCGCCAGCCTCATCATGTACTTCCCGCTCATGATCCTCCACGAAGGGAACATCGCCTCGGGCGGCATCGGCTTCGGCGATCCCAAGCTGTCGGCGCCGCAGGCGGGCCTCATGGCAGCCCTCGCGCAGGGCATCGTCGGCGGCGACATGCCGTGGCCGCTGATCGTCGTCGGCATCTTCCTCGGCATCGTCATGATCATGGTCAAGGTGAAGAGCCCGATGCTGGTCGCGGTCGGCATGTACCTGCCGCTCGAGACCACCTCGGCCATCTTCATCGGCGGCGTCCTCCGCTACGTCGTCGATCGCCTCGCCGTCCGCGGCGGCCTGAACGACGCGCAGCACCGCCGCGTGGAGAACATCGGCATCCTGGCCGCGTCGGGGATGATCGCGGGGGAGGCCCTGGTGGGTCTCGTCACCGCCGCGTTCGCCTGGCTCGAGGTGCCGTTGCCCCAGGTGTTCAAGACGCCGAGCTATCTCGCGGGCGTCCTCGTCCTGGGGCTCATCGCGTACATGCTGATCGCGGTGCCGCTCAAGAACAAGGGTTCGCCCGACGAGCCGGCGCCGCCCGCGGCGATCATGTAGCTCACATCCCAGATACGAACAGCCACCGGCGCCCGTCGAACTCGAGGATGAGCTGGTTCTGGTCGCGCAGCTCCTGCCGCTGCGGCCCGTTGGCCGTCGAGATGGTGTAGTTGGCCTCGATCAGGACCTCGACGTAGGCGCGGTTGCGCTCGCGCCGGATGCCCATGTAGCGCATGTTGTAGCGGATGCCCTCGGCGCGCTGGAAGCGCGTGTTCAGCACGTCGCGCAGCCCGTCGTACCCGTAGTCGTCGGCGCCGGTCGGGGTGCCGCCGTCCTCCCAGTAGCTCTTCGATGCCATGGCCAGGAGGGCGCCCGTGTCGTGGCGCTCCATCGCCTGGCGGTACTCCTCGACCGCGGCGACGATGCGGCGATTGTCCTCGGTGTCCTCGACCTTCGTGCCGGGGATGTAGCGCATGCCGGACGCGCACGCGCCGCACACCACGACGACCAACATCAAAGCGACTCTCATGGTCCTCCTCGAACGTCTCGAACGGCCCGACAATATCGTTCATTCCATCAAAACAGGCAATTCCTTGCCGGGGGTGGTAAGCTTCGCGCCCAGGTAGCAGAGGTAGCGCACCATGGCCGAGCACGCCCGCGCGTTTCCACGGTACGAGGTGCAGGCCTACGTGGACGTCGCGGCGGCCGCGGACGTGCTCATCTACCACCGGATCCAGAACATCTCGCTGGGCGGCATCTGCATCCAGACCAAGTCGCTCGAAGAGGTGGGGCAGCTCGTCGACGTGGTGCTGAACTTCCCCGACCTCGGCGAGCACATGGAGGTGAAGGGGCAGGTCGTGTGGACGAACCGCGAGCCGCCGCAGGACGTGGGCATCCGCTGGGTCGAGCTGGACGACCGGCGCCGGGATCTGCTGTCGCGGTACATCCTCGCGGTGAAGACGCGCGAGGTCTCGAACGACCAGGGACGGACTACCCCGTAAGCGCGGCGAGACCTTCGTTGCCCATCGCTTCGAGCCTCCTTAGCCTCGCCAGGAACCGCCGGTAGTCCTTCGCCCGCCGCAGCTCGGGCGAGGCCGCGGGGTTGTGCTCCACGTCGGTGAGACGGGTGAGGGTGAAGCGCACCGCCGCGACGCGCGCCTCGTCCCAGAGGCCCGCGCGCTCCGCGGCCGCGAGCGGCCGCTCGGCAGCGTAGCCGGCGACGAGCGAGCGCGCGCGCTCCGCGACGAAATCGTCGTCGAAGCAGAACGCGAGGAGCGTCACGGCGAGGTCGTAGGCGAACGCCCCGTCGGAGGCCTGCTCGAAGTCGAGGAGCGCGACCAGGCGATCGCCCTCGAAGAGCACGTTGTCGGGAAAGAGGTCGCCGTGGATGATCCCGGTGGGGAGCGGGGCGCGCCCGGCGAGCGCCTCGAGCGCGAGCGCCAGATCGTCGGCCTCGTCGGCGGGCAGTAATCCCTTAACCGATTGAAATCGCGCCATAATATTGGAGAACCGATACCGGCTCTCGCGCCGCTCGGGAAACGGCGGGGCGAGGTGCAGCCGCGCCAGGGCCCGGCCGACCGCGCGCGCGTCGCCGGCGCGCACCTCGGGCCCCCGGCGGTGCTCGCCCTCGACCCACGGGAACAGGGTGAGCAGCCGCCCGCCGACGCGGGCGAACGGGCGGTCGCCCGACGCGACCGGGCGCGGCGTGGGCACGCCGTCCTCGGCGAGGTGAGCGACGAGCGCGGCCTCGTAGGCGACCTCGTCCTCGCGCTTGCCCTCGTTGACCCGCAGGAAAAACGCGCCGGCGTCGGTATCCAAGCGGAAGTTGGAGTTGATCGTGCCGGCCCACAGCGGCGCCGCGCGGCGCACGGCCGGGAGGCCGAACGCCGCCGCGGTCGCATCGAGGTCGAGCGCTTCGACCGGGGTGAACGTGCCCACCGTCGCTCGCTTACCATCTCACCGCACGGATGTCTAGGTGACTGCCAACCGCGTTTTCTTTACACTCGCCGCATGACCGACGGTGGGGGCGGCGTGGTCGAGCACCTCGCCCTGGTGCGCAAGATCGCGGCGCGCGTGAAGCGGACGCTGGGCGCGAAGACCGTCGAGCTCGAGGACCTGGTGCAGTACGGCGCGGCCGGCCTCCTCGAGGCGCAGGCGCGCTTCGACCCGCGCTATGGCGTCGCGTTCTCGACGTTCGCCTACCACCGCATCGAGGGGGCGATGTACGACGGGCTGCGGCGGATGGGGCGGCTCAGCCGCCAGGCCTACGCCCACGTGCGCGCCGCCGAGTACCTCGCGAACGCCGTCGACCGCGCCGCCGGATCGACCGCGCGGCCCACCACGGAGGAGGCGCTGCGCGAGGTGCTGCGCGTCATGCGCGGCGTGGCGGCGGTTGCCGTCGCCGCCGAGGCGACCGAGGCCGACGACGCCGTCCCGGCCGACGAGCAGGCGGCGCGCCGCCAGCTCGCCGAGCGCGTGCGCCGGGCCGTCGCCGCGCTGCCCGAGCGCGAGCGCCACTTCATCGAGAAGCACTACTACGAGGACAAGACCCTCACCGACGCCGGCGTCGAGCTCGGCGTCACGAAGTCGTGGGCGAGCCGGCTCCACGCCCGCGCCGTCGACATGCTGCGCGAGAAGCTGAAAGACACCGGCTAAGGCTTGGTCAGCACCTTGGGCTCTTTCTGCCCGTTGTGGCAGGTGATGCAGCCGACGACCGACTTGCCGCCGAAGTGATCCTTGTTGATCTGCGCCGTCATCTGCATCATCTTGCGCGCGGTCTCCTTCTTCTCGGTGTCCTCGGCGAAGTCGTCGGTGTTGTGGCAGTGGTCGCACTGCACGCCGAGCGCCGCCGCCTGCGACTTCATCAGCTTCTTGATCTCCGGCTTGGCCATCGTCTTCGGCAGGATCTTGAGGTTCTTCGCCGCCTCGTCGGCGGCGGAGGCCGGCGACGGCACCGTGAACGCGATCGCGGTGGCGAAGGCTCCGGAGAAGATGAGGCCGAGAAGGATCTTGTTCCGCATGTAAGCTCCTTAAGGGTGCGACGCCCGAAGGCGCAGAAAATTTAGCGGCCGCGTCGTCGCCAGGCAAGCGCGTCGGTTGACGCGACCCTCGACGCGTGCGAAAACGCAGGCGTGGCGGGGCGGGGCTTGTGCTCGTTGGTTCTCGTGCTCGCGGCCTGCCAGGGCGTCGCCGCCGAAGGTCTGTCGGAGCGCCAGGCCCAGGAAGCCCTCGCCGCGCTGGGGCAGGCGGGCGTGGCGGCGACGCGCGCCCCCGACGGCGACCGCGCGTTCCGCATCGAGGTGGCGGGCGGCGACCAGACGCGCGCGGCCCAGGTCCTGCGCGCGTGGGGGCTGCCGCGGCCGCCCAAATCGGGCTTCCGCGCGCTCTATGGCTCCGCCGGCCTGGTCCCCACCGCGGCGGAGGAGCACGCGCGCCGGCTCGACGCGCTCGGCGGCGAGATCGCGGCGCACCTCGGCGGGCTCGACGGCGTGGCTGACGCGAGCGCGATCGTCGCAGAGCCGTTCGTGGACCCCATCGCGGGCGGGCCGCCCGCGAAGAAGTCCGCGTCGGTCGTGCTGCGCCTCGTGCCCGAGGCCGCGCCGGGGTGGACGGTCGCCGACGTGCAGCGGCTCGTCGCCGCCGCCACCGACGGGCTCGCGCCGGCCGACGTCGCGGTGGTCGTCGTCAAGACGCCCGCGCCGCCGGCGGTCCCGCCATTCGCGCAGGTCGGCCCCATCGTCGTCGCCGCCTCGTCCCGCACCGCGCTCATCGCCGCGCTCGCGGCGGCGCTGATCCTCATCCTCGCCCTCGGCGCCTGGGTGATCCACGCGGAGCTCCGCCGCGTAAGGGAGAAGAGGAAGCCATGAAAGCCACCGAGGCCACGAACTACTACTTCCATCGCTCCGCGCGCCTGCTCGGCCTCGACGAGCGCATCGAGCGCCAGCTCGTCACGCCGTTCCGCGAGGTGAAGGTCGAGCTGACCCTGGTGCGCGACGACGGGACGCTGGCGACGTTCATCGGCTTCCGCGTGCAGCACGACAACTCGCGCGGGCCCATGAAGGGGGGCATCCGCTACCACCCCGAGGTCGACCCCGACGAGGTGAACGCGCTCGCCTCGCTGATGACGTGGAAGACCGCCGTCGTCAACCTCCCCTACGGCGGCGCCAAGGGCGGCGTGGCCTGCGACCCTGGCGCGCTGTCGCCGCGCGAGAAGGAGCGCCTGACGCGCCAGCT
>DATFWE010000315.1:0-31670 GCA_035259575.1 Haliangiales bacterium
GATCTCGGCGGCGACGACCCCGACCGCCGCGAGCTCGCCCTCGCCATCCTCGCCGGTGGGCCGGAGGCGGTGCCGCTCCTCCTCGAGGCGGCCGCCCGGGCGCCCGCCGCGCGCGGGCGCCTCATCGCCGCGCTCGATCGCATCCTCGAGGCGGGCCCGGCGCCGCGGGCGCCGGGGCTGGGAGAGGCGGCGCTGGCGCTCCTCCACGATGGGGATCCCGATCTCCAGCGCGCGAACGTCGTGCAGGCGTTCGGGCGGCTCGCCGACGACGCCGGCTTCGCCCGCGCGCGCGGGCGCATCGCGACGCTCGAAGGCGGCGACCCCGCCGCCGCCGTCAGGCTCGCCGCCGCGTGCGCGCTCGCGCGGCGCGAGGGGCGGGCCCGCCACGCCGCCTACGCCGAGGCGCTCCTCCGCCGCGACGGCGACGCGGCGCTGGCGACGATCCTCGTCGAGGAGCTGCGCGCGGACCTCGTCGCCGGGGGCGACCCGGCGATGCTCGTCGGATTGTGCCCCGACGCGGCCGCGCTCGACGCGCTCGCCGACGCCGGCTGCCGCGCGCCCGAGGCGCTTGAGGCGGCGCGCGCGGCGCTCGACGCCCCCGACTCGCCGCCGCGGGTGCGCGCAGCGGCGCTGCGCGTCCTCGCCGAGCCGGGGCTCCTGGCGCGCGCGCTCGGCGACCGCGACGAGGATGTGCGCGCCGCGGCGCGCGCGGGGCTGGGGGCCGCGGGCGCGGCGGCGCTGCCGGTGTTGCTGGTGGCGGCGCGGTTCGGCCGGCGCGCGGCGCGCGAGGCGGCGCTCGAGGTTGCGCGCGAGCTCCACGCGCCGCCGCAGACGTGGGACGACCTCATCGAGGGCGAGGTCGCCGAGCTGGGCGAGCTGGCGGGGCGCCGCCGGGCGCTCGCGCACCTCGGCGACCGTCCCGCCGGGCGGCTCGTCGTCGCGCGCGTCGACGAGCGCATCGCCGACGTGGCGCGCATGCTGCTCCTGGTGCTGGAGGTCCGCCTGGGCGACCCGGCGGTCGGCGCCGCGGCGCGGGGGCTGGGCGCGCGCGACGCGCGGGGGCGGGCGCGCGCGCTCGAGGCCCTCGACACGCTCCTGCCGCGCGCGCTGGCCCTGCGCGTCCTGCCCGCGCTCGACGCGACGCTCGACGCCGCCGCTGCTCCCGCCGACGAGCAGGCGGTGCGCGCCGAGCTCGACGGCTCCGATGCGCTGACGCGCATCCTGCTCGTCCACGCCGTGGGGCGGAGCGGGCGCGCGGCCCACCGCGACGCGATCCGCCGCGCCGCGACGCGCGCCGCCGGCGACATCGACCCCTTGCGCATCCTGCGCCGGATCGCGCACAACCAAGACGACAACGACGAGGACGAGGAGATCGACGTGCCCTCCCTGGCCGAGACGATGGTGGCGTTGCGCGAGGTCGCGCCGTTCGGCGAGCTGGCGCCCGCCGAGCTGCACGAGCTGGCCAAGCGGGTCCGGTGGGAGACGCGCGGTGAGGGCGACGCCTTCGGCGAGGACGAGGCGATCTGGGCCCTGGTGAGCGGGCGCGCCGCCGTCGACGGCGTCGAGCTCCGCGCGCCGGCGGCGGTGGGGGAGCGGGCGCTGTTCGGGGCGGGCGTCGCGCCGCGCGCGGTGGCGGCGGAGCGGACGCGCCTGCTCCATCTCTCGCGCGAGGACTTCGAGCAGGCCGTCGACGCGATGCCGGGCATCGCGCTGGCCGTGGGGCGGACGCTGCTCGGGGCGCGCCCGTGACCGGTACGCGCCGGTGCACCGTCCTGCACCGGCGGTTCGCTTCCGGGCGCGGAAGTGCGCGCGACGACGCGGCGCGACGCGGCACGGAAGGTGCAACGGCCGACCGCCGTGTTGACCAGAGCGGCCCCTCTCGTGGGCCAAGAATCGCAACGCCTTCCGGCCATCGATGCCGTGCGCGGCATCGCCATGGTGTTGATGACGCTGGACCACGCGTCGTCGTCGTTCAACGCCGGGCGCATCGTCCTGGACAGCGCGGCGACGTTCCGCCCGGGCACGCCGCTCGATCCGCTGCAGTTCCTCGTCCGCTGGGTGACCCACCTGTGCGCCCCGACGTTCGTGTTCCTCGCCGGGGCGTCGCTCGCGCTCAGCGTCGCGCGGCGGCAGGGCGACGGCACGCGGAGCTCTGCCATCGATCGCGACATCTTCCTCCGCGGCGCGTTGATCCTCGGGCTCGAGGTCGTGTGGATGAGCTGGGTGTTCAAGCTCGGGCTGCCGCTGCAGCTGGGCGTGCTCTACGCGATCGGCGCGTCGATGCTCGTGATGGTCGTCCTCCGGCCCCTGCCGCCGGTCTTGGTGGGCGTCCTCGGCATGGCGATGATGGTGGGCGGCGAGGCGCTGACCGACCTCCTCGATCCCCTGAACCCGATCGTGGCGGCCACGTTGGCCGGCGGACGGATCGGCCCGGTCCTCTTCCTCTATCCCGTTCTGCCGTGGACCGGCTTCATGATGCTCGGCTGGGCGGTGGGGATGCGTCTCGCCCATCGCGGCATGCGCGCCCGCGACTGGCTCGTGCTCGCCTGGATCGCCGCGGCGACGTTCGTGGTCGTGCGCGGCGTCGACCGCTACGGCAACGCCCATCTCTATCGCGACGGCGCTTCGTGGATCGACTGGCTGCACGTGAGCAAGTACCCGCCGAGCTTGTCCTACGCGGCGCTCGAGCTGGCGATCGCGTTCTGCCTGCTTGCCGTGGCGTCGCGGTGGGCCCGGCCGTGGCGCCCGCTCGTCGTGCTGGGCCAGACGGCGCTCTTCTTCTATCTCGTCCACATCCACCTGTTCAAGGCGGTGGCGGTTCCCCTCGGCCTCTACAAGTCGGAGGGCCTCGGCGCGACCGCGATCGCGTGGCTGGCCATGCTCGTCTTGCTCTATCCCGCGTGCCGCTGGTACCTCGGCGTCAAGCGACGCCACCCGCGGAGCGTGCTGCGGTTCGTGTAGGGGCGCCGTCCCGCCGATGCTTGCGGGCCGGGTGGGAGTCGGCACAATGGGTCCCTGTCGTGGCGGGCAATCGGCGAGGTAGACTCCGCCCATGGTCGAGGAGCCGAGGGAAAAGCTTCGTCGGCGACGCTGCGCCAAGTGACCCGCCCCGACTACGACCTAGGCGCCGCCGACTTCGACGCCCGCTTCGCCGCGAATCCGAAGACGGTCGCGCGCTTCCGCCGCCTCGAGGCGCCGCTCCTCGCCGCCGCGCGCGGCCGCGTCCTCGACCTCGGCTGCGGCACGGGACGCCTCCTCGGCGCGCTCGGCGGCGTCGGGCTCGACATCTCCGCCGGCCTCCTCGCCCGGGCGCGCCAGAAGGGGCTGCGGGTCGTGCGCGGTGACGCCCACGCGCTGCCGTTTCGCGACGGCGCGTTCGACGCCGTCGTCGCCGCCAACGCCGTGTTCCGCTACCTCGATGTCCCGCGCGCGCTCGCCGAGTGCAGCCGCGTCCTCGCCCCGCGCGGTCGCCTCGCCCTCCACCAGCTCGCCGCCTACACCGTCCGGCTCACCCGCCCCCATCCCGGGCACCCAGGCCACCTCCGCGACCCATCCGACATCGTCGCACCGGCCGTGTCCGTGGGCCTTCGTCCGGCCGCGATCCACCTCTACCGCGGCCTGCGCTTCTGGCCCTATGTCCTGCGCCTGCCGCTCCCGCTCGCGGGCAGACTGTGGGACCATGCGATAATCATCTTGGAAAAACGATAGTTAAGAAATTAGCTTGCCCCTGACTGCAAAACCGGTTACCCGTACGCTGCTTTTTTTCGGAGTGGGCCGTGTACACCGACCTGTCCAAGCTACGAAACATCGGCATTTCCGCGCACATCGACAGCGGCAAGACCACGCTGACCGAGCGCATCCTCTATTACACCAAACGCATCCACGCCATCCACGAGGTCAAGGGCAAGGACGGCGTCGGTGCGAAAATGGACTCGATGGAGCTCGAGCGCGAGCGCGGCATCACCATCGCCAGCGCCGCGACCCACTGCTCCTGGGGCGGGTACCACATCAACATCATCGACACCCCGGGCCACGTCGACTTCACCATCGAGGTCGAGCGGTCGCTGCGCGTGCTCGACGGCGCGATCCTCGTCCTGTGCGCCGTCGCCGGCGTGCAGAGCCAGTCGCTCACCGTCGACAAGCAGATGCGCCGCTACAAGGTGCCGCGCCTCGCGTTCGTCAACAAGTGCGACCGTACCGGTGCCAACCCGCTGCGCGTGCGCGACCAGCTGCGCGAGAAGCTCAACCACAACCCGATCCTCATCCAGCTCCCCATCGGACTCGAGGACAAGTTCGAGGGGATCGTCGACCTCATCCAGATGAAGGCGTTCCGCTTCGAGGGGCCGAGCGGCGACCGCATCGTCGAGGCGCCCATCCCGGCCGCGCTCGTCGACGACGCCAAGCTCGAGCGCGAGAAGATGCTGGACGCGCTGTCGATGCACTCCGACGAGCTGATGGAGGCCATGCTCGAGGACAAGGTCACGACCGAGCTCATCCACCGCGCGCTGCGCAAGGCGACGGTGGAGCTCAAGGTCACGCCGGTTTTGCTCGGCTCCGCCTACAAGAACAAGGGCGTCCAGCTCCTCCTCGACGCGGTCACCGAGTACCTTCCCGATCCGACCGAGGTCGTGAACGAGGGCGTGGACCTGGACAAGAAGGAGGAGAAGGTCGTCCTCGCGTCCGACCCGGACCGGCCGGCCGCCGCCTATGCGTTCAAGCTCGAGGACGGCCGGTACGGGCAGCTCACCTACATCCGCGTCTACCAGGGGACGCTCCGGCGCGACGACACCATCGTCAACACGCGCACCGGGAAGAAACACAAGATCGGACGTCTCGTGCGGATGCATGCCGACGAGATGGAGGATATCGAGGACGCCGGCGCCGGCGACATCGTCGCCCTCTTCGGGATCGAGTGCAACACGGGAGACACGTTCACCGACGGGACGATGAACGTCGCCATGACGTCGATGTTCGTCCCCGACCCGGTCATCTCGCTGTCGATCAAGCCGCAGGACTCCAAGTCCGAGACGAACATGTCCAAGGCGTTGCGCCGGTTCTCGCGCGAGGACCCGACGTTCCGCGTCGGCGTCGACGAGGAATCGGGCGAGACGATCATCAGCGGCATGGGGGAGCTGCACCTCGATGTGTACATCGAGCGCATGAAGCGCGAGTACAACGCCCTGGTGGCGACCTCGCCCCCCCAGGTCGCCTACCGCGAGACGATCTCGCAGCGGGCGGAGTTCAACTACACCCACAAGAAGCAGACCGGCGGGTCGGGCCAGTACGGCCGCGTCGCCGGGTACATCGAGCCCTGGCCCGACGGCGACTTCGAGTACGTGGACGAGGTGAAGGGCGGCGCGATCCCGCGCCAGTTTATCCCCTCGGTCGAAAAAGGCTTCCGCTCGATGCTGGGGAAGGGGCGTAAGATCGGGTTCCCGGTGGTGAACGTGCGCGTGTTGGTCAACGACGGGCAAGCGCACGCCGTGGACTCCTCGGACATCGCCTTCCAGGAGGCGGCCCGCGGCGCCTGGCGCGAGACGTACGACAGGGCCAAGCCCAAGATCCTCGAGCCGATCATGCGGGTCGTGGTCGAGGGGCCGGCCGAGCACTCGGGCAGCGTGCTCGCGACGCTGATGCAGCGGCGCGGCATGATCATCGGCTCGCAGGAGGACGGCGGATTCGCCCGCATCGAGTCGGAGGTTCCGCTCGCCGACATGTTCGGGTACGCGACGACGCTGCGCTCCGCGACGCAGGGCAAGGCGGAGTTCACGATGGAATTCTCCCGGTATCTGCCGGTGCCCGCGAGCATCGGCGAGGAGCTGATCGCCAAGTATCAGGAGAAGGACAAAGTCGCCGCGGGGAAGAAGTAGGCGAGGATCGAAGGAGGAGCGATGTACGCGAAGGAAGTCAACGATTCGAGCCCCCTCAGGATCCTCGAGAAGTCGATTCATGGCGGGCTGGGGAAGGGGAACCTCGGGGTGGTTATGGCGCGCGCCGGCGTGGGCAAGACCGCCTGCCTGGTGCAGATCGGTCTCGACGATCTCATGCGCGGCCGCGACGTGCTCCACGTTGCGCTGGGGCAGACGCTCGAGCACGTGCAGTCGTGGTACGACGCGCTGTTCGACGACCTGGCGCAGCGCACGGGGCTCGAGGAGCGTGAGGTGCTGCGCGCCGAGCTCGCGCGCCATCGCGTCATCAAGACGTACGGCGACCATGTCCTCCCGCCGGAGCGGCTGGAGAAGGCGATCGCCATGTTCCAGGAGCACCTCGGCTTCCAGCCGGCGGCGATCCTCATCGACGGCTACGACTGGACCGGCGGCAAGCCGCGCGATCCGGGGCAGACGCTGGTGCCGGTGACGGGCGTGGCGGCGCAGCTCGGGGCGTTCAAGGGCATCGCCAAGCGCCTGGGCTGCGAGCTGTGGATCACGGCGCAGACGCACCGCACCGAGACGGGGCGACACCCGACGCAGGTGACCGCGCCCTGCGCGCCCTACGTCGGGCTCATCGACGTCGCCGTCTACCTCGAGCCGGGCGATCACCACGTGTGGCTGCGCCTGCTCAAGGATCACGGCGACGCGGTGCCGCCCGACACGCACCTCGTCCTCCACGCCGACACGATGCGCATCGTCACGGAGGAGGAGGATCGGCGGCGCCCGACGCTGCCGCCAGCGGCGTTCACGCTCCTGTCCGGCGGCGCGCCCGGCGCCGAGGCGGAGTTCGGCGCGTGCGCCGAGAAGCACGGCCTGGCCGAAATGAACTTCACCTTCGTCGGCCGTCCCACCGAGCGGACGCGCGGGCTCTACACGCTGTCCGAGTCCGAGCTGCGCCAGGGCGACGTGAGCTCGAGCTACCTGCGCGCGCACATGCACCGCAAGTACCCGGAGACGCCGCTGTTCCGCAAGGTGCTGCAGTCGATCTGGCACCAGGTCAGCTCGGCCGGGCAGGTGTTCTGCGTCGGCGTGATCCAGCCCGACGACACGGTGAAGGGCGGCACCGGGTGGGCGGCGGAGCTGGCGCGCCACTGGACCAAGCCGGTGCACGTCTACGACCAGGAGAAGAAGGGCTGGTTCGCGTGGGACGGCGGCAAGTGGGCGAAGGAGGACGCGCCGCTCATCCAGAAGACGCGGTTCACCGGGACCGGGACGCGCTTCCTGACCGACGATGGCCGCGAGGCGATCCGGTCGCTGTTCGAGAGGTCTTTCGGGTAGCCGCCACCTGCCCGTGACATGGTGTAGGTTTCGGGCGTGCGCCCGTTCCGCTACCGCGACCCGCTCGACGAGGTCTGGCTCGGCCTCGCCGGCCGGCTGGGCCTCCGCGTGGAGCGCGCGGCCGACGCCTACGCCAGGGTGGAGCGGGGCGTCCTGACGATCGGCACGCCCGAGACGCTCGACGCCGACGACTGCCTGGCCCAGATGATCCTCCACGAGGTGTGCCATGCGCTCGTCGAGGGGGAGGGCGCGTGGGACGCGCCGGACTGGGGGCTCGACAACACCAGCGATCGCGATCGCCCGCGCGAGGAGGCGTGCCTGCGGCTGCAGGCGGCGCTGCTGCGGCCGCTCGGGCTGCGCCGCGTGCTGGCGCCGACGACCGACCACCGGCCGTTCTACGACGCGCTGCCCGAGGATCCGCTGTCCCCGCGGGGCGAGCCGACGTGCGTCGCGGCGCGCCTCGGGCTCCTGCGCGCGGGGCGCCCGCCGGCGGCGCCGCACCTGCAAGCGGCGCTCGCCGCGACGGCCGACATCGCGCGCGCCGCGCGGCCGTTCGCCGCCGCGGGGTCGATCCTCGCCGCGTTCGAGGAGCCGGCGCTCGCGCCGATCGGCTGGCCCGCGGGGCCGCCGGGGGAGACCTGCGGCGGCTGCGCCTGGCGCGCGGGCGACCGCTGCCGCCAGGCGGGGCGGCGGGTGTCGGCGGCGTGGGCGGCGTGCGACCGCTGGGAGGACGAGCTCGACTGCCGCGCCTGCGGGGCCTGCTGCCGCGAGGCCTATCACGTGGTGGTGGTGGGCGCGCGCGAGCCGGTTCGGCGGCGCCACCCCGAGATGATCGTCGAGCGCGACGGCGTCGCCGAGCTCCGGCGCGAGGGGGACCACTGCGCGGCCCTCGTCGCCGCCGGCGGCACCTACACCTGCGCCATGTACGCCGACCGCCCCCGGAGCTGCCGGGACTTCGAGCGCGGCGGAGGCCACTGCCTGACCGCCCGCCGTAGGGTAGGATTGTCGCTGTGACACGCAAGCGTCACCCTCCGCGCCACAAGAAGAGGAGCGGCGTGCTCACCGGCCTGCGCGGCGGCGTGCGGCGGGCCGCGCACGCGGTCGTGAGCGAGCCGGCGGGGCGCCGGAAGAAGATGATCTGGAACGTGGTGACGTGGCTCCTCGTCGCCGTCGCCGCGGTGCTGCTGCTGCGGCGGTTCGGGATCCTCCACTTCTGAACCGGGCGGCTGCGAGCCCTCGCCGCCCCCCCGTCGAGCAGAGCTCGACGGGGCCCCCCCTCACTGGCACTTGTCGTCGAAGTAGAAGAACTCGTTGCCGGGGCCCATCCACATCCACTGGTCGTAGCCCTGCATGTCCTGGAACATCACCATGGCGCGGTCGGAGCCGATCGAGGGCTTCTTCCGCTTCACGCGCGCCCAGATCGCGGCCGCGCTGCACTTCGGCGCGCCCAGCGTCCGCTTCTGGCAGGTGCCCATCGGGTCGGGCATCTCCTTGGTGATCACGCCCTGCCGGTTGGCGATCACGTTGACCAGGCAGTTCGGCTTGTGCGACGGCGACAGGAACTGGTACACGGCGCTCGACTGACCGTCGAGGCCGAGCACCGACGTCCCGTCGGGGCTCACGTTGTAGGCCATGAGCATGACGAGCCCGGCGTCGGATGAGACCCTCTGCGCCGCCGCGCGCGCGTCGGGCAGATAGCCGACCACGTCGAAGTGATCGGGGTCGAGGCCGGCGGACTTGACGTCCCCGCCGCCGCCGCCCGACCTTCCCTTCCCGGCCGCGACGACGATCGCCACCGCGAACCCGGCGCCGGCGACGCCGATCCCGATGAGCATCGGCACGAGCCAGCTCCGCCGGCGCGGCGCCGGCGGCATCGACAGCGCTCCGGTGAGGCGCGCCGACGCCGGTCCCCCGACGGCGGCGATGGAGCTCGTCGCCGCAAGCGGCGCCCACTGCGCGGGCGCCAGCCCCTCGGCGGCGTGGAGCAGCGCCTGCGCCATCTCGCCGGCCGTCCGGTATCGCCGCGCCGGGTCCTTCTCCAGCGAGCGGAGGATCACCGCCTCCAGCGGCTTGGGCAGGTCGGGGCGGAGCGTGCGCGGCGGCGCCGGCGCCTGCGCCACGTGCATGCGCAGGAGGTCGAACAGCGCGTCGGACAGGAACGGCGGCTTGCCGGTCGCTGCCTCGTAGAGGATGACGCCGATCGAGTAGAGGTCCGAGCGCGCGTCGACGGGCAGGCCCTGCGCCTGCTCCGGCGACATGTACGCGGGGGTGCCGAGGATCGCGCCGGCGCGGGTGTGGGCCCCGCCCTCGCCGCCGCCCTGCAGCTTGGCGATGCCGAAGTCGAGCACCTCGGGGCGCCCGGTGGGGGTCACGAACACGTTGTCGGGCTTGAGGTCGCGGTGGACGATGTTCTTCTGGTGCGCGGCGCCGACGGCGTCGAGCACCTCGGACATGAGGCGCGCCAGCGTTCCGAGCGGCAGCTGGCCGCGCTTGCCGATGATCGCCGACAGCGGCGCCCCGTCGAGGTACTCCATGACGATGTACGGCCGCCCGTCGGGGAGGAACGCCAGGTCGAGCACGTTCACCAGGTTCTCGTGCTGGATCAGGTTCACCGCGCGTGCCTCGGCGAAGAAACGCTCGACCAGCTCGCGATCGCGCGCCATCTCGCCGGCGAGCACCTTCACCGCCACCCGGCTGCCGATCGACGGCTGGACCGCGCGGTAGACGCGCCCCATGCCGCCGGCGCCGAGGAGCCGCGCGATCCGATAGCTCCCCACCATCTGTCCAAGGAGAGGATCTTCGCCCCACGGCTGGAGCCGCCCGCCGCAGGTGCAGTTCCCCGGGCCGCCGTAACCCTGCCCGCACTCCTCGCACACGTGGACCGCCACGCCACGAACCTATACCATTTTCCCGATGGACCAAATGAGGCGCTTCGACCGCTTCGGCGGCTCGCTGACCGTGCAGGTGATGGGAGATGGGACGAGGCGCTTCGGCACGATCTACGAGATCTCCGTCGGCGGCGCGTTCCTCGAGGTCTCGCCGCTGCCGGCGGTGGGCGGCCGCGTCACGATCGAGATCGTCGTCGACGGCGCGCGCCGCGTGCTGTCCGCGGAGGTGCGCTACCGGGTGTCCGGGGACGTCGGCCCGCGCGGGCTCGAGGGCATCGGCGTGGCGTGGCTCGATCTCGCGGCAGCCGACAAGGAGCTCGTCGCCGTCCTGTGCGAGCGCGCCCAGATGGGGCGCCCGCTGCGCGGCGACACGGCCGAGTGACGCCGCCGTGACGGATATGTATGATGCTGTGCGATGCAGCGTCATTCCGGATTGATTTTCGCGGTGTTGGCGGCGTGCGGCGGGGGGGCGTCCGGTCCCTCGCTCGTGGATTTCCTTCCCCCGCTGCCGCAGCCCGACGGCAAGCCCCCGTCGGTGTTCGCCGGCGCGATCGCGCGGTCGAACGCGAGCGAGCTCATCCCGGGGCCGGCGGCGACGGGGCGCGTCGGCGACTACTTCCTGCGCAACGCCAGGGTCCGGTTCGTGATCGAGGCGCCGACGCGCGTCATCGGCATCGTCCCGTGGGGCGGCAACGTCGTCGACGCGACGTTCGTCGGGCCCGGCCCGCCCGGCGACCAGCTCGGCGAGATCGGCATGGTGTACCTGCTCGGCCGGACGTGCGCGCACGACAAGGTCGAGGTCCTGCTCGACGGCTCCGGCGGCGGGCCCGCCGTGATCCGGTCGACCGGCAAGGCGGCCGTCGACGACTACATCAACATCAACGCGCTGGGCGTGCTGCCGGTCCCCGACCGGCTCAACCCCGACGTGCCCGACGGCGTGGAGTGCGCCACGACCTACATGCTGAAGCCCGACAGCGACACGCTGGAGATCGCCTGGACGCTGTACAACCCCGGCCCCAACGTCGTGAAGGGGCCGTTCGGCGCGCTGAACGACGTCGGCGGCGAGATCGTCGTGTTCACGCCCGGGCCCGGTTTCTCCCACCTGTCGGAGGGCGGGTTCGACGCGATCGTCGGCGGCGCGGCGACGACGGTCCCCTACACCACGTACCAGGGGCCGGACATCGCCTACGGGCTCATCCCCCGCGTGCAGGGCGGCGTCGCCGGGCTCGTCATCTCCGGCGCGTCGGTGATGCTGTTCGGCGCGTCGCGGTTCCTCGACGTCCTCGATCCCACCAAGGACCCGCTCGACCTGGCGGCGGGGACGGGCGCGACGTTCCGGCTCGATCTCGTCGTCGCCCACCAGGGCGACGACGTCGAGGCGGCGTACCTGCGCGGCCAGCCGACGACCCCCGTGTCGGGCCGGGTGTCGTTCGCGCCGTCGGGGGCGCCGGCGCGCGCGCGCGTGCCGGTCTTCCGCGACATGAACGGCAACGGCGCGATCGACGAAGGGGTCGACGCGGTGGTGACGACGTTCGACCCCAAGCCCGACGGCACATTCGCGGGCGTGCTCGCCCCGGGGACGTACCTCGTGCGCGCGGATCTCCCCGACATCGCGCGCTCGGCGACGCAGGTCGTGACGGTGGGGAGCGCGCCGACGACCATCCCGCCGCTCGCGCTGGCCCAGCCGGCCCGCTACGACTACACGGTGGTGGACGACGCCACCGGGCAGCGCATCCCGGCGCGGCTCACGGTGATGGGGCAGACTCCGGTACCGCTGTCGAAGAGCGCCGGCGAGACCTACGAGCGCCGCCCGGGCGTGGTGCGGCTCATCCTCGCGGCCCACGGCACGAGCGCCGCGCCGGGCACCGATCCGTCGGACCCGCCGCTCGAGCTTCCCGCCGGCGGGCCCTACCGGGTATGGGTGTCGCACGGGCCGGAGTGGACCGTCGAGAAGGTGGACATCGCGGCCGCCGTCTCGGGGCAGGCGACGACGCTGCCGGCGATCCGCCTGCGGCGCGTGGTCGACACGACCGGGTACGTCGCGACGGCGTTCCACGAGCACTCCGAGGGCTCGCCGGACTCGGCGACGGCGTTCCCGGATCGCGTGCGCTCGCTCGCGGTCGAGGGCGTCGAGCTTTTCGCGTCGACGGACCACGATCGGCTGACCGACTACGCGCCGATCATCGCCGACCTCGGCCTGGGCGACGTCATCTCGTCGGTGGTCGGCGTGGAGGGGACGCCGTTCGCCTACGGGCACTTCAACGCCTACCCGCTCGACTACGATCCGACGGACCCGTCGGGCGGCGCGCCGGACTGGGGCGGCGGACCGCAGGGCCTGGCGCTCCTGCCCAGGGAGCTGTGGGACGCGTGCCGCCGGCGCGGCGCGCAGGTGGTGCAGGCGTCGCACCCGCGCTCGATCACCATCGGGTCGACGTTCCAGGGTTACTTCTGGCGCGCCGGGCTGGCGTTCGACTTCACGGCGCGCACGGCGACCGGCGTCGTGTCCAAGCAGGACTTCCCCAACGAGGTGCTGCGCCTGCCGCCGGGGGTCACGCTGTTCTCCGACACGTTCGACGTGCTGGAGATGTGGAACGGCTTCGGCACCGTCGATACCGACGGCGACGGCGTCGCGGAGTACGGCGAGGTCGACCGCACGCTCCGCGACTGGATGAACTTCCTGTCGCTGGGGAAGATCTACACGCCGGTGGGGAACGGGGACACCCACACGCGCGATCGCGATCCCGCGGGCCTCCCGCGCACGCTGGTGCGCGTGCCCGACGACTCCGCCGAGGCGATCGCGGCCGGCGTGGCGGACGAGGTGTGGCGGGCGCTGCGCGGCGAGGCCGTCCGCGACGTGGTCGTCACCAACGGGCCGTTCATCGCCGTGCGCGAGGCGGGGAAGCCAGGCTCGGCGATCGGCCGGACGATCGCGGTGCCGGCGGGCGAGCCCGCCGTGCTCGAGGTCGCGGTCAGCGCGCCGGCGTGGGTCGACTTCGACACCGTGGAGGTGTTCGCGAACGCGACGTTCGACGAGGTGCCGCTGGGAGGGGTGTCGTCGCTGACCCCGCTCCTGTGCTTCACCACGCGCACGTCGCTGGCGGCGACCGATCCGTGCCGGGCCGCGCGCGGCGGGCCGCGGCCGCTCGTCGTGGGCGTCGCGGCCGGCCTGCGCAGCGCCGCGGTGACGGTGTCGCTCGCGGCGGCGGACATCGAGACGCGCGCGGGCAAGACCGGCAGCGACGCCTGGCTCGTCGTGCGCGCGCGCGGGCGTCGCGCCGAGTTCCCGGTGATCTTGAACGGGGCGACGTCGGCGCAGAACCTCGCGACGCTCACGACCGGCGACGACGCGGCGGTCGCCGCGGCCCTCGATGGGATCGGCGCGCCGGCGATGGGGTTCACCGGGGCGATCTTTCTCGACTACGACGGCGGCGGCTGGCGCGCGCCGTTCGCGCCGTAAGCAACCGTTTGCCCACGTCCTCCATCCAACTCCTTGACCGGGCCACGTTCAGCGTGCATAACGCCCTGGGAGCCGAAGGAGCCCGATGAACTTAAGCTTCTGGAAATTCATAGAGATCGGCGGCGTGGCGCTGTGGGTCATCATCGGCCTGTCGGTGCTCGCCGTCGCCGTCGCGTGCGAGCGCGTCGCGGCGCTGTGGTCGTTCATGAGCCGCGCGCGCACCCTGGCTGACACCGTGCGCCGCTGCCTGTTCCGCGGCGCGCTGGCCGAGGCGCGCGCGGCGTGCGAGCGGTCGAGGTCCCCCCTCGCCGAAGTGTTCCTCGTCGGCTTCGAACGCCACGGGCGCTCGTCGCGCGACGCGCTCGAGGCCGCCGTCGATCGCGAGCGTCAGCGCATCACCCTCGACATGAAGGTGCGCTTGTGGATCCTCGGCACGATCGGCGCGACCGCGCCGTTCATCGGCCTCTACGGCACCGTCGTCGGCATCATGAACGCGTTCCGCTCCATCTCCGAGCGCGGCGGCGGCGGGTTCACCGTCGTGTCGCAGGGCATCTCCGAGGCGCTCATCACCACCGCCGCCGGCATCGCCGTCGCCGTCGAGGCCGTCATCTTCTACAACTTCTTCAACCAGCGGCTCGCCCGCATCGCGGTCGAGATCAAGCTGCTGGTGGACGAGTTCCTCGAGGCGCTGCGCGAGCTGCCCCACGACGCGGAGGCCAAGGATGGCGCTCGGCAAGCTTCCTGACGAAGAGGCGGGCGCCGGCGGGATCTTCGCCGAGATCAACATCACGCCGCTCACCGACATCTTTCTCGTGCTGCTCATCATCTTCATGGTGAGCTCGTCGGTGATCGTGGAGACCGCGTCGCGCGAGGGCGTGAAGGTGAACCTGCCCAAGGGCGCCTCGCACGACATCGACCCCGGCGCAAAGTCCCTCGTGGTGTCGGTGCTCAAGAACAACGACATCTTCGTGTCCGGCCAACCGATCAAGGAAGAGGACCTGAAGGCGCTGTTCGTGAGCTCGGTCGCCAAGGACGCGAACACCCAGGTCATCATCGAGGCCGACGAGGGCGTGACGCACGGCACGGTCGTGCACGTCATGGAGCTCGCCAAGGACGCGGGCCTGGTCCGGCTGGCGATCGCGACGCGATCGTCCGAGTAGCGTCAACGTCGCACCGCCCGCTCGCTCCGGCTCGGCGCTCCGGGTCGCTCGGGTGCTCCTCGCTCCAGGGTCGCGTTCCTCCTCGCCTCCGCTCGCGGGCTACAGCCCGAACTTCGACAGCTTCTTGTGCAGCCCTTCCCGGGTGATCCCCAGGGTCTCGGCCGCGCGGGTCTTGTTGCCGCCGTGGTCCCTCAAGGCCTCGGCGAGCAGCCAGCGCTCGAGCTGGTCCATCATGTCCTTGAGCGTCCCCTTCTTCGGGGCGATGCGGGCGAGCGTGCCCTCGATCTTGCGGATCTGCGGCGACAGCTGCTCCGGCTCGATGAACGCGCCCGGCTCGCTCTGGATGACGAGCCGCTGCACCTCGTTCTCGAGCTCGCGGATGTTCCCGGGCCAGCTGTGGGCGCACAGCGCGTCGAGCGTCGCCTGCGAGAACCCGGCGATCGGCTTGCGGTACTCGCCGGTGTAGCGGGCGAGGAAGTGCTCGCTCAGCAAGGGCACGTCCTCCCTCCGCTCGCGGAGCGGCGGCAGGCGGATGGGGAACACCATCAGCCGGTAGAACAGGTCCTGGCGGAACTTGCCGGTCTCGACCTCCTTGGCCAGGTCGCGGTTGGTGGCGCAGATGATGCGGACGTCGACGTGCTTCTCCGCGGTCGACCCGACGGGGCGGATCGTCCCCTCTTGCAGCGCGCGCAGGAGCTTGGCCTGGAGGCCGAGGGACATCTCGCCGATCTCGTCGAGGAACAGCGTCCCGCCGTCGGCGAGCTCGAACAGCCCCTTCTTGTCGTGGTCGGCGCCGGTGAACGAGCCCTTCTTGTGGCCGAACAGCTCGCTCTCCAGCAGCGATTCCGGCAGCGCGGCGCAGTTCTGCGCGACGAACAGCTTGTCGCGCCGCTTGGACTGGTAGTGGATCGCCGAGGCGACGAGCTCCTTGCCGGTGCCGGTCTCCCCCTCGATGCACACCGTGGCGCGCGTGTCGATGACCTTCTCCAGCTGGGCCAGCACCTGCCGCATCGCCGGCGACTCGCCGATGATGTCGGCGAAGCGCCGCCGTTCCTCGCGGTTCTTGAGGTAGCGGTTCTCGCCGCGGAGGCGCTCCTCGGCGACGCGCAGGCGCGACACCAGGAGGGCATTCTCGATCGCCAGCGTCGCCTGCGCGCCGAGCACCATCAGCATCTCCAGGTCGCGCTCGCGGAAGATGCCCGCCGACGAGCGGTTGTCGGCCTGGATCACGCCGCGGATCTCCTCGCCATGCCACAGCGGGATCGCCAGCGTCGACTGGATCTTGCCGTGCATGATCGAGTCGGAGCCGCCCAGCTCCTCGGCGGCGTTGGCCACGAGCACCGCGGCGCGCTGGCTGAGGACGCGGCGGAGGACGGCGCGGCTCGCCCGCACCAGCGGCCGCGGCCCGCCGAACGCCGCCGGCGCGCCGCGCTCGCGCGACGTCACCACGGTGAAGCGCTCCTCGTCCCCCTCGTTGCGCAGGAACACCGAGACGTGGGTCGCGCCCGACACGACGTCGAACACCGCCTCGGTGATCGACTCCAGGGTGACGCCGAGCTCGGCGCGGCCGAGGAGGTGCTTGGACGCGTGGTAGAGCGCCATCGCGCCGACGGGGTCGCGCTCGAGCTTGCCCTCGACCTGCGGCAGCTCCGCGATCGGCCGCTCGGCGATGACGCGATCCTCGCTGCCCGTCCCGGGCAGCGAGCCGCCGCTGACGCGGACCTTCATGACGACCGGCGCCTTGGGGTCGCCGAGGAGGAGCTCGTCGCCGTCGTGGAGCGTGATCTCGTGCCCCCGCCCGGCGTCGACGGCGAGGCGCTTCCCGTCGCGCTGCACCTGCGACCCGTTCGTCGATCGCAGGTCGCGATACACCACCTGGTCGTCCTCGAAGAATATCTGGCCGTGCTCGCCGGAGAGGTGGTAGTCGGGCAGGACGACCGAGTTCGATTCGGCGCGTCCGATCGAGACGGTCGGTTCCTTGGGCTCGAACACGCGGCCGCGTAGGGTTCCCGAGACGACTTCGAGCGCCAGCACCTGGATTCGGAGTATAGCGCTCTCCGCGCGACGACGTTATAATGAGGCCCCGTCGAATGCTTTCCCTATCGCGCGTAATCCTTGCCTTTTCCGATTCCGACGCGGACATGGCCGCCGCCGGCTCGCTCGCGTCGGGATTCGGGCAGATCGGCGCGACGGTCGAGCGCGCGACGCGCGGCGTCGACGTGAAGCCCCTTCTCGACGCCGGCGGGACCGATCTCGTGGTCGCCTCGCTGCGCGTCGTGGATGCCCTCGACCTGGTGAAATCGCTGCGCAGCCGAAAGGTGCCGGTCGTGGTGCTGGGTGACGCGGTGCGGCGCAAGGAGGCCATGGCCGCCGGCGCGGCCGACTTCGTGGCCGAGCCGGCCTACGTGCGCGATGTCGTGACGCTGGGCAGGTTCCTGCACCTCCCGCGCAAGGGCGAGCTGGTCAGCGGCGACCTCGAGGGGTTGTCGCTGTTCCACCTGGCGCGGGCGCTGTCGGCTGCGGGGCGCACGGGCGTGCTGTTCGTGTCGCGCAGCAACCGCCGCGGCGAGCTCCGCCTCTACCACGGCGAGATCACCTCGGCCCAGGCCGGCGTGCACCACGGGCTCGCGGCGCTGCACCAGCTCCTCTTGTGGCCCGAGGCGGAGTTCGAGTGGCACGCCGAGACGGTGGTCCGGCGGCAGCAGATCCCGCTGACGCCCGCCGAGCTGTCGGAGAACGTCGGGCGGTTCCTCAAGGACTATCGCGAGATGTCGTGCGGCGTGTCGCCGTCCCTCATCTTCGAGGTGGATCTCAAGCGCCTGGGCGAGCTGTCGGACTGGGTGCCGCGCGAGGCCCAGAACATCATCGAGCTCTTCGACGGCACGCGGGCGCTCGCCGACGTGATCGAGGACAGCCCGCTGCGGCTGCCCGACACGCTGCGCGTTGCGGTGAAGCTGATCGAGGTGGGCGTGCTCAAGAAGATGGACGCGCCGCGGACGATCGCCAATCCCACCGCCGCGCTCGTCGTCGAGGACTGGATCGTCGGCCAGGCCCAGCCGGCCGCGGCCCCGCCGGCCCCGGCGCCGCCGGCGGCTCCCGTCGCCAAGGACTGGGGCAAGCTCGACGGGGCGGCACACAAGGACTTCGCGCCCGTGGTGCCCGCGTCGTCGCAGTCGGGCGAGATCAGCGTGCCGCCGCTGCCGCCCGGGGCCGTGGCGCCCGCGCCCGCCCCGGCGCCGCCTCCGCGCCCGCCCGCGCCCGCGCCTCCGCTGGCGCGCGCGTCGGCGCCCGTGCCCGTCGCGGCGGCCCCGGTGCCCGTCCCCGTCGAGCCGCCCAAGAAGCTCGGCAAGAGCACCGGGAAGAAGGCGGCGATCAAGGGGCGCGACACCGGCAAGCACAAGGCGGGCACGGGGCCGCACAAGGCGCTGCGCCATTTCGAGGATCACGAGCAGGCGTTCTTCGACGAGGAGCACCGCATCGCCGCCGAGCACGCCGAGGAAGCCGACGACTTCAGCGACCTCGACGAGGGCCACGAGGGCCCGGCGCCCGGGTTCTGGCGCAGGCTATGGGACGGGCTCCAGGGGAAGGGGGGCTCGGCGCAGAAGCCGAAGTGACCGCGGTCACGCCCCGTTCCACTGGAACACCATCGCGGCGTGCCGGTTCGCGCGATCCTTCCAGACCGCGCGCGTGCGCGCCGCGATCTCGTCGCGGATCTGGCGCACGTCGCGGTGCGCGGCGAGGATCTTCTTCAGCTCGCGCGCGCGGAACAGCTTCCCCTCGGGCGTGAACGTGTCGACCAGCCCCGAGGTGACGGCCACCAGCATGTCGCCCGGGACCAGCTTGAGCGAGCGCAGGTCGAACTCGGGCTCGTAGGTCACGCCGAACGGCGTGCCCGCGCCGCCGCCGACCTCCTTCACCGCGCGGCCGCTCTTCCAGAAGATCGGCGTCGCCATGCCGGCGCCGAGAAAGCGCACGTCGCCGTTCTTGAGATCCGCGTGGAGCAGCTCCATCGCCATGCGCACCTCGCCGCGCCCGGTACGGAGCACGATGCGGTTCACGACCTCGGCGAGGTTGCGGAGCTGCCGCTCGGGCGGCTGCCCCTCGCGCCCGAGGTAGAGCCCGTGCGTGTCCTCGGCGGTGGGGCGGTCGTCCATGACGCCCGTCAGCAGCGACACCGCGCTCGCCGGCTGCCAGGCGACCTCGCCGGTGAAGAACGTCAGCGCCTTGCCGGCGTCGTCGCGGAAGTAGCCGAACCACTCGGCGTGGGCGCCCTGCGGCATCACCGCCGCGACCTCGCTCCCCAGGACGTAGGCGTGCGCCTCGGGCGTGACGCGCACGACCGGCGTGTCCTCGATCTCGCGCTCGAACCGCCGCCGGATCTCCGCGGGCGGCCGGTTGCGGCCCTCCTCCTTCTCCTTGCGCGCGGTGATGTCCTTGATGCAGAGGACGGAAATCTGCATCTCGGTGCCGGCGGCCGTCGTCGTCCCGCGCCACACCTCGAGCGGAAGCTCCTCGCCGGTGCGCCGCACGCCCCCCGCCTCGCGCGGCGTCTCGTCGACGCCGGCGGGCACCGCGCCCCCGGCGAACAGGCTCGCCGCCGGCACGCGGCGGAACTCGCCCTCGGCGTAGCCGAAGATCGCCGAGGCAGTGGGGTTGGTGTAGGTGATCGCGCCGGCGTCGTCGATCCCGACGTGCGCGACCTCGGCGAAGGGCTCGACCGCGACGACGGCGTCGGGCGTCTCGTGCCGCGCCGCCTCCTCGAGCGCGTCCATGAGGTCCATGAGCTCGGTGCCGGCTTGGTGCTCGGTCACCGACAGGCCGACGAACTCCTCGTCCGGCGACACGCGCAGCCGCCCCGCCAGCGCCCACAGGCGGAACGCCGCGAACGCCGCCCCGAACCCCCAGGCGAACGCGATGCCCAGGCCGTAGAGCTGGAGCCCGACCTGCGCGCCCATCCCGCGCCCCAGGAACCTGGCGCCGAAGATGCCCGCCGCGATCGTCCCCCACGCGCCGCCGCCGAGGTGCACCGGCACGGCGCCGACCGCGTCGTCGATGCGCACGCGGACCAGGAGCTCGTCGAGGAGGAGCATCACGCCCGCGGCGACGCCGCCGACGAGGACGGCCTCGACGGGCGAGAAGAACGGGCAGCCGCCAGTGACCGCCACCAGCCCGGCCACGCCGCCGCGCAGGAACAGGTCGAGGTCGGGGAGGCGGCGTCGCGCCCACGGCACGACGAGCGCGAATACGCCGCCGGCGGCGCCGGCCAGCATCGTGTTCATCACGATGCGCGGCATGAGCCCCCACATGTCGCGCATCGCCGCGGCGCCGGCCGTCCAGCCGAGGAAGCCGAGCCATAGGAGGAAGAAGCCGAGCGCCGACATCGGCACCGACGAGCCGGCGAACGGCACGACGTTGCCGCGGCGCGTGTAGCGCCCGGTGCGGTTCCCCACCGCGAGCAGGCCGCCGAGCGCCGCCGCCCCGCCCAGCGCGTGCACCGTGGCCGAGCCGGCGGCGTCGAAGAACCCCGCATGCCTGAGGAATCCGTCGCCCCACACCCAGTGGCCGTAGAGCGGATAGACCACGCTCGCGAACGCGGCGGTGAGCACGACCGTCGCGAGGAACGACACCCGCTCCGCCAGCGCACCCGTGACCAGGGTGACGCACGTAGTGCAGAACACGAGCTGGAGCAGGATCCTCGCCAGCGTATCGGGGACCGCCATGCCCTCGGTGCGGAAGAAGAAGCCGTTGGTCCCGACGATGCCGCCCGCCGAGTTGCCGAACATGAGGGCGAAGCCGAAGATCCAGTACAGCGCGGCCGCCACCAGCGTGTCGGTCAGCTTGGTGAGCGCGACGCTCGCTGCGTTCTTGGGGCGCACCACGCCCGCCTCCACCATCGCGAAACCAGCAGGGACGAGAAGCAGCAGGGCGCCGGACAGAGTAAGGCCAATGAGGCCGAGCGGATCGGGTCGCAAGGCGTCGTCATCATACCGCGAAGGCTCGTGTTTTTGTTATGATGGCGAGGCCCTTCCAGGGCGTCGTCCCCGAGGAGACCCATGAATTTCGGCCCCAACGATGCGGTATGGGTGATCCTGGCGGCGACCCTCGTCTTCTTCATGCAGGCGGGCTTCGCCACGCGCGAGGCCGGCCTGGTCCGCTCCAAGAACGCGATCAACGTCGCGACCAAGGTCGTGGCAGGGACGATGATCGGCTGCCTGGTGTACTGGGCCGTCGGTTTCGGCCTGATGCTGGGGCGGGGGAACGAGTGGGCGGGCATGGGCGGGTTCCTGGTTGGGGAGGACGCGGACGGGCCCACCCTGGCCAAGCTCGCGCGCAACATGGCGCTCGCGTGCGTGTCGGCGACGATCGTGTCGGGGGCGGTCGCCGAGCGCATTCGCCTGGCGCCGTATCTCCTGTGGACGCTCGTCTACTGCGGGGTGGTGTATCCGCTGTTCGGACACTGGATGCTCGTCGGCTGGCTGCGCCAGCGCGGGCTCCAGGACTTCGCCGGCTCGCTCGGCGTCCACGCGCTCGGCGGCTTCGCCGCGCTCGCCGCGCTGGTCGCGGTCGGCCCGCGCGCGGGACGCTTCGTCTCCGGACAGGTCCCAGCCAAGATTCCCGGATCGTCGCTGCCGCTCGCCGTGCTCGGCACGTTCCTCATCTGGTTCGGCTTCGTGGGCCAGACGGGGGGCGCGGCGCTCGGAGACGAGGCGCTCCCCCACGTCGTCGCCAACACGTTCCTCGCCGGCGCCGCCGGCGGCCTCGCCGCGTTCGTCGTCGGCTGGATCCTCCGCCGCAAGGCGGAGGCCGAGCTGCCCATGAACGGCGTGCTCGCCGGTCTGTGCGCGATCGCCGCCGGGGCGCACGCCGTGTCGATGCCCGCCGCCGCGATCATCGGCGCGGTCGCCGGCGGGCTCACGCTCGCGCTCGACCGCCTGCTCATCGCGATCAAGATCGACGACGCGGTCGGCGCCGTGCCCGTGCACCTCGGCGGCGGCGTGTGGGGCACGCTGGCGGTGGGGATCTTCGCGCACCCGGACGTCCTCGGCGTCGACCGCGGCACGCAGCTGCGCGCGCAGGCCGAGGGCGTGCTCGTCGCCGGCGTCGTCGGCTTCGGCGCGACGTTCCTCGTGCTCAAGCTCCTCGGCGTCTTGATCAAGCTGCGCCCCACCGCCGAGGACGAGGCCCAGGGCCTCAACGTGTCCGAGCACGACGCCCACACCGAGCTCGCGGACCTCCTCGACACCATGCAGGACCAGGCGCGCACCGGCGACCTCGGCCTGCGCGCGCCCGTCGAGCCGTTCACCGAGGTGGGCGCGATCGCCCGCCAATACAACCGCGTGCTGGAGACGATCGAGTTCGTCACCGCGCAGACCGAGTCGCTGGTGCGGACCTCGCTCGACGGCCTGCTCACGTTCAACACCGAGGGGATCATCACGTCGTCGAACCCGGCGGCGTCGGCGATCTTCGGCTACTCCGAGCGCGAGCTGCGCAACGTGGCGGTGACGTCGCTGTTCGCGCCGTCGCGCGACAAGGCCAAGGGGCGCGCCGACCTGCAGACGCTGCTCAGGACGTTCGTGGGGCAGACCCACGAGGTGCGCGGCATCCGCCGCAACGACGAAGAGTTCACCATGGAGGCGTCGTTCAACTACGTCTCCGTCGGCGAGGACGAGATCTACACCGCGACGTTCCGCGACATCACGCTGCGCAAGGAGACCGAGGCCAAGCTGGGTCAGGCGCAGGCGGAGATCCGCCGCCGCCTGGAGCAGGAGCTCGAGGACGCCAAGGTCGTCCAGCGGGCGCTCCTGCCCACCGAGACGCAGTTCCCGGGGTGCGAGATCGCGCGCCACTACCAGGCCGCGAGCGAGACCGGCGGCGACTGGTACGGGCACTACTACCACGCCGAGGCGCAGACGATCACGTTCTACATCGGCGACGTCACCGGGCACGGCCTGCCCGCGGCGCTCATGTCGGGCGTCGTGTGCGGCGCGGTCTACTCCGCCGAGTACACCCACGGCGTCCTCGGCGGCGACCGCAACGCCGAGCGCGTGGTGCGCAACGTCGCCGAGGTGGTGAACCGCATCGTGCTGCAGACCGGCAAGGGCGAGCTGCTGATGACGATGGCGTTCCTTCACGTCAACCTGCGCACCGGGCAGGTCGTGTTCCTCAACGCCGGTCACAACATGCCCTACATCGTGAAGAACGGGCAGATGGTGTCGAACCTGGTGGGGCGCGGCTCGCGCCTGGGCGAGACCGGCAAGCCCGAGTTCGAGGTGGTGCACGCGCGCCTCGAGCCCAACGACGTCGTCGTCCTCTACACCGACGGGCTCATCGAGAACCAGGGGCCCGACGGCAAGTGCCTGTCGGTCCGCGAGGTGAAGAACGTGCTGCAGAGCTTCCATTCGGCGCAGGAGATCCGCGACGAGCTGGTGGCGCGGGCCAAGTCGGTGTGGCAGGACCGTCCGGTGATGGACGACCACTCGATCGTGGTGTTCCGCTGGACGCCCAGCCAGGCGCAGAGCCGCGAGCCGCGCGCGAAAGGAGCATAAGTGAGCGAGCGGAGTGAGATAAGGTGACGGTGCCATCATGAAGAGCCTCGACAGCATCCTCGCCATCCAGCCCGGCCTCCACGGTGCCGCGCGCGCCGACGCGTCGGGGAACGTGCTGGACGCCGCGGGGCAGCTCGACGCCGAGAGCCTGTGCGCGGTGGCGGCGATGTGCAAGGTGCCGCTGGAGCACGCGGCGGAGATGCTGGGGCTCGGCGGGCTGCGCGACTTCAGCTTCTCGTACGCGCAGGGCGCGTTCTACGTGCACCACGACGGTGGTTTCGTATGCGTCGTCGGCGCGCCGTCGAAGAGCCCCGAGACGGTGATGAAGAAGATCGCGCAGGCCGCGGGGGGTGACAGTCCGTGAGCAATGCGCTGATCGGGCTGAACCAGATTCCCGGGGTCATCGGCTCGGCGATCTTCAACGCCCAGGACGAGTGCGTCGTCCACATGATGCCCACTCCGTACGATCCGGAGCTCCTCGGCCGGGTCATGGCGGAGCTGCGCAACTCGCTCAACATCCTCGCCTACCTCGACGAGAACGCGACCTGGTCGGCGATCGTCATCCGCTACGAGGGCGGGTACCTCGTCGTGCGCAGTCTCCAGGGGCTGACCATCGTGGTGCTGGCGCAGCCTACGCTCAACCCGGCGATGCTGTCGGTGGGCTTCAACGTGGCCGCGCTCAAGCTGGAAAAAGAGGGCGTGCCGCCGCCGCTGCACGTGCCGCTGCCGCTGCCCTTGCCCCCGCCGCCCGCGGCCACTCCGCCGCCGGCGCCGATGTCGCACCCCACGCCGCCGCCCCTGGCGCCGACGCAGATGATGCCGTCCTTGCGGTCGACCCTGACCGGGATGCCGGCGGTGCAGGCGCAGCCGACCTCGCCGCCGCCGCCGCCGCCGACGGCGGTGTCGAGCTCGCAGAACATCTCGATCTCCCAGTCGGGGCGCATCCCGATGGCCGTGACGCCGATCTCGCACTCCAGCCCGGGGGTCGCGCAGTCGGGGACGGGGCAGATCTACCGCGACAGCGTCGACTCCGGCATCACCCATCGCGCGCCCGACTCGGTGGGGCCGATGGTCATGGATGGGCTGCTCAAGGCGCTGGCGCGCCACATCGGCCCCTTCGCCAAGCTCATCCTCAAGGAGGAGCTGCACAAGCTCGGCGCGACCGCCGCGACGCTGGGGTTCGGCCAGTACGAGGACTTCATCGGCATGCTCGCCGGGCGGCTGCAGGACCCGGCCAAGCGCCGCGAGTTCGTCCAGGAAGCGGAGCGCCTGCCGCACAAGCGATGACGAGACGCCGTGATCCCGACACCGATCGTGAGCGCGCCGCGCCCCGCGGCACGGCGGCGCGCGTCATCCGCGTCGGCAACTACATCGTCGAGCGGAGGCTCGGGACCGGCGGCCAGGCGGACGTGTTCCTCGCGCGCGACGTGGTGCTCCGCCGCCTCGTCGCCCTCAAGGTGCTTCACCGCGGCTCGAGCCAGGATGTGCGCGGCCTCGAGGAGGCGCGCCTCATCGCCACCCTCGACCACCCCAACATCGTGCGCCTGTACCACGTCGAGCGGGCCGAGGGCGTGTGGTACATGGCCATGGAGTACGTCGACGGCGGCAACCTCGAGCTGCGCGTGGCCCGCGTCGGCCCGCTCGAGCCGGTGCGGGCGATCAAGAACGCCTTCGTCGTCGCCGATGCGCTCGCCCACGCCCACAAGATCGGCGTCATCCACCGCGACGTGAAACCCCAGAACCTCCTCGAGACGCGCGCCGGCGTGCTCAAGCTGGCCGACTTCGGCCTCGCCGGCCTGCGCACCGAGTCGCTCGAGAACACGGCGCGGCCGGTGCGCCTCGTCGGCACGCCGCAGTACCTGGCCCCGGAGATGTGGCTGGGCGAGCCGGCGTCGGCCAAGTCGGACATGTACGGCCTGGGCGCGACGCTGTACTTCATGCTCACCGGGCAGCCGCCGTTCCAGGCCAAGAACGTGCGCGAGCTGCGCGCGGCGCACCTGGACGAGCGGCCGGCCATCCCCGGCGACGTGCCGGCCGCCGCCGCGGAGGTGATCCTCCGCTGCATGGCCAAGAGCCCGACCGACCGGCCGACGTCGGCGCAGTCGCTGCAGGAGGAGCTCCAGGACACGCTGTCGATCATCACCGGCGAGCGGCGGCGCGGGCGGCGTGCGGGCGGCGGCCGGGCGGCGCCCAGCGAGCCGGCGGTGTACAGCCAGCAGAGCCGACTCCAGGCCGACGCGGCCGCGCTGCGGCTGCCGGTGTTCGCGCAGACGCGCGAGCGCCTCGAGGAGACGCTGGCGCAGACGCCGCCGCTCGTGGTGTTCCACGGCCCGTCTCCGGACACGCTGAAGCCGGTCCTGCGCAGCGTCGTCGACGTGGGCCAGCGGCGGTTCTACGTGGCGGCGCGCGCGGCGCTCGGACCCCAGTCGCCGCCGCTGGGCGCGAGCCTGCTCGAGCAGCTCCACCTGGGGCAGGGGCCCATGCCCGCCTGGCACGATCGCGTCGTCACCGAGCTCATGCCCGAGGCGGGGGGAAGCCCGACTCTGCCGACGATGATGGAGATCGACCTGCGCCGGCCGATCACGCCCGCGGAGGCGACGGACCTGGTCGAGCTGGGCCGCCGCGCCGAGGGGAAGTCGGTCATGTTCCTCGTCACCTGCGACACCGCGGTGGCGCCGGGGCTGCTCAGCGAGATGGAGGCGTCGGGGTACGGGTTCCTGCTCCGCCACGTGAGCATGCCCGAGCTGACCGACACCGAGCGCGCCGAGTTCATCAGGACGTGGACGTACCACGCCACCGGCGATCGCCTGCGCTGGACCGACGACGCGATCCGCTTGGTCCGCTACTACGAGGTGACCAAGCGCAAGCCGCTGTCGCGTCTCATGCACAACAGCATCCTGGTCGCGCTCGGCTCGTCGACGCGCCTGCTCACCAGCTGGACCGTGATGGGGGCGGACGCGCACGCCGAGTACATCCAATCGCCGGCGGACATCCAGCCCGCCTGGCGCGAACGCCCGCTCGTCTGGCCGCGCGAGGATCTGCTCCCCACGCTCCTCGCCCTTCGTACCGCCTCGAGGTAGCCCATGTTGAAACGGCTGAGGATCTGGCAGAAGTTCACGCTCATCGCGATCGCGTTCTGCATCCCCATCGTGGTGCTCGCGTACTTCCTGCTCATCGAGACGCAGAAGGTGATCGACTTCTCCCGCGCCGAGGTCGACGGCCTGTCCTACCTCGCGCCGCTGCGCAAGCTGGTGGTGGACGTGTCGGTGCACCGCGACCTGGCGATGGCCGCGCTGTGGGACGCGAGCTTCAAGGAGCAGCTCGACAAGGTGGACGCGGCGATCGAGGTCGATTTCAAGGGGGCGCAGGCCGAGGACGCGAAGTACGCCGAGGCGTTCGGCAAGACCGACCTGCTCAAGGAGCTGCGCCAGCTGTGGCAGTCGCTGCGCGCGAACATGGCGACGATGAACGCGGCGCAGAGCCTCGACCAGCACGGCAAGCTCCTGCGCGCGGCCATGCGCCTCACCTACGAGATCGGGAACGCGTCGAACCTGATCCTCGACCCCGACGTCGACTCGTACTACCTGGTGGACGCGCTCATCTTCAAGATCCCCAAGCTCCACGAAGAGATCAGCCAGGCGCGCGCCATCGGGGCGGCGCTGTACGCCTCGGGCGGGCAGGGGGAGGACAACTCGACGCGGCGGCAGCAGCTGCTGGCGCTGTTCATCCGCATCGACGACGCGCTCAACCAGCACCTCGAGTTCATCCGGTTCGCCGTGAACTTCAACGCGCGCACCAAGGCCGCGCTCGAGGCCACGCTCGAGGAGAACAAGCGCGAGGTGCGCGGCTTCGTCGCCTACCTGGAGAAGAAGCTGACTGGCGGCGAGACGGTGCCGGCGCGCGACTTCATCGCCACGGCAACCAAGCCCCTCGACGTGCAGCAGGCGCTGTGGGACAAGGTCGCGGACGAGCTCTACCGCCTGCTGCAGGTGCGCGTGACCACCTACAACCGCAACCGCCTCATCGAGCTCGCCGCGGTCGCGGTGGCGCTGGCCCTGACCATGCTCCTCCTGTCGGTCGTGGTCCGCGCGATCACGCGCCCGGTCGCCCACCTGGCGGCGGTGGCCGACCGCATCAGCCTCGGCGACATGGACGCGACGATCGACGTCGACAGCAAGGACGAGATCGGCGAGCTCGGCGAGCGCTTCCGGCGCATGCAGGTGAGCCTCAAGGCGGCCATGGACGCGCTGGAGAAGCAGGGCGAGCTGGACTGAGAATCGCTTCCAGCCGTCACGCCACCTTGACGACCACCTTGCCGAAGTGCTTGCCGCTGGCGAGGTGCTCGTACGCCGCGCGCGCCTCGCCGAACGCGAACGTCCGGTCGATGATCGGGGCGATCTTGGATTCCACCATGGCGCGGTTGAGGTCCTCGAACGTCCGCCGCGAGCCGACGTACACCCCGTGCACCTTCGCGCTCTTGCGGAACAGGAGGTAGAGGTTGACCGGGCCCCCGCTGCCGGTGAGGTTCCCCATTAGGCTGATCGTGCCACCGTAGCGGATCGCCGCCACGCTCTGGTCGACGGTGCCGGCGCCGCCCACCTCGACGACGATGTCGACGCCGCGGCCGCCCGTGGCGGCGCGCACCGCGTCGCCCCACTTGGGCGTGGCGACGTAGTCGAGCGTGAGGTACGCGCCGAGCTTCTCCAGGCGCGCGCGCTTGTCCGCCGAGCTCGACGTGGCGACGACGCGCGCCCCCGCGGCGCGGGCGAGCTGCAGCGCGAAGATCGACACGCCGCCGCTGCCCTGGACGAGAATCGTATCCCCGGGGCGGAGCTGCGCGACCACGAACAGCGCGGCGTACGCCGTCACGCCCGCGCATGGCAGCGTGGCGCCTTCCTCGTACGACAGGTGCTCGGGGATCGGGACCCACGCGCGCTCGTCGAGGACGACCTCCTCCGCGAGCATGCCGTCGGCGTCCCCGCCGAGCGCGCCGGCGAACGTCTCGGCGGTGGGCTCCCCGTCGATCCAGTTGGGAAAGAACGTGGCGGCGACGCGCGCCCCCACCGCGACGCGCTTGACATCCTTGCCCACCTCCACCACCTCGCCCGCCCCGTCGGAGCAGGGCACGATGGGCGGGCCGCGCCGCCCCGCGTTCTTGACCGTGACCAGGTCGCGGTAGTTGAGCGAGACCGCGCGCACGCGCACGCGCACGTCGCGCGGGCCGAGCGGCGGCGACGGCCGATCGACGAGCTTCAGCGCGTCAAAGCCTTCGGCGGGATGAACCTCGTAAGCCTTCATCGCACACCTCTTTCTACCGCTCGCTCGCGCCGTCGCGGGGCTCCGGGTCGCTCGGCTGCCCCTCGCTCCAGGGTCGCCTGCAACCGCGCCGGCGCTCGCTCGCTTGCGTCAAGGACCCCAGCTCATCTCGATCTTCGCCAGCGCGCTGCCGATCTTGAGCGACAGGCGCGACGCGTCGCCGCCCACGAGCGGGCGCCCGTCGGGGGCGATGCGCGGGAAACGCAGCACGTAGGCGCGGTGGAACGGGCCCATGTCGGGGAAATACTGCTCGAGCACCGCCCGGGGCCGCTTGTCCTCGTGCACCCATTCGGGCCCGACCTCGCGCCCGTCGTCGCCGGCGAGCGCGACGCGCCACATCGTGCGCTGCGGCTTGTGGAAGTCGTTCCACGCCGGCTTGGCGGTGGCGACGATGAGCTCGACCTCCCACGTCGCCTCGCCGTCGGCGCGCTGGGTGGCGGCGAGGGCGTCGGCCTCGCCCGGGGGCAGGTCGGTGCGCCGCGCCCGCTCGGCCGCGTAGGCGGCGCGCCATTCGGGCGCCG
This sequence comes from Haliangiales bacterium, assembly GCA_035259575.1. Lineage (GTDB taxonomy): Bacteria > Myxococcota_A > Polyangia > Haliangiales > SHYZ01 > DATFWE01. Next base: position 29,097 of record DATFWE010000315.1, read on the forward strand.
CCAGCGTCGCCGACGCGTCGATCACCTGAACCAGGTCGACCGAGTGTGCCGCCCGCCGCGTCCACCGCTCGTAGGCGTCGGCGTAGCCGGCGGGCTTTTCCGGCCAGGCGGTCCCGAGCTTCACCGACGCGGCCGGGGACCCGCAGGCGCACAGGATCAACAGGAGCGCCGCCCTCATGTCTCCAAAAAATCGCCGCGCGCGAACAGCGCGCTCACCGGGGCCTCGCGGGCGATCGCTTCGCGCCCGCCCTCCTCGTCGCGATCGACCACCGCCAGCACGTGCACGACCTTCAGCTCGTGGAGGTGGGCCCGCTCGATCGCCCGCAGCGCCGAGCCGCCGGTCGTGATCACGTCCTCGACGATCACCACCGGCATCCCGGACCGCAGGGACCTGGCGCCCTCGATCCACACCTTGGTGCCGTGCCCCTTGGGCTCCTTGCGCACGTAGAACGCGTGGCGCGGCCGCCCGGCGACGAAGCTCACCAGCGACACGGCGCTGGCCAGCGGGTCGGCGCCGAGCGTCATGCCCCCGACCGCCTCCGCCTCGGGGGCGTGGCGCTCGACGAGGGCGTAGAGGAGCTGGCCGACGAGGAAATGACCCTCGGCCGTCAGCGCGGTCTGGCGCACGTCGATGTAGAAGTCCGAGGGTTTGCCCGACGACAGCGTCACCGCGCGCCGCTCGAACGACAGGCGGCGCAAGAGCTCGAGCAGGCGCGCCCGCTGGCGGGCGAACGTCTCGTCGAACGCGTGGGTCATGTCGGCTGCGCCCTCCGTTTGCGCAGCTGCAGCTTGGCGCGTGCCGCGGGGCGCGGCAAGCTCGGCGGCCCGCCGCCCGCCGACGCCGCGCGCGCGACCGGACGACCGGGACGGACCACCGGTGCGGCGGCCTCGCGAAGCGTGGTGCGGCCGCGCGGCTCGGTCACGGGGTCGGGCGCCCAGGCGGACGCGCGATCGTCGGTCTCGGCGTCGGCGCGGGGGAGTTCGCGTCGGTCGACCGAACGGCGATCCACGGTCCCCTCGACGATCGCGCCGTTCTGCAGCGACACGTCGGGCGCGCGCAGGTCCCCCACTACCCGCGCCCCCGCCGCGACGCCGATCCGCTCGGTCGCCATCACGTTGCCGATCACCAGACCCTCGATCTCCGCCCGCGCGGCCTGGATCTGGGCCACCGCCATCCCCGACTCGGCGACCACGACCCGCCCGCCCGCGACCACGGCGCCTTCGACGCGCCCCTCGATGACCACATCGCCGTCGGTCTCGATCCGGCCCCCCACCCGCGTTCGCTTCGCGATGAGGGTCGTCGACTTGCCCACGGCGCGACCGTAACCCAAAAGCCCGCGAGCTGCATCATATATCCCCGTGCTAGGCTCCGAGCCGCCTCGATGACGGATCGCGTCGTAAAGACCGCCACGCCCATCCCCTCGGCCGACGCGCTGGTGCACCGCTTCGCCGCCGGCCGCAAGTGTCCCGAGGCCTGGCGCATCGGCGTGGAGCACGAAAAGATCGGCGTCCGCCCCGACACCGGCGACGCGGTGTCGTACCGCGACATCGTCGATCTGTTCGGGGCGCTCGCCGAGAACGAGGGGTGGGACAAGATCGTCGAGGCCGACCGCCTCATCGCCCTCGCCCGCCCGCCCGAGCGAATCACGCTCGAGCCCGGCGGACAGCTCGAGCTCTCGGGCGAGCCGGTGTTCACCCTGGCCGAGGTCGAGCGCGAGCTCAAGAACCACCTCGCCGAGATCCGCCGGCGATCCGCGCCGCTCGGGATGGCGTGGCTGGGCATCGGGTTTCGCCCGTTCGGCAAGGTCGACGATGTGCCGTGGATCCCCAAGGGGCGCTACGACGTCATGCGCGTGGCGCTCGCGCGCACGGGCGCCCACGCCCACGACATGATGAAGCGGACGGCGACGGTCCAGGCCAACCTCGACTACGGCGACGAGGCCGACGCCGCGGAGAAGCTGCGCGCGTCCATGGGGGTGACCTCGATCATCACCGCGCTGTTCGCCAGCTCGCCGCTCGCCGACGACGGCGACACCGGCTACCAGAGCTACCGCGCGCGCGCCTGGCTCGACACCGACCCCGTCCGCTGCGGCCTCCTGCCGTTTGCGTTCGCCGACGGCGAGGGGCTGTTCCGCGCCTACACCGAATGGGCGCTGGACGTGCCGCTCCTGTTCCTCTACCGCGACGGGCGCTATTTCGAGGCGCCCGGGTTCACGTTCCGGCGGTTCCTGCGCGAGGGGTACCAGGGGGAGGCGGCGACGATCGAGGACTGGGACACGCACCTGACGACGCTGTTTCCCGAGGTGCGGCTCAAGCACTACCTCGAGGTGCGCGGCGCCGACGCCGGTTCGGTGCCGATGATGCTGTCGCTGCCCGCCCTGTACAAAGGGTTCCTTTACGACGCCGACGCGCGGCGGGCGACGGTCGCGCTCACCGCTGGCTGGAGCTACGCCGATCGATTGACCGTGCGCGAGGTCGTGCCCCGCGCGGGGCTGCGCGCGCCGCTGCCCAGCGGCGGGACGGTCGGCGACGCCGCCCGCGAGCTGGTGGCGATCGCGCGCGCCGGACTCCAGC
>DATFWE010000316.1:0-7680 GCA_035259575.1 Haliangiales bacterium
AGGGAAAAAGAATAGCGGGGTTCCCGCCCCTTCGGGGCGGTCCCCGCTAGCGCCTACGGGTTCGTGAGCGAGAAGCGCACCGGCACGACGACCCGGCTCGCCACCGCGCGCCCGTCGACGCGCGCCGGCTCGAACGTCCAGCGTCCCACGGCCCGGATCGCGGCCTCGTCGAGGAGCGCGTGGCCGCTCGTCTGTTTCAGGGCGATGTCCCCCGACCGGCCGTCCGCGTCCACCTCGACGTTCAAGAGCACCACGCCCTCCTCCCGCCGCCGCAGCGACGGCGTGGGGTAGTCGGGCTTGGGGTTGTCGCGGTAGCGCGGCCGGGCGACGATGGAGTCTCCGTGCGACGCGGGCACGGGCACGGGCGCCGGCCCGGGCACGGGGGCGGCCGCTTCCGTGGGCGGGGCCGCGGGCGTCTGCGCGGGCGGCGGCACGGCCTGGCGGACCGGTCGCGGCGCGCGCGCCGGCGGGCGGGGGCGGGCGGGCGCGGGCGCGGGGTCGGGCACGGGCGCGGGCGCGGAGGCGTGCATCGGGTCGGGTTTCGCGGCGACGCGGACGACCACCAGCTCCGGATAGATCAGCTTCGGCTGCGCGTGCGCGCTCGCGCTCGCGAGCACCCTCAGCCCCGAGAGCAGCAGCGCGTGTCCGGCCGTCGCGGCGATGAGGCTCTTGCGAAACTGACGGTCCACGGTCCTCCGCTAGTAATGCGCCGTGAAGCTTACCCGCACCTGGATGGGGTCGGCGGGATGAAAGTGCACGTCCTCCACGCCCGCCGCCGGCTCCCCGGGGAGACGCGATCGGTAGAAGTAGGCGATTTCGTCCGTCTTGGCGTCGAAGAGGTTGTAGACCTCGACGGCGCCCTCCCACCATGCGCGGCGGTAGCCGAGCTTGAGGTTGACGAGCGTCGACGCGGGTTGGCGCACGCTGTCGTCCTCGATGAGCGGCCGCGAGCTGAAATGGCGCAGTCGCAAGCTGCCGAACGCGCCGGTCGGCGTATCCACCGTGGCGCCGCCGGTGAGCACGAAAGGGATCGAGTTGGCGATGGCGTCGCCGGCCGGGTTGTCGACGTAGCGGGCCCGGGTCGCCGAGATGTCGGCGGCCAGCGTGAGCCAGGGGAGCGGCCGGTACGAGCTCGACCACTCGACGCCGAATTTCCGGCTCGGCGGGTTGGCCTCGGTGTCGCCGGAATCGCCGGCGAACGTCAGCTCCGACTCCGAGCGCAGGTACCACAGCGACAGCGTGCTGGCGAGCCCGGGCAGGATCGCCGTGCGCAGGCCGAGCTCGGCGCCGACGGTGCGCACCAGGAGCGGCACCTGCGCCGGCGGGTTCGCGGGATCCGGCCCGACGGTGACGGTCGCGCCGCGCGCGTCGTTGCTGTGGAAGCCGGTGCCGAAGTCGACATACAGCTCGGTCTTGGCCCAGGGCCCGAACGTCAGGGTCGCCTTGGGGTTGACGATGGCGGCGGCCTTGCCGCCCGAGTTCGCCGCGGTGTCGCTCGCGACGTCGATCGCGTAGACGTCGGCCCTAAGCCCGATCGCCGTGCGCAGCCAGCTCGTCCAGCGGATCTGGTTCCCCGCGTAGGCGCCGACGCTCAGCTCCTCGACGCGGTCGTCGCTGGTCACGCCGACAAGCTCGCGGCCGACGGTGCGGCGGAGGGACACGGTGGGGATGTAGTCGTTGCGGAGCTGCAGGCCGAGCGTGTTCTCGACGGGGAAGCTCCCCCACGCGGCGCGCCAGGTGTGGCTGAGCTCGCCGCCGGCGACGAGCCGCCGGTCGACCTGTTCGAACTGGTCGCCGTTCACCGGGTCGTCGAGGAAGTAGGTGAAGTTCGAGTAGAGGTCGAGCCGGTAGTAGGTGCCGTAGAGGAGAAGCCTGGTCGTGCGCTCGCCGGCCTCGTGGACCCAGTCGAAGTACAGCGAGCCGCGTCCGGTGGTGCCGCCGTCGGAGGCGTCCAGGGCGCCCAGCCGCGAGATCTGCCCCGAATCCACCGCCCGTTGCGCGATCTGGTCCGTGGCATGCCACAGCGGGGCGAGGTAGGCGCCGCCGGTGAGGCGGAATCGATCCCGCCCGTCGCCCCACGCGTAGCGGAGCACGCCGTTCACGCGATTCGACCCTTGCTTCAGCTCCCACGGCCCGTCGTAGTGGCCGTACTCGACGGCGTAGAGGAGGTTTCCCGGTCCCACCGTCGGGGAGTCCGCGACCAGCGCGCGCACGTGGCCGAACATGCCCACCTCGGCCCGCCCGATCGCCTCCAGCAGCCGGCTCGCGAGACGCAGGTCGGCCGCGCCGGCGCCCGAGAAGTCGCCGACCTCGGGGTAGAACGGGCCCTTCTTGAACTCGAGGCGGTCGACCAGCTCCGGGATCACGAAGTTGAGGTCGGTATACCCCTGCCCGTGCGCGTGGCTGCGCAGGTTGACCGGGATGCCGTCGACCGACAGGGCGAAGTCGGTGCCGTGATCGAGGTTGAACCCGCGCAGGAAGTACTGGTTGGCCTTGCCCTCGCCGGAGTGCTGGGTGACGACCATGCCGGGCACGGTCTCGAGCACCTCGCCGCGGCGGAGGAGCGGCTTGTCCTCGAGGTCGACGCGATCGAGCACTCCCTGCGACGCGCTGACGCCGGCGCCGAGAAGATCCTCGGCCCTTCCGCGCACGACGACCTCGGGGAGCTCGGTCGCCTCGGCGGGCGCGCTCACGACCTGGCCGGCGTCCTGGGCGCGCGCGACGGCGGGTACGCCGAACGCGACGCTCGACACGATGAGGAGAGCGGCGCGCCCGAGGCCATCCATGCGATACGATACGGAAGCGGGGGCGGAGTGGATCGGTCGCGGCGCGCCTCTAGAAGACGTAGCCGACAAGCAGGTAGAACTGCAGGAACTGGTCGAGCGCCCCGCCCACGTCCTGGCTGGCGGGGTTGTTGTCGCGGTTGTTGGCCCTGAGGCCCGTCCCGTCGAAATCGAACGTGATGCGGCGGTAGTGGACGCCGGCCCGGATGGACCACGCCTCCGCCACGCGCGCCTCGACGCCGCCGTCGATGTCGAGCCCCTTCTTGCTGCCGCCGCCGTACCACGCCTGGTCGCTGATCTCGCCCGCGGACAGGACGAACAGCCAGCGCGCCTCGGCGAACAGCGACAGCCACGGGACCGTCAGCGGCACGCGCCCGCCCAGCCCCAGGTCGAGGTAGCTGTACGACACGTTCGGCAGGTCGATGTCGGTTGCGCCGTGGTCGATGTTGAACGTGAGGTGGTTCCAGCCGAAAAGGAACTTCAAGCTCGGCGACGTGGGCGAGCCGCCGAAGTTGTAGCGGTAGCGCAGCCCGATGCCGAACCCCGTCTGCGTCGTGTCGTAGTCGGTCGCGCCCAGGCTCGACTTGAGCGTGAACACGCGCTCGAGGTACGCGCCGGCGCCGATGCCCGAGGCCAGACCGCCGCGATCGCCGAACGACAGCGGATACACCTCGCCGAGGACCGCAAGCGACGCCACCGGGGAGCCGCCCTTGTACTCGTTGGGCCGCTGGGCGGGCGTGAGCGCGTCGGACGAGGTGAACGACAGGTCGCGTTTGAGGAACGCGAGCCCCACCGCCACGTCGGCGCCGAGGTAGCGGTACCGCCGGGCGGTGGCGAGCTCCTCGCTCGTCGCCACGGTCGTCTCGACGTCCGGCTTCGCCTCGGCGATGGGCGTGCGTCCGGGGATCTGCGCCTTGGTGGGCGCGACCTCGGTGTCCTCCATGGACGCCGCGGGCGGCGCCGCCGCCGCCGGACCGCCCCTGGGCGGCTCGGTGGGGGTCACCTCCACGACCGGCTGCTCCGCCGCGCCCGCGACGGGACTCGCCTTGGCGAGGACGGGCAGGAGCGACCGCGCGATCGCTTCCTTGTCGTCGGCTTTCGGCCGGTCGGAGGCGAGGATCACCGTCACCGCCTCGATCGCGCTCCCCGACTTGCCCTCGCGCACCGCCAGCGTGAGCTTGTACTGGGACTTGGTGCCCTTGAACGTCGTCTTCTTGAGCGTGCCGGACACGACGGCGTCGACGCCGAGCTCCTTGGCGACCTTCGCCCAGCCGGCGTCCTTGCGCAGCGACACGCGTTTCTTCGCGGCTGTGCGGTGAAACGTCGCCGCGCTGGCGAGATCGTTCTCGCGCGTGACGACCTCCTCGACGGCGGACTGGACGTAGCGCGTGCCGCGGCCGCCCAGCTTTTCCACCACCACCTGCTTGCGCGCTTCGGCCGCGCCGGCGATGAGGCCGGCGAGGGCGAAGGTGACAACGACGAGGCTATTCCTTGCCAAAACGCTCAATCTCGAACTCGGTCGGAGCATGGGGGGAGGCCTGTTGTGGTTGTGGTTGAGAGGCGCCGGCAGGGTTGTGCTTGCGCACTTGCTGCGCGACCCAGGGATCGCCGCCTCCGCCGGACACGCCGCGGAACGCGAGCGCGAAGTCGTCGGGGTTCGACGAGGCACGCAGCGCGTCCTCGTAGGTCACCAGCCGCCGTTGGACAAGGTCGATGAGGGATTGATCGAACGTCTGCATGCCGTAGGGCTCGCGCCCCTGGCCGATCGCCTCGCGGATCTCGCGCGTGCGCTCGGCGTCGGCGACGAGCTCCTTGACCCGCGCGCTGGCGACGAGGATCTCCACCGCCGGGACCATCCCCTTGCCGTCGGCGCGCGCGATGAGGCGCTGCGACACGACGCCGCGGAGAACGCCGGCGAGCTGGATGCGGATCTGCGCCTGCTGGTGCGGTGGAAAGATCGAGATCACGCGGTTGACCGTCTCCATGGCGTCGACCGTGTGGAGCGTGCTGAGGACGAGGTGCCCCGTCTCGGCGGCGACGAGAGCGATCTCGGTGGTCTCGTGGTCGCGCATCTCGCCGACGAGGATGACGTCGGGATCCTGGCGCAGCGCCGCGCGCAGGGCCTTGGCGAACGAGCGGGTGTCGAAGCCGAGCTCGCGCTGGTTCACCACCGACCGGCGGTCCCGGAACGCGTACTCGATCGGGTCCTCGATGGTGACGATGTGGCAGGCGCGCCGCTGGTTGATGTGATCGATGAGCGCCGCCAGCGTCGTGGACTTGCCCGAGCCGGTGATGCCGGTGACGAGCACCAGCCCGCGCTGCTCGTCGGCGAGGCGCAGCACCGCCTGAGGCAGGTTCAACCGATCGAACGGCGGCACCTCGGGCGGGATGAGGCGCATGACCATGCCCATCTGCCCGCGCTGCTGGAACACGTTCACGCGGAAGCGCCCTCCGTCGGGCGTTCCGTAGGCGAGATCGACGTCCCACGAGGAGTCGAACTCCGCCTTCTGCCGCTCGTTCATCATGCCGTCGGCGAACGCGATCAGCATCTCGCGGGTGAGGGCGGGTACGTCCCTCACCGTGCGCAGCTCACCCTTGATGCGAAAAATCGGCGGCAGCCCCACCTTCAGGTGGATGTCGGAGGCGCCGAGCTGACGCGCCGCCGTGAGCACCCGTTCGAGTAGCGGCGTCACTCCGCCGCATCATACGACATTTGCGCCTCCGAGGGGATTTTCGTAGTCTGGCGGAGCGACAAATGGCCGCGGACAAGAGCCAGATCTCCCCCGCGCGTGAGCTTCAGGGCGCGGAGGTCCTGGTGGTGGACGCCGACGTGTCGGTGCAGAAGGGGATGGAGCGCCTGCTCGAGCCGACCGGGCTCGCGGTGACCGCGGTGGGATCGGACGAGCGCGCGCTCGAGCTCATCGCGACGAAGTTCTTCGGCGTGGTCGTCGTCGACCTCGACCTTTACGTGCCGAACAACGGGCTCGCGCTGGTCAAGGCGGTGCGGGAGAAATCGCCGCCGACGCTGGTGCTGGTGCTGTCGCCGCGCAAGTCGTTCGACGCGGCCGTGGCCGCGTTCCGCGCCGGGGCGCACGACGTGGTGATGAAGGCGCCCGAGCACATCGAGTACCTGAAGGCGCGCATCGTCGACGCCGTCTCCGACGCGACGTCGCGACGGGGCGCCGGCGCGCTCCTCGGCGAGGCGCGCGATCGGCTCGAGGGGTTCCTGACCCAGCTCATGGAGGCGGAACGCCGCGCGGTCGATCTCGAAGACCGCGTGGCCGGACGCGACCCGGAGCGGACCGCCCTGGGCGAGGACCTGCGCGTCCTATTCGTCGACGCCGACGACCGGCTGTACCAGGGCGTGACCCGGAATCCGCCGCCCGGGTTCTCGTTCGTCCTGGCGCAGAACGGCGGCGAGGCGCTCGACGTGGCGTCGAGCTCGACGTTCCACATGGCGTTCGTGGGGCCGTCGCTCGCCGACCTGCCGAGCTCGATGGTGATGAAGACGCTCAAGGCCGGCTCGCCGGAGATGACCGTCGTCGCCTACGAGCCGGGGGACAAGCTCGCGATCGTGGAGGCGACGCAGACGATCCCGCTCGTGGATCGCTTCACGTCGGTGACCCAGCTCCTCGAGCGCCTCCCCGAGCTCGCCGAGGCGCACCGCATCAAGCTGCGCGAGCGCCGCTACCTCACCGCCTTCCGCGAGCGTCACTTCGAGCTCCTGCGCCAGCTCGGCGACCTGCGGCGGAAGATCGATCGCGCGATCGAGGACGGGAAGGACGAGTTCTCGTACTAGCCGGGACGCGGGATCGTGTCGACCGGCGCTGGATCATTCGATCCACCGGCGCGCGCGCGTCGGCGCGCGATTCCGCCCGGTTGCGCGGGGCACGCGGCATGCACCATCCCGCGGCATGAACGCTTGGGACGGAGTCCGCCAGGTCCTGCGCGCGCGGGCCCCCATCGTCCACGACGAGCCGGCGTCGCTGGGCTTCCTATTGGGGAGCCGGCGCTTCAGCATCCGACTCGACGAGCGCGCGCCGCGCATGATCGTCGTCGAGACGACGTACGCCTACGCGCACCGCGACGCGGGCGAGATGATGGAGCGAAACCGCCACGCGCCGATCGGCGCGCTCCACCGCGCCGGCGCGCACTACATCCTCCGCCAGTCGCTGCCGGTCGACGGGCTGACCTGGGCGACGTTCGAGGCCGCGATCCGGGCGATGGGCGCGTGGGCGGACCGGGCCCGGCGGCGGCCGGGCGACGCCGGGGCGATGACATCGCTGTTCGAGGGTTTCGCGACGGTGTGATCGTACCGCTCAGTCCACCGCGCCGGGCTCCGGCTCGAGCAGGCCGATGAACGGCAGGTTACGGTAGCGCTGGGCGTAGTCGAGCCCGTAGCCGACGACGAAGTGGTTGGGGATCGTGAACCCGAGGTACTGGATCGGCACGGGCTGGATCGACCGCTCCGGCTTGTGCAGGAGCGCCGCCACGTTGAGGCTCTTCGGCTTGCGGGTGCCGAGGTTGTCGAGGAGGTAGGCGACGGTGAGGCCGGTGTCGACGATGTCCTCGCAGATGATGACGTGTTTGCCCTCGATCGGCCGCGTGAGGTCGGCGGTGATCTGCACGACGCCCGACGACTTGGTCGAATCGCCGTAGCTGGCGATGCCGATGAGCTCCATGGTGAGCGGCAGGTCGATCGCGCGCGCCAGGTCGGACATGAAGATGACCGAGCCCTTCATGACGCTGACGAGGACGAGGTCCTCCCCGGTGTCGGCGTAGTCGCGGGTGATGGCGCGGCCCATCTCCGCGACCTTGTCGGCGATGGCCTCGGCGCTGAGGAGCGGCCGAATTCGCTTGTCTCGGAACGCGAACATGCCGCGCAGTATACGCGACG
>DATFWE010000317.1:0-16398 GCA_035259575.1 Haliangiales bacterium
GCCATGCAGGCCATCCTCGCCGTCGAGATGTCGCGCATCAACCCGGGCTTCTTCATGGCGTTCGGCGCGTGGGTCGGCCTCGCCGGCGGCGCGATCATGGCCAAGGGGACGCCGGCGCAGCGACGGCGGTGGGCGCTCCCCATCCTCACGATGGAGAAGATCGGCTGCTGGGGCATGACCGAGCCGGGCGCGGGCTCGGACGCGTTCGGCTCGATGCGCACCGTGGCGCGCCCCGACGGGGACGACTACGTCCTCAACGGGCAGAAGACGTTCATCACCAACGCCCCGTTCGCCGACGTGTGCGTCGTCTACGCCAAGATCGATCGCGGCCAGAGCGCGCCGCTCGCCGAGCGCCCGATCCACGCGTTCATCGTCGAGAAGGGCACCCCCGGCTTCTCGCAGCCCGCACCGATGCGCAAGATGGGCATGCACGCGTCGCCGACCGGCGAGCTGTTCCTCCAGGACGTGCGCGTGCCGCGGGAGAACCTCCTCGGGGAGCGCGAGGAGGAGCAGGCGCGCGACAAGGCCAAGGACGTGTTCCACGGCGAGCGCACCACGCTGGCGGCGATGGCCTACGGCATCATCGACCGCTGTCTCGAGGTGTCGGCGGCGTATGCCAAGGAGCGCCGGACCTGGGGCCGCGCCATCGCCGAGTACCAGCTCATCCAGGAGAAGCTGGCGCGCATGTTCGTCCACAAGCAGAACGTGGAGAACCTGCTGTTCAAGCAGATCTGGCTGGCCAAGGCCGGGTCGAGCATGACCCCGGCGGAGGCGTCGGCGACCAAGCTCTACTGCGCGCGCGCGGCCACCGAGGTGGCGCTCGAGGCGGTGCAGATCTTCGGCGGCAACGGCTACATGCGCGAGTACCACGTCGAGCAGCTCGCCCGGGACGCGAAGCTCCTGCAGATCGGCGGGGGGACGGACGAGATCCAGATCATCAACATCGCCCGGTACGTGCTAAAGGAGTAGCCATGGCGATCCGCATGGAACTGGTGGGCAAGAAATCCGCGCCGCAGAAGCACAAGTACACCTGGCGCGACACGGTGCTCTACGCGCTCGGCGTGGGGGCGCGCGCCGACGAGCTCGACTTCCTGTTCGAGATGGCGGGGCCCAAGGTCCTGCCCACGTTCGCGGTGATCCCGTCGTTCCACGCCCTGGTGAGCGTGACGGGGGAGCTCGGCGCCAACCCGATGATGGTGCTCCACGGCGAGCAGAAGATCATCCTCAAGAAGCCGATCGCGCCGCAGGGGGAGCTGTCGACGGTGGCGGAGGTCAAGGGCATCTACGACAAGGGCAAGGGCGCGCTGGCGATCGTCGAGGCCTACACCTACGACGAGAGGAACGAGCCGGTGTTCGAGAACGTGTTCTCGATCTTCGTGCGCGGCGAGGGCGGCTTCGGCGGCGCGCGCGGGCCCGAGGCGCTCAAGGCCGACCCGCCCGAGGGCAAGGCTCCCGACTTCGTCATGGCGGAGAAGACCCTCCCCGAGCAGGCGCTCCTCTACCGGCTGTCGGGCGACCTGAACCCGCTCCATGCCTCGCCGCAGTTCGCGCGCATGGCCGGATTCGACCGGCCGATCCTCCACGGGCTGTGCACCTACGGCCACGCCGGGCGCGCGGTGCTCAAGCACGCCTGCGGCGGCGACCCGAAGCGGTTTCACAGCTTCGCGGCGCGGTTCGCCGGCGTGGTGTTCCCCGGCGACACGCTCACCACCGAGGGGTGGCAGATCGAGCCCGGAAAGTGGGTGATCCGCGCCAAGACGCAGGACGACCGCGTCGTGCTCGCGAACTCGCTCGCCGAGGTCTCGTAGTCATATCCGGCCGCTATACTTTCGGGATGCAACGGGAGCTGGACGTCGCCACCGGGCTCGCGCGCGCGGCGGGAAAGCTCACCCTCGCCTACCACGGGACCGACGTGACGGTCGACCGCAAGGCCGGGAACGAGCCGGTCACGCGCGCCGACCGCGAGGCCTCCGAGCTCATCGTCGAGGGGCTGCGCCGCGAGTTCCCCGCCGACGTCGTCATCTCCGAGGAGGCGCCCGACGACGAGCGGCGCCTCGCCGGCGGCCGGGTGTGGTTCATCGATCCGGTCGATGGGACGAACGACTTCATCCGCGGGCGCGCCGGCTTCGCCGTCATGATCGGGCTCGCCGTCGACGGCCGGCCCGCCGCCGGCGTCATCTACCAGCCGATCGGCGAGCGCATGTTCTGGGCCGAGGCGGGCGCGGGGGCCTGGGTGGCCGAGGGCGGGGAGCCGCGCCGGCTCGCCGTGTCGGCCGTCTCCGACGTGAGCCAGATCCGGCTGGTGGCGTCGAAGTCGCATCGCTCGCGCCAGATCGACGACGTGAAGAACGCGCTCGGCATCTCGAGCGAGATGAACATCGGCTCGGTCGGGCTCAAGCTCGGGCTCATCGCCATGGGCGAGATGGACCTCTACGTGAATCCGTCGTCCAAGTCCAAGGCGTGGGACACGTGCGCGCCCGAGGCGCTGCTCGTCGCGGCCGGCGGCAGGATCACCGACCTGTGGGGGGAGCCGCTCGCCTACGACCGCGCCGAGCTCAGCAACGCGCGCGGTCTCCTCGCCTCGAACGGCATCCTCCACGATGCGGTGCTCGCCCGGCTCCGCCCGCTGTTCCCCTAGCCGGCGAGCGGAGGCGAGCATGGATGCGACCATGGAGCGAGGCAGAGCCGAGCGACCTGGAGCAGCGAGCCGGAGCGAGCCGGCGGTGCAACAATGAAGTATCTGGCCTTGTTCGTCACCTTCGCCTGGTTCTATCAGGCCGGCGGATGGAACCAGAACTCGCGCTTCGACCTGGTGCGCGCGATTGTCGACGAGGGGACGCTGCGCATCGACGACTACCACCGCAACACCGGCGACAAGGCGCGCTGGAACGGGCACTACTACTCCGACAAGGCGCCCGGGCTGGCGCTGGCGGCGGTGCCGGCGGTGGCCGCGGCGCGGCCGTTCGTCGCCGACGTCGCCTGGCTGTCGTGGCTGGCGACGCTGTGGACCGCGGCGCTGCCCACCGCGCTCGCCGCGTGGCTGCTCGCCGGCGCCGCGCGCCGGCTCGGCGCCTCCGAGGGAGGCGCGACGTTCGCGGCGCTCGCGTTCGGGCTGGCCACGCCGGCCTGGGCGTACGCCACCCTGTTCTTCGGCCATGCCCTGGCCACGTTCTGCCTCGTCGCCGCGTTCGCGGCGGCGACGGCGCTGCCGGCGAGCGCGCGCCCGCTCCTCCTCGGCCTGGCGATCGGCCTCGCCGTCGGGTGGGGCACGATCACCGAGTTCCCCACCGCGCCGCCCGGGCTGCTCATATGCGGGTTCGCGCTGGCGCAGGCCGCGGCGCCGAGCCGGCTGCGCGTCGCCGCGGGGATCGCCGCCGGGGGGCTCGTCGCCGTCGGCGCGTTCGTGGCCTACAACGTCGCCGCGTTCGGCGCGCCGTTCCAGACCGGGTACACCCACCTCGAGGGGTGGAGCGGGATGAGGGAAGGCTTCATGGGCGTGACGTGGCCCAAGCTCGACATCCTGTTCGAGATCTCGTTCGGCGGGTACCGCGGGCTGTTCTTCTTCGCGCCGGTGCTCGTCTTCGCGCCCCTCGGCTGGCTGACGGCGCCGCGCCGCGCCGGTGGGGTGGCGGCCGCGATCGTCGTCTACTACTTCCTGTTCAACGCGGCCTACAAGTACTGGCACGGCGGCTGGTCGTTCGGGCCGCGCCACCTGGCGCCGGCGCTGCCGTTCCTGGCGCTCCTCCTGGCGTTCGCCTGGTCGCGCGGCCGGACGCCCTTGCGCGCGCTGCTCGTCGCCGCCTCGCTGGTCTCGGGAGGGATCCAGCTCGTCGCGGTGGCGACGACGGCCCAGCCGCCCGAGAACGTTCGCCGGCCGCTCGGCGACCTCCTGTGGCCGGCGTTCCGCGATGGCGATCTCGCGCTCAACCACCAGTCGTTCGACGAGGCGGGCGCCGACCCGGCGCGCCTGCGCGGCGGGTCGATCCCGCACGACGCGTGGAACCTGGGAGAGAAGCTGGGCCTGCGGGGCCTTCCGAGCCTCGCGCCGCTCGCGGCGATCTGGGCCGGCGCGGCGATCCTCAGCCGTCGACAAGGCGCTTGGCGAGCCCGCACAGCGGCACCGCCGAGTTGAGATAGAGGAACGGCAGCCACCCCGGCACGCCGAACGCGATCGCCTGGTGGTGGACGAACAGGCCGCGCGACACCAGCAGCGATTCGATCGCCGGCCCGATGAACGCGACGGCGACGGCCATGCCGAGGACGACGGGCGAGCGGTCGTACCGCCACCAGCTGAACGCGAACATCGAGAGGAGCGCGGCGGCGACGATCGGCCAGGCGAGCGGGGCCACGGTCAGCCAGTAGGCGGCGACGAAGATCCCCAGCGCCAGGAGCACGTCGCCCGCGGCCGGCGGGGCGGCGACCTTGCCGAGCGCCCGCTCGAGGAGCGGTCGCAGGAGGCCCGACGCGAATGCCCCGGCGAACAGCGGCGGCACCCACCAGGCCGCGCGGAAGAAAACGGGATGGGCGTAGCTCGTCGCGCCGAAGTGCGAGTGGATCCCGTCGAGCAGGACGCCCAGCGTCGCGCCGAGGAGTGCGAGGACGACGAAGCCGCGCAGCCAGCGGCTAGAAGAAGATGCGGAACCCACCGTTCACGTCGGCGTCGGCGACGCGGTCCACGCCGGCCGGCCGCACCAGCCAGAACTTGACCGCCACCTCGATGAACAGCTGCAGCGGCGCGTCGCGGAAATGGAGCGCCAGCCCGAACGGCACGCGCGGCCCCGCGTACAGGTTGTCGCCCGGGTTGTAGATCCACCCGCCGATGCCCAGGTACAGGGGCAGGCCGACGCTGCCGCGGCCGCCGGCGAGATCGACCGGGTACACCTTGAAGTCGGCGTGGATGTAGAGGTTGTGGTCGTCGAAGCTGCCGATCCCGATCAGGAAATCGAACGACGTGGGCCCGCTGAGCCAGATCTCGAGCGTGCCGCCGGTCGGCTCCCCGATCGCCGCCCCGATGCCGACGCCGCCGACGCCCCGCCGCGCGTCCGCCGCCCCCGCCGAGAGCAACAAAGCCAGGATCATCGCCGCTCGTCTCATAGTCAGCGCCCCGCGATCGTCATGCTCGCTACCCGGAGCGTGGGGGACGCCGTCGAGGAGCGCAGGTCGAGGTCGTCGCCGACCGCGTCCACGCGCTTCCACACGTCGTCGAAGTTGGCCGAGATGGTGACCTCGGATACGGGGAACGCCAGCGCGCCGCCCTCGATCCAGAAGCCGGCCGCGCCGCGCGAGAAGTCGCCGGTCACGGGGTTGAAGCCCATCCCCATCATCTCGGTGACGTACAGGCCGGCCTTCACGCCCTTGACGATGTCGGCCGCGGGCGTCTCGCCCGCGCGGAGGATGAAGTTCGAGGTCGTCGGACCGGGCGCGCCGCCCACGCCCCGCCCCGCCGAGCCGGTGCTCGTCCGCCCGAGCTTGCGGGCGGTGTACGTGTCGCAGAGGATCGTCCTCAGGATCCCGGCGTCGACGACGGTGTTGCGGCGCGAGCGCAGCCCGTCGCCGTCGAACGGCCGCGAGCCCGGCGCGCGCGGGATGAGCGGATCGTCGATGATGGTCACCAGCGGCGACGCGCACGCCTGCCCCTCGTGCCCGAGGAGGTAGCTCGACTTGCGGTACCACGCGCCGCCGTTGGCGACGCCGAACAGCGCGCCCAGGAGCGCGCGCGCCGCGTCGGGGTCGAACACCACCGGCGCCTCGCACGTGTCCACCTTGCGGCTGCCGAGCTTGGCGACGGTGCGCCGCGCCGCCTCGCGCCCCACCGCCTCCGGCGACTCCAGCGCCGCCAGGTGCCGGCCCGCCGACCACCAGTAGCCGCTGCGCTTCTTGCCGCCCTCGTCGTCGCAGATCGGCTCGACGTAGAACGTCTGGTAGGTGCCGCGCACGCCGGCGGAGAAGCCGGCCGTGTTGGCGAACGCGCTGGCCCCCGCCGTGCGCGAGAACGTCGCGCCGTCGGAGTTGGTGACCCGCGGGTCGGCCTTGCGCGCGGCATCCTCGCCCGCGACCGCCCAGCGGAGCGCGGTCGCCGCGTCGACCCCCAGCGCCGACTCGTCCCACAGGTCGAGGTCGGGCAGGTCGGACGCGTAGTCGGCGTCGGGGAGCGTGTTGGCGGCGTCGGGCTCGGCGAGCCGGGCCAGCGCCACCGTCTCCTCGGCGAGCTTCGCCAGCGCCGCGTGGGTGAAGTCCGAGGTGTAGGTCACGGCCGCGCGCCGATCGACGAAGACGCGCAGGCCGAGGGCGCGGCTCTGCGCCTCCTTGACCAGCTCCGGCTCGCCCAGCCGCACCTTGACGGTCAGCTCGGAGCCGTCGCGGCACAGGACCTCGGCGTCGTCCGCGCCGGCGCGCCTGGCCAGCTCCGCCGCCCGCGCCGCCACGTCGGTGAGCTCCCGGACGCTGTCTTTCATGGTTGCCTCGCTCGCTCGCCGCGGCGCGCGGCTCCAAGTCGCTCGGCTGCGCCTCGCTCCACGTCGCCTCTTGCGCGCCGCCGCTCTCTCGCTCTCACCGCTGCGTCCCTCCGACGGTGATGCGGTCGATCTTGACCGTGGGGGTGCCCACGCCCACGGGCACCGACTGGCCGTCCTTGCCGCACGTCCACATCCCGTCGGAGAGCTCGAAGTCGCTCCCCACCATCGATACCCGCGTGAGCACGTCGGGCCCGTTGCCGATGAGGTTCACCCCCTTGAGCGGGGCGGTGATCTTGCCGTCCTCGATGAGGTAGCCCTCGGTCAGCGAGAACACGAAGTCCCCATTGGAGATGTTGACCTGGCCGCCGGAGAACCGCTTGGCGTACACGCCGCGCACGACCGAACGGATGATGTCCTCGGGCGCGTGCTCGCCGGGACGGAGCACGGTGTTCGTCATGCGCGGCATGGGCACGTGGCGGAACGACTGCCGCCGCCCGTTCCCCGACGGGGACAGGCCGAAGTGCCGCGCCGACAGTCGGTCGTGCATGTAGCCGACGAGGACGCCGTTCTCGATGAGCAGGTTCTCGCGGCTCGCGTGGCCCTCGTCGTCGACGTTGATCGTGCCGCGCGAGTGGACGACGGTCCCGTCGTCGACGACGGTGCACAGCGGCGACGCCACCTGCTGCCCGACGCGATCGGTGTAGTTCGACGTCTTCTTGCGGTTGAAGTCCGCCTCCAGGCCGTGCCCCACCGCCTCGTGGAGGAGCACGCCGGAGTCCGCCGGGCCGAGGACGACCGCCATCTCGCCGGCGGGCGCCTCGCGCGCGTCGAGCATCGCGACGGCGATGCGCGCCGCCTCACGGCCGTGCGCCTCGGGCGGGTGGGCGTCGAAGTACTCCAGGCCGAAGCGCCCCCCGCCGCCGGACGAGCCGGACTGGCGCTTCGCCCCGTCCTCGGCCACCGCGCGCACGCCGAACCGCACCAGCGGCTGCCGGTCGCGCACGAGTCGACCGTCGGACGTGACGACGAGGATCTGCTTCAGCTCCTCGACCAGCGACGCCTCGCACTTGACGATGCGCGGGTCGTAGGCGCGCGCCGCGGCGTCGGCGCGCGTGAGCAGCGCCAGCTTGTCGACGGGGGCGATCTCGATCGTCGGCCGGCCCACGGGGTACAGATCGGGGACGGTAATGGGCGCCACCGCGACGGGCGCCGGGCCGCCGCCCGCGGCCGCGATCTGCGCGGCCGTCGTCGCCGCCGCCTCCATCCGCTCCCACGACAGGTCCTCGCTGTACGCGTAGCCGGTGGCGTCGCCGCGCAGGACGCGCACGCCCACGCCGAGCGAGATGCCCCGCCCCAGCGACTTGATCTTCTCCTCCTCGAGGACGATGTCGGCGGTGACGCGGTGCTCGAAGTAAAGGTCGGCGTACTCCCCCCCGCGGGAGAGAGCCAGCGAGAGCAGTCGCTCGGCGATCTGCGAGTCGATCCCCGGAAACGCAGTCATGGGATGTGAAATGTAACCTCGCCCGGCGGGTCGGGCTACCCTTTGTTCTCGCGCCCGGAGATCGACGACAGCGTGCGCTCGATCGCCTGCGCGGCGGCGGCGATTTCCGCCTCGCGCCCGCCGAGCCACAGCCGCCCGAACGCGCCGAATGTGATCGTCTCGAGGAGATGCACCTCCGCGGCCTTCTCCGCCTCGTTCGCGGCGATCGCCGCGTACGCCGCCGGGTGGACCTCGAGCACGTAGAGCGTCTGGCCCTGCACGATCATGTCGCCGTGCCGCATGCGGTTGATGAGCTGCGCCTGGCAGCCGTCGAGGCCGGTGATCGTCTGCGCCGACAGCACGCGCGGGCGCAGGCGCGCGTCCTCGTCGACGCCGAGCCGGTCGAGGATCGCCTTGCCGGCGGCGCGGACCTCGCCCTGGTCGAAATCGTGGACCTCGAGGAGCCCGTACGCGCGCTCGACGATCTGCATCCCCGGCTGCACCGTGGTCGCCTTGAGCGCGGCGTCGGTGAGCTGGTTGATGGCGATCCCCGGCGCGATCTCGATGAACAGCGCCGCCTGCCCCTCGAGCGGCATGAACCCCTGCGACACGGTCTGCAGGAATCCGGTGAGCTGCGGCTGCAGGATGTCGAGGTACGTGAACGTCCGGAGCTCCATTATTGCCTCGCCCGCTCGCTCCGGCTCGGAGCTCCAGGTCGCTCGGCTGTGCCTCGCTCCAGGGTCGCTTGGATCCTCGCCTCCGCTCGCGGGCTCATGGCCGGCGACGTTAGCGGGCGTCGGCAGGGGTGTCAACGAGGCCGGCCAGCCGCCGCAGGTGCCGCACCTCGTCGGGCTCGAGCCGTCGCTGCTCGCCCACCTTCAGGCCGAAATACGTGATCCCCCCGAACGCCACGCGCTGGAGCTTCAGCACCTGCAGGTTCAACGCCTCGGCCATGCGGTGGATCTGGCGCGATCGCCCCTCGCGGATCGTCATCACCAGCCAGGTGTGCGTCCCGGTGAACTTGAGCACATCCACCTTCGCCGGCGCGGTGCGGCGCGTGTCGTCGCGGCGGCTGCCGTCGCCGTCTCTCTCCGGGCGGAGGCGCACGCCCGCGCGGAGCTTCTCCACCTGGGCGGGCGTGACCTTGCCGCGGATCTTCACGTGGTACGTCTTGTCTACGTGGCTCCGCGGCGCGAGCAGGCGCGCCTGCAGCTCGCCGTCGTTCGTGAACAGGAGCACGCCCTCGCTGTAGAAGTCGAGCCGCCCCACGGGGACGACGCGCGCGGGCAGATCCTGCGGCAGGAGCTCCATCACGGTGTGCCGCCCCTGCGGATCCGCCACCGTGCTCACGTAGCCCTTGGGCTTGTTCAGGACGAAATAGACGAGGTCCTCGCGGAGGACGAGCTTGCCGTCGACACGCACCTCGTCCCTGGCCGGGTCGACCTTGGTGCCGAGCTCGGTCGCCGGCTTGCCGTTGACCTTGACGTGCCCCTCGACGATCAGCGTCTCCGCCCGCCGGCGCGACGCCACGCCCGCCTGCGCCAGGAAGCGCTGGAGACGCATCGCGGCGGGTTTCGCGTCGGCGGTCCGCGTCACTCCGCCTTCTGCGCTTCCTCGCGCCGCGACTCGTCGAGCTCGCGGATCTTCGCCATGCTGTCCTCCGAGAGCTCGTAAAACTCCCTCAGCGTCGGCAGATCCTTGAGATCCTTCAGATTGAAGAACTCGAGGAACTCCTTGCTCGTCCCGTACAGCATCGGCCGCCCCGGCTCCTCCTTCTTGCCGAGGACGCGGATGAGGCCGCGGTCGAGGAGGACCTTCATGGTGCCGCCGCTGTCCACGCCGCGGATCTCGTCGACCTCGGGGCGGGTGATCGGCTGGCGGTAGGCGACGATGGCGAGCACCTCGAGCTGCGCGCGCGTGAGCTTGACGGGCTTTCCGGCGACGAGCTCGCGCACCCAGTGGGCGTTCATCGGGTTGGTGCGGAACTGAAAGCCGCCGGCGACCTCGTGCAGGACGACCCCCCGGTCGGCGTAGTCGGCGCGGAGCGCCTCGACCGCAGCGGCGACGTTCTCGATGTCGCGCTCCTTGGTCACGTCGACCAGCCGCTTCAGCGGCAGCGGCTTGTCCGACGCGAACAGGAGGCTCTCGATGATCGACTTGAGCCGCTCCGGCGTCTCCCGCCCCTCGCCCACCGCGGGGGCGTCGGACTCGACGGCGTCGAGCTCGCCGGAGGCCTCGTCCTCCGGCGGGGCGGTGTCGGGCGCCGCGTGGGCGGCAACCTCCTTGTCCGTGGGTTCGCTCACGCTTGGCTCCTTCACGCGGCCGCGACGGCGCGCGTAACGAGAATGTCGTTGTCCCCTTGTGCGATGAGGATCATCTTGAGCCGGGTCATTTCCAGGATCGCCAGGAACGTGACCACGATGTCGTGGCGGAGCTGCGCCGCGCCGCGCGCCTCCGCCCCCTCGGCCGGCTCGACGAACGCGAAGCAGGACGAGAAGCTGAACGCGCCCTCGCGGTCGAGCCGCTCGGCGAGCTCCCGGATGCGGTCGGCGATGTTCAGGCGCTCGACCGTGATGTCGTGGCTGAGCTTGACGCGCGCCTTCTTGAGGACGTCGGACAGCGCCTCGATCAGCTTGAACACCGGCACCTCGGCGAGCGGCGAGTCCTCGCCGCCCTCCTCGCCCATCGCCATGCCGCGGATGAATACGTTCCGCCCGACCACCGGACGCGCCTCGAGGGAAGCCGCCGCCGACTTGTACTTCTGGTATTCGAGCAGACGCCGGATGAGCTCCTGGCGCGGATCCGCCTCGTCCTCGGGGAGCTCCTCGTCCGGCCCCACCTCGGGCGTGGGCAGGAGCTCGCGCGACTTGAGGTGGGCGAGCGTGGCGGCCATGAGCAGGTACTCGCCGGCGACGTCCAGACTCAGCTTCCGCATGATCTCGAGGTATTCGAGGTACTTCTCGGTGATGAACGCCACCGGGATGTCCAGCACGTCGAGCTCGTGCTTCTTGACCAGATGGAGCAGGAGATCGAGCGGCCCCTCGAACACGGGAAGGTGGACTTGGACCTCGTTCATCACTACATCCCTAGAAGACCCATCCATGTGCGGAAGAACCACTGCGCGGGCGCGAGGAACACCACGCGGAGCGGCGTGAACGCGATGAGCGCCACGATGAGGAAGCCGTAGCGCGACAGGTTCTCCCACGTGGGCAGCATGTGGCGCGGAAGAAGGCCCGCGAGCACCGTGCCGCCGTCGAGGGGCGGGAACGGCACGAGGTTGAAGAACATCAGGATGAAGTTCATGTACACCGCGGCGGCGAGCGCGTGCGCCGGCTCGGCGCCGATGACGTCCGCCCGCAGGAGCGCGAGAAGGACGAACGACAGGACGATGCCGAAGAGGAGGTTCATCGCCGGCCCGGCGGCCGCGACCATGAGGTGTCCCGTCCGCACGGTGAACCGGCGGCTGAACGATCCGGGGTTCACCATGACCGGGCGCCCCCAGCCGAAGCCGACGCTCGAGCCCGACAGCATGAGGAGCGCGGGCAGGGCGAGCGTCCCGATCGGGTCGGCGTGGGCGAGCGGGTTGAGGGTGACGCGACCCTGGCTGCGCGGCAGCCGATCGCCGAGCCGATCGGCCACGATGGCGTGGCCGAACTCGTGAACGGTGATCGAGAGGATCAAGGTGATGAGGTTCACCACCACGAGGCGGACGGTGTCGACGCTCAAGTCCATGCGGTCCGGGTACTATGTCGTAACATATCCCCCTGATCAAATCCCAATAACATCCAATAATATCTGGAAGTTACGCGCGCGGATGGTGTCGTTTATACAGGTCCAGCAGACGGGCGCGCGACACGTGGGTATAGATCTGTGTGGTGGAGACGTCGGCGTGTCCCAGCATCGCTTGGACGGCGCGCAGGTCGGCCCCGCGCTCGAGCAGATGGGTCGCGAAGGAGTGCCGGAGCTTGTGAGGGGAGATGGGCTTGTCGATGCCGGCCGCCCTCGCGTACGCGGCCACGATTTTCCAGAATGACTGGCGAGTCATGCCGCGGCCGAGCCGACTGAGGAACAGCGCGCCGGGGCGCGCGGGACGAACGGGCAGATATTCGCGGAGTAGGTCCTGGGCCACCTGGCCCAGGGGGACCAGCCGCTGCTTGCGCCCCTTGCCGAACGCGCGCAGGTAGCCGGCCTCGAGGTCGAGATCCTCGGGGCGCAGCTTGACGAGCTCGCTGACGCGCAGGCCGGTGGCGTACATGGTCTCGAGCATCGCCGCGTCGCGCAGCCCGCGCGCGGTCCTGCGGTCGGGCGCCGCGAGCAGGCGATCGATCTCGGAAAGGCCCAGGACGACGGGCAGCTTGCGCGCGAGGCGCGGCGAGTCGAGGAGCGCCGTCGGATCGGCGTCGAGGAGGCGCTCGACGCGGAGGAAGCGAAACAGCCCCCGGATCGCCGACAGCGCGCGGGCGCGGCTGCGGCCGCTCACGCCGGCGCGCGTCCGCTCGAGAAGGAACGCCGTGAGGTGCGAGCCGTCGACGCGACGGAGGTCGCGCACGCCGCGCGCGTCGAAAAACGTCGCCAGCTGGCGCAGGTCGCGGGCGTAGGAGTCGAGCGTGTGCGGCGACAGATTGCGCTCCACCTTGAGATGGTCGAGGAAGCGGTCGCAGCCGTCGTCGATGTCCATGGGTTTCATGGGATCCTGAGCAGCTCTTTCACGGTCGCCAGAACGTGGGGGCCCTGGATCGGCTTGGTGATGTACGCGTTCGCCCCGAGCGCCAGCGCGCGGGCGCGATCCTCGGAGCCGCCCTCGGTGGTGATGATGACGACCGGGATGTGCTTGAGCGCGTCGTCGCCGCGGATGCGGTGCACGAGCTTGAGCCCGTCCATGATCGGCATGTTGATGTCGGTGATGACGATGTCGAACGTCTGCGACTGGAGCTTCTTCAGCGCGTCCACGCCGTCCTCGGCCTCGACGATGGCCAGGCCGCGGATGCGGCGCAGCGCGAACACCACGAGCTGGCGCATCGTCGGGCTGTCCTCGACGACCAGTGCGGTCATTCCCTCGGCTCGAGCAGCCCGGCCAGCGTATCGTAGCGCAGCGGCGAAGCGCCGCCGGCGCCCGCCGCCAGGCACGCCGCCTCGAGGGCGCTCGCCGCCTGCGCGACCAGGAGGTCGAACAGCTCGAAGTCGCCCTCGAGGAGCTCCGTCTTCTGGATGAGGAAGTCCCAGATCGCCACCACGCCCACGATGCGCTCCTTGAGCTGGAGCGGGATGCAGACGCGGGGCTCGGGACCGGCCGGACCGACCTCGGAGTAGTACCCTCGGCCCGTTTCGCCGACGCGGCCGATGATGCCCTCGCCCAGGGGAACCGCGCCGGCGCCGTCCATCCCCTCGGCGGTGAGCGGGCGCAGGAGGCGCGGCTCGTCGTCGAGGACGTAAACGGCGAACGTCTTGGCGCCGACGAAGTTGAGGAGGATCTCGTGCAACGTGCGCAGCACCTGGCGCGGATCGTGCGCGGAGTGAATCTGGTAGGTGGCGACGTACAGGCTCGCCAGGCTGGCGTTCTCCCGCTCGATCTCGGAGTACCGCTCGGCGTACTCCCGTCCCTCCGTCTCGACCTCGGAGAAGCGGCCGAGGAGCGTGTCGCGCTCCTTCTCCAGGCTGTGGATCTTCTCCACCAGCTCCTTGAGCGTGGCGGCGCTGGGGATCGCGCGCGCCTGCTCGGCGACCTGCTCCTCGAGCTTGACGACGCGGAAGCGCAGCTTCTCGTTCTCGCGCAGGAGCTCCTCCGCGAACTCCGCGCCCTTCTTGAAGAAGGCGTCGAGGAATTCCTTCTGCTTGGCGACGAGATCGTCGCTGTCGCCCATGGCGCGAGCCTAACACGCGCCGAAATGCGTCGCCAAATCACACGCGCTTGGCGATGGCCGTCGCCAGGCCGCCGAGCGGCGCGACCTCGTCGACGGCGCCGGTGGCGATCGCCGCCTCGGGCATCCCCGGCACGACGGCGCTGTCGGGGGACTCGCTGAGGATCGTCCCGTGCCGCGCCTTGACGGCCTGCACCCCCGCCGCCCCGTCGCCCGCCATGCCGGTGAGGACGACGGCGATCACGTCGGGGCCCATCGCCGCGGCGGCGCTCTCGAACAGCTTGTCCACCGACGGTGCGAAGCGGTAGCGAGTGTCGGGCGGGTCGACGCGCGCGCGCAGGACGCCGTCGGCGCCGCGGACGACCGTCGTCGTCGCGCCGCCGGGGGCGATGAGCGCCAGCCCAGCGCGGACGACGTTGCCGGCGCGCGCCTCGCGCACAGCGAACCCGCACGATCGGTCGAGCCGCTCGGCGAACGCCTGGGTGAACCGCGCCGGCATGTGCTGGGCGATGACCACCGCCAGCGGCAGGCGCGCGTCCAGGTCGGCCATGATCTGCGACACCGCGCTCGGTCCGCCGGTGGACGCGCCCACGACGACCAGGCGGCGCGGCGCGAGCGTCTCGCCCGGCTTCGGCAGGGGGTGCGGCGAGATCCGCGGCGCCGCGGGGAATCGGCGCAGGCGGGCCACGATGCGGATCTTGGACACGAGCTCCTGCCCGATGGCGCGCATCTCCGCCGCGCCCCCCGACGCCGGCTTGGCGATGAAGTCGATCGCCCCCAGCTCCAGCGCCCGGAACACGTTGTCGCGCCCGGCGTGGCTGGAGATGACGAGGACCGGCGTGGGCCGCCGCGCCATGAGGATGCGCAGCAGGGTGAAGCCGTCCATCCTGGGCATGTCCAGGTCGAGCGTCACCGCGTCGGGCGAGTGGGCGAGGATCTGCCGCAGGCCCTCGTCGCCGTCGCCGGCGCGCGCCACGACCGCGATGTCGGGCGCCTCCTCCAGGATCGCCGTGAGCGTGTGCCGCGTCGAGGCCGAATCGTCGATGACGACAACCCTGATCATCGTCCATCCGCCCGCTCGCTCGCGGGCCTCCGATACACCAGGTCGCGCTTGAGGTGGCACAGCTCGAACGCAGTCGACACGCCGAGCAGCGATTCGGAATGGCCGAGCAGCAGGTAGCCGCCGGGCGCGAGCCGGCGGTGAAAGAATCCGGCGGCGCGCCGCCGCGCGGCGACGTCGAAGTACATCATCACGTTGCGGCAGAAGATGACGTCCACCTCGCCGACCAGCGCGAGCATGGCCTCGTCGAGGATGTTGACGTGACCGAACGAGCACAGCGCGCGCACGCTCTCGCGCACGCGGTGCTTTCCGTCGAGCTCGCAGAACCAGCGGCGCCGGGTGCGCTCGTCCGTGGCCCGGAACGAGGAGTGGCCGTAGATGCCGCGGCGCGCGACCTCCAGGACGCGGCGCGACACGTCGGAGCCGAAGACGCGCACCTCCCAGTCGGCGAACAGGCCGCTCTCCAGGATGAGGATCGCGGCGGTGTAGACCTCCTCGCCGGTGGCGCAGCCGGCGGACCATACGGTGAGGCGGCGGCCGCGCGCGCGCCGGGCGTGGAGGTCGGGGAGGATCTCCTCGGCGAACGCCTGCAGCTGCTTCGGCTCGCGGAAGAAATATGTCTCGTTGGTGGTCACGCGATCGCACAGCTCGTCGAGCTCGAGGCGCGCGTCGTCGGCGTAGCGCAGGTGGCGGTAATAGTCGGTGAACGAGCGCAGCCCCAGCTCCTCCAGCCGCGGCAGGAGCCGCCGCGAGAACAGGTACTTGGATTCGAGCGGGTACGCGACGCCGCAGTGCTCCTGGAGGAGGCCGTTGAGCAGGCGGAACTCCTCGAAGGACATCGAGACGTGGAGATCCCCGATCATGACTCGAGAAGACGGAGGACCAGCGGATCCGTCTCGCGCCGCCGGTGCGCGGCGAGCGCGCCCGCCGCCTCGGGCACCTCGCGCAGCACCTCCACCGCCGCGGCGCGCACGTCCCAGCGGGCATGGGCGAGCAGGGGGACGATATCTGCCCAGGGAAGATTTCCTAATCGAATCGCTATTTTGACGATCTCGGCGTCGTCGCCCGCGAGCGCGGCGCGAAAACGCGGCGCGTCGGCGGGGTCGCGGAAGCCCGCCAGCGCCTCGAGCGCCTCGACCGCGGGCCGGCCGCCGCCGGCCACGAGCCCGCGCAGGGCCGCGGCGCCCACGCCGAGGCGACCCAGCGCCCGCGCGGCCGCGGCGCGCACCTCGGACTCCGTGTCCGCGGTGGCGCTCTCGAGCGCCGCCGCCGCCGCGCGGTCGCGCGACGCGCCGAGCGCGCCGGCCGCGACCGCGCGCACGCGCGCGTCCTCGTCGGTGAGGGCGAGGACGAGCGCCCCGCGCGTCTCCGCCTCCGCGTCGAGCAGGCCCAGCACCCCGGCCGCGGCCGCGCGGAGGGCCGTGTCCCCCTCGCGCAGGGCGAGCAGCAGCGCCGGGCGATCGGCCTCGACGGCGGCGCGGTAGAGGATGCGACAGCGGCGCGCGTCGAGCGGAAACAGGTGCGGCCGCACCGCCTCGGGGCGGG
>DATFWE010000318.1:0-22267 GCA_035259575.1 Haliangiales bacterium
CGGACGGCGTCGGGCCTGGGGCCGCCACGTCATCGGCGCAAGCCGATAGGAGGCCCGCGCCGGCGAGCCCCATCCACACGAGACGAAACGACTTCTTCCTCATCCTACATCCTCCGTCGCGGTACGCGGTTTCGTACCTTCATACGCAGGATGTAAGAAAATTTCTACCCTATTGGAAAACACCCAGCAAACGCCAATGATTACGGGTGGTACCGCGTCAGGAGGAACTTACATGACGAGCAGGCGCCGGCGCAGACGCGGGTGCGGGAGGCGCACGTCGATGCGGCCGAGTCCGGCTTGGCGAGCCCGCTCGAGCGCCGCCTCGTGCTCCTCGAGCGTCAGCCGCCGCGCGAGCTCGGCGTACTTGTCCGGCTGCCGCAGGACCGAGCCCTCGGGCCGGTATTGATCCATCACGTTGACGTAGGTGTCGGGTCCAATCGCAGAGGCCAACCATTCCAGGATGGCCGCGGTGTCGTCCAGCGCGCCGGGCATGACCAGGTGCCGCACCAGCAGCCCGCGCCGCGCCAGGCCGTCGTCGTCGAGCTGCAGCGCCCCGACCTGACGCTGCATCTCGCGCACCGCCGCGCGCACCACCTCGGGATAGTCTTTGGCCTTGAGATAGCGCGCCGCCCGGTGCGTGTCCCAGTACTTGAAGTCGGGCATGTAGATGTCGACGATCCCGTCCATCAGCGCGAGGCTGTGGAGCGAATCGTACCCCGACGTGTTGTACACGATCGGCAAGCGCAGGCCGCCTTCGAAAGCGTACGGCAGCGCCTCCAGAATCTGCGGCACGACGTGCTCGGGCGTGACGAAGTTGATGTTGTGGCAGCCGCGCGCCTGCAGCTCGAGCATCATCGCCGCGAGATCGGGCGGCGACACCTCTTCGCCGGCGCCCTCCTGGCTCGTCTCCCAGTTCTGGCAAAAGACGCAGCGCAGGTTGCACCAGCCGAAGAAGATGGTGCCCGAGCCGTTCCATCCGCGCAGACAGTCCTCTTCGCCGAAATGCGGGAAGTAGGACGAGACGCGGGCCCGCCGGCCCGCGCGACAGATGGCGGTTTCGTCGCGCAGGCGGTTGACGTCACAATCGCGCGGGCAGACGCGACAGCTCTCGAGCGCGCGCAATCCCTCGTCGATGCGGCGGGACAGCTCCGCCCGTGGAAGGCCGAGGTAGACCGGATGCGGCATCCCAATCGATCCTAGCAGTACTGCGTCAGAAGACGAACCGCCAAGTCCCCCCTTGGCGGTTCGTCCCGCTCCCCTTGACATTCTACCCGAGCCGCGGCACATCTCTGGTAGACACTCTACCGGAGGAACCGTGGACGTGGCCGGCCGCGATCGCATCGATCTCCTGCAGGGAACCCTCGACATGCTGATCCTGCGCACCCTCCTCCCCGGGCCGGCGCACGGTCATCGGATCGCCAAGTCGATCGAGGCGGGCTCGGGCGCGGTCCTGCGCATCGACCACGGCTCGCTCTATCCGGCGCTGAACCGCCTCGAGCGGCGCGGCTGGATCCGCGCCGAATGGGGCACGTCCGAGAACAACCGGCGCGCCCGCTTCTACCGCCTGAGCCCGGCCGGCCGGCGGCAGCTCACCAGCGAGACCTCGAGGTGGCAGCAGCTGACGGCGGCGATCGCGCGGATCATGACCGATCCCGAGGAGGCGTAGCCGTGTCGCTGTGGGACGAGCTCCGCTACCGCGCCCGGCGCCTGCGCCCCGGGCGCACCGAGGCCGAGCTCGACGAGGAGATCCGCACCCACCTCGAGCTCGAGACCGAGGAGAAGATCGCCGCCGGTCTGCCGCCCGACGAGGCGCGGCGCGCCGCCCGGCGGCGCTTCGGGAACGTCGCGCTGACCAAGGAGGATACGCGGGCGATGTGGGGGCTCGGCATCGTCGGAATTCTCTGGTCCGACCTGAAGCACGGCGCGCGCGTCCTGCGCCGGCGGCCCGGGTTCGCGGCAACCGCCGTGCTGTCGCTGGCGCTCGGCATCGGCGCCAGCACGGCGATGTTCAGCGTCGTGGACGGGGTGCTCTTGCGCTCGCTGCCGTACCCGGATCCCGACCGCATCGTCGAGCTCCGCGAGGTAAGCGACCGCGGCACCCTCATGGCGGTCGCCGAGCCGAACTTCCTCGACGTCCGGGCCCGCGCCCGCGGGTTCGACGGGCTCGCCGAGCACAACGGCAACTACATCGTCTCCACGGTGACCGGCGGCATCGAGCCGGTCCGCGCCGTCACCGAGTTCGTGTCGAGCGATTTCTTCAGGGTGCTCGGGGTGACGCCGGCGCTCGGACGCTCGTTCCTCCCGGAGGAGAGCCGGGCGGGCGGAGCGTTCGTCGCGGTGGTCGGGTACGGCTTCTGGCAGCGCTCCCTCGGCGGGCGCACCGATCTCTCGACGGTCACGCTCACCATCGAGGATCACGCCTACGCCGTCGTCGGCGTCATGCCGCCGGGGTTCGCCTACCCTGCGCGCGCCGAGATCTGGCTGCCGCGCGAGGTGTTGCCCGCCGACGGGTCGCGCACGGCGCACAACTGGAGCGTCATCGGACGCCTCCGCGCCGGGGTCACGCTCGAGCGGGCCCGCGCCGACGCCACCACCATAGCCCGCCAGCTCGCGCGCGAGCACGCGGGCGACGACGACGCGGTCGACGTGGCGCTCGTTCCCCTGGCCGACTACCTCGTCGGCGGCGTGCGCCACACGCTCCTGGTCCTCCTCGGCTCGGTCGGCCTCCTCCTCCTCATCGCCTGCGCCAACGTCGCGAACCTGATGCTCGCCCAGGCGACGGCGCGCGGGCGCGAGCTCGCGCTGCGCGCCGCCCTAGGCGCGACGCGGGCGCGGCTCGCGGTCCAGTTCGTCGCCGAGGGCCTGGTCATCGCGCTCATGGCCGCCGCGCTCGGCGTGCCCTTGTCGGTCGCGGGCGTCGACCTCCTCGTCGGCCTCCACCGCGAGAACCTGCCGCGCGCCGGCGAGATCGGCGTCGACGCGCGCGCCCTTGGCTTCGCCCTGGCGGTCGCGGTCGTCGTGTCGGTGGGGCTGGGCCTCGTGACCGCGCTCCGCGGCGTGCGCAGGAACGTCCACGCGGGGCTCGTCGAGGCCGGCCGCAGCGACATCCCGAGCGCGGCGCGGTCGCGGCTCCGGCGCGTCCTCGTCGTCGCGCAGGTGGCGTTGACCTTCGTCCTCCTCGCCGGCGCCGGGCTCTTGGCGCGAAGCTTCGCGCGCCTCCTCGCCGTCGATCCCGGCTTCCGGCCCGAGACCGCCGTGGCGATGGACGTCTCCCTGTCGGCGCCCGCGGACGAGGCGGGGCAGCGGCGCGTCGCCCGCTTCTACCAGGAGCTCATCGACCGGCTCAGCGCGATTCCCGGCGTCTCCGCCGCCGGCGCGGTCACCGCGATGCCGCTGACCGACTCGGGCGGGAACGGCACCTTCCTCGTCGACGAGGATTTCGCCAAGCAGGGCGACGCCGACTACCGGCTCGCCAGCGACGGCTACTTTGCCGCGATGGGCATCCCGCTCCTCCGCGGCCGTCGCTTCGCGGCCGGCGACACCCGCGACTCGCCGCACGTCGCCCTCATCAGCCAGTCCCTGGCGAGCCGCTACTGGCCCGATCAGGATCCGATCGGCCGGACGCTCCAGTTCGGCAACATGGACGACGATCTCCATCCCTTTCACATCATCGGGATCGTCGGCGACGTGCGCGACCGCGGCCTCGATGCCCAGGCTCGCCCGACCGTGTACGCGCTCTTCCGCCAGCGGCCGCAGCGGGATCTCTCGTTCGTGGTGCGCGCCGAGCGCGATCCGGCCGCGCTGGTTCCCGCGATGCGCGCCGACCTGCAGGCGCTCGATCCGGCGCTCCCCGCGCAGTTTCGCACGCTCGAGCAGATCGTGTCGTCTTCGCTCGATTCGCGGCGCTTCAGCCTGCTTCTCCTTGCCACGTTCGCGTCGGTGGCGCTCCTCCTGGCGATCACCGGCATCTACGGCGTGATCGCGTACTCGGTGGCGCGCCGGACGCGCGAGATCGGCGTTCGCGTCGCGCTCGGGGCGCGGCCGCGCGCCGTGGTGGCGATGGTGGTGGCGCAGGGCGCCGCGATGGCGCTCGTCGGGGTCGCGATCGGCCTGGCGGCGGCTCTCGCGCTCGCTCGGCTCCTCGCCGGCGCGCTCTACGGCGTCCGCGCGACGGACCCGGTCACCTTCGCGCTCGTCGCCGTCGCGGTCATCGGCGCAACGCTCGGGGCCTGCTACGTCCCGGCCCGTCGCGCCGCCCGCGTAGATCCCATGGTGGCGTTGCGCGCCGAGTGACGAGCTGGCGCGCGACCTGGGCTACGAGGTCGTCCCCAGCGTGTGCCGGATCGTCTCCCCGATCCGTCCCAGCGCGGTCCGGAACAGGCTCCTCGTCTCGCGCGTCCGGCGCGCGAGCGCGGGCGCGCGCACCACGCCTCCCCACACGCCGAGCGCGGCCAGGCCGGTGACCAGCGTGTACTCCGCCACGAACGCGCTGGTGTCGGACACCTCGCCGGAGAGGATGCCGATCGAGCGCGTGCGCGCGCGCTCGCTCCCGCGCCAGTAGCGCATGATCCCGCGCTTCATGGCGCGGCTGCCCTCATCGGCGGCGCCGAGCACCTCGTAGACCGCGTCGGCCAGGACCTCGCGCGGACGGACGAACCGGTAGCGCCGCGTCTCGTACGTCGCCGGACCGCCGTCGGCGAGCGTCTCCGCCAGGGCGACCGCGTCGTGCAGCGCGCAGGTCATCCCGGTCGCGGTGAGCGGGTGCGAGCATCCTCCCGCGTCGCCCACCAGCACGGCGCCGGGAACGGCGCAGCGCCGCGTGTGCACCCGGTGGTTGGCGCAGACCTCGAAGTCGCCCTGGTCGGCGGCGGCGATGACGCCGGCGGCAATCGGCCCGGGGAGCGCGGCGGCGTACGCGCCGCTCACGAATCTGCCGAGCGCGGCCTTCCCCCGGGGCGCGTCGAGCGGTACGTCGAGGCAAACGCGGACCGCCCCCGGTCCGAATGGATAGGCGAGGATCGGCCCCGGCCCGCCGAGAAACACGTGCCCGAATCCGGGATGCGGCAGCATGTCCCCCGTAACGGCCAGCGCCACCATGTACGATAGGAGGTCGACGTCGGCATCGAGGCCGATCGCTTTGCGCAGGTGCGAGCTGGAGCCGTCGGCGACGATGGTCAGACCGGCGCGGTGCTCGACGCCCCCATCGTCGCGGACGCCGACCACGCGATCCCCCGAGCGGATGGGCTCGAGCGCGCGGCGGCCGACGACGAGCTCGATGCGCGGGCGTGCGGCGACGACCTCGCGCATGGTGCGCACCATGGTCGGGTGCTCGATGCCGAGCCCCGATCCTTTTCCGCGCGCGTAGGGAAGCAGCGCCTCCGGACCCTCGTCGTCGACCACGACGAACCCGGACACGGGAACGCCGCCGGCGCGCCGGAGCGGAGCGACGAGGCCGAGCCGCTCGAGCGCGCGCACGCCGTGGGGATGGATGAGCTCGCCGCGAAAACGCGAATCGGGGCCGTGGTGCTGCTCGAGGATCTTCACGCGGGCGCCGGATTCCGCCAGCGCGGCCGCCGTGGCCAGACCAGCGAACCCGCCGCCCACCACCAGGGCATCCGGATCCATCGTGCAACGCTATATACGACGAAAGCATCACATTGGAAGAAGCTTTGGCAAAAACGCGCCGGACCCGCGCGGAGCGCCCGCTTCGTGCTAAGAAGACCCGCCATGTCTAGCCTCGACGAGCTCCTGGAATCGACGAGCAGGACGTTTGCAGTGGCGATACCGTTGCTCCCGGAGCCCACGCGCGGGGAGGTGACGATCGCCTACCTTCTGTTTCGGATCGCCGACACGTTCGAGGACGCCGACGGCTGGCCGCGCGCGGATCGGTTGGCGGCGCTGGAGGAGCTCGGCGCCCTCATCGAGAACGCCGACTTCATGCGGGCGAAGAAGCTCGCCGACCGCTGGCTCGCGCGTCCGCCGAGCGAGCACGACGGGTACCTGGACCTGCTGGCGCAGACGCCGGCGGTGATCGCGGCGCTCGGGGCCGTTCCGGCCGCCGCGCGCAAGATCCTCGCGCACCACACCCTGCGCACCGTGCGCGGCATGTCGCGGATCGTGTCCCTGAGCGACCAGAACGGCCGCCTGGCGCTGGCGACGATCGAAGAGCTCCGCCAGTATTGCTACATCGTGGCGGGGATCGTCGGGGAGCTGCTCACCGACCTGTTCCTCCACGATGCGCCCCAGCTCGCCCGGCGGGCCGATGTGCTCCACGCCACCAAGGTCATCTTCGGCGAGGCGCTGCAGCTCGTGAACATCCTGCGCGACTCCGACGATGACGCCCACGGCGGCCGGCGCTACCTCCCGGCGGGCCGTCGCGGCGACGTCATGGCCCTGGCCGTGGCCGATGTCGACGAGGCGTCGCGTTACGTCGAGGCCCTCGCCGAGGCGGGGGCGCCGCGCGGGCTGGTGGCGTTCACCGCGTTCCTCTTGCTCCTCGCCCGGAGCACGCTCGATCGCGTCGAGGCGCAAGGCCCGGGGGCGAAGGTGGCGCGCGTCGAGGTGAAGCGGCTCGTCGAGCACGTCGTGTCCTCGCCGGTGGATCGCATCCTTCGCTACCCGGCGTAGGCGCGCAGCTCGGCGAGCGCCCACAGCGGAAAGTAGTGGCGGTAGTTGTCGTAGTTGATGAGGCACGTCTTGTTGAAGACGCCCACCAGCGACTCGCGCGCCCAGCTTCCGTCCGGCTCTTGGCGGCGAAGCAGGAAATCGGCGGCGCGCCGCATCGCCTGGGGCTCGCGCGCGCCGGCGCGCACCAGCGCGGATAGTGCCCAGGCGGTCTGCACCACCTGGCCGCGCTCGTGGTCCACGTAGCGGCGCGCCCGGCAGCTCTCCCCGCTCTCCCCCCACGAGCCGTCGGGCTTTTGCCGCCCGAGCAGGAAACGGACCGCGGCCGCCAGCGCCGGGTCCCCCGGCTCCGCGCCGGCGGCCACCAGCCCGGTCACGCCGAACCATGTGCCGTACGTGAAGCACACGCCCCACGAGCCCTCGAAGCTGCCGTCGGGCCGCTGGCGCTCGCGCAGGAACACGGCCCCGCGGGCGATGGCGCGATCCACGCCGGCGACGCCGGGGAAGCGTCGCCGCGCCGCGGCCAGAGCTTGCACGCAGGCGCTGGTGCACTCGACGTACGAGTAGTCGACCATGATGTCGCCGAAGACGTGCGATGGGTTGACCTTCTCCAGCCAGGCGCCGCCCCGCTGGCGTTCGTACGTGGCCCAGCCGCCGTCGTCGTTCTGCCAGTCGACGATGAGCTTCACCGACTGCGCGAGGAAGTCGGTGGGAATCCCGCCGAGCCGTTCCAGGGCCAGCGCGCACTTGAGCCCCTCGGCGGTGCAGTCGGTGATCGGCCAGCCGTGGGCGCGGTTGGAAAACGGCCATCCGCCCACCGAGGGGTCGCGGTGGTAGGCGGCGCGCTCGGGCACCTCGTCGATGATCCGGTTGTCGCGCACGTAGGCGTACGCCTGGGCGACGACGTCGTCGCCGCCGCCGGCGGCGAGCAGCGCCTGGAGGGCGAAGGCCGTGTCCCACAGCTCGCTGGAGTTGTACCCCTGCATCTTCATGCCGTCGTGGCCGTCCCACAGATAGCCGTCGAGCGCGGCGAAGCTGCGGTCGACGTCGGCGGCCGCGCCGCGGAACCAATGGACCATCGTGTTGAGGACGGCATTGACCGGGCCGATGCGGATGAACTGGGTCACGCGATCCTCGTACTGGATATGGCGCAGGCACTCGTCGAGCGCGCGCCGCCGGAGCGGCCGCAGGGCCAGCCGCTCGTACCCGCCGACCGCGGCGTTGACCGCGGCGAGCGCGCCCGTCGACTGTGCGTAGGCGTCGGTGGCGGCGAGAACGTCGCGCTGGTCTTCCCAGCGGATCGTGTCGTAGCGTCCGGCGTAGAGCTCGTCGCGGAGGGCGACGATGAGCGGGTCCGCGGGCACGCTCGCGCGGGTGCCGTAGAGCCAGGCCATGGGGAGATAGACCTGCCGGCAGTGGCACCACAGGCGCGCCGGATGAAACGGCGCCGCGTAGGGGAGGAGCCACAGCTCCGGCGGCACCGGATGGATCCCCCGCCAGTCGTAGAGATTCAGCGTGCACAGGACGAGCTTTCCCCACGGGGCCGCGCCGAGCGGCGTGCCGTGTCCGGCGATCCACGCCCGCATGCGCGCCGTCCGGGGATCGTCGGAGGCGACGCCGAGAAGCCGCAGCGCCACATAGGACAGCGCGGTCGTGAACATGCTCCCCTCGCGCGCCTCGGCATGGAGCCCGATGCCGCCGTCGGCGAGCTGGACGTTCGTGAAGTACTCGATCATCCGCCGGCGGCGCGCGTCCTCGATGGGCCTTCGCGCGGCGTAGGCGGCGCCCACGTACATGGGGAGGAGAAACATCGGGCCGCCGTAGTCGCCGGCCCAGCTCCCCCGCGTTTCCTGCCGGCGGCGCAGGTTGGCGATGGCGCGCTCGATCGCTTCGTCGATGGCGGGCACGGTCGCGGAATAACGCGGCGAGGGGGGAACTGCAAGGCCCGCGCCGCCCTCGCGGCACGAGCGTTATCTTGTGAGGCGCAGCTCGAAGCCGATGCCGTTTCGCGTGACCGTGCCGCCGCCAAAGCGGCTCTCGCGCGCCATCCGCTCGATCTGGTCGAGCGTGTACGCGGACTTGAGCAGCATGTGGCGGAACGTCCAGCGGGTCAGAAAGGCATTGAACGCCGAGAGGCGCATGTCGCGCACCTCGGCCTCGATGTCCGTCCGCGCGGCATCCTTGCGCAGATCGTAGATCGACGCCTGACCGCCCGGCCTGAGCACCCGATGCATCTCGTCGATCGCGCCCATGGGATCGGTGAAGTTCTTGAATGCGGCCATGCACACGACGCAATCGAACGTCCCGGCGTCGAACGGCAGGGCGGCGGCGTCGCCCTGCCGGACGTCGATCGTGACGCCCGCCGCCTTCGCGTGCTCCCCGACGATCCGCACGAACGAGGCGCTGATGTCGACCGCCGCCACCTGGTAGCCGCGTTTGGCGAGCTCGACCGCCAGATACCCCGGGCCGGGCGCCACCTCGAGGACCCGTCCTCCCGGCGCGACGCGCGCGGACACGGCGCGAGCCGCCTCGTCGAACCGACGCAGGTCTCGGCCGGTGTTCTTGGTGTACCAGGTCGCAATGACGCCTTCCATGGCGACTCCCTTGTAGGCCTTTGGCATTGCCAGCATGCGTTCGTTCTCCTTTTCCGTTAACGCCGCTCGCTGTGTGCGAACGGTGTTAGCTTAAGGCGAACGATTTGTGCTGTCAAGCGCGAGCTGCTAGCATCCGCTGAAAGTGAGCATCGTCCCGTACCGCAAGAGCGAACGGCGCCCCAGGCGCAAGCCGCTCGATCAAGCGCAGGTGGTGCGCGCGGCGCTCGCCCTGCTCGACGAGGTGGGCCTCGACGAGCTGACGATGCGCCGGCTGGCGGAACGGCTCGGGGTCAAAGCCGCCTCGCTCTACCGCCACGTCCGCAACAAGGACGAGCTGCTCGTCCTGCTCGGCGACGAGATCAGCGGCGAGATCCCCTTTCCGAACCCCGCGGGCGGCTGGCGGGAACAGCTCGTCGAGGCGGCCTGGAACGTGCGGCGGGGCCTGCTCGCGCACCGCGACGGCGCGCGCGTGCTCGCCAGCACGGCGCCGTTCGGTCCCCGCCGGCTCCGCCACATCGACACCCTGCTCGGCATCCTGCGCGCCGGCGGCCTGAGCGATCGCGACGCGGCGCGCGCGGCGTATCACGCCAACAACTTCGTGACGGAGTTCGCGGCGGACGAGGCGCGGTTTGCGGCGTTCGCCAGGGAGCCGGGCGCGAGCCGCCGCACGCTCCTCGCCGACGTGCGGCGGACGTTCCGATCGCTGCCGCGCGCGGAGTATCCGAACATCGTCGACCTCGCCGATCACCTGGCCTACGACGACGTGGATGCGCTCTTCGAGTTCGGGATCGAGCTCCTCCTCCGCGGCCTGCTGGCGTTCGCGAAACGCCGCCCATGAACCGGCTTCACACAACTTAACGTTCGCGGAGGCGCCGCGAAACACCGCGAGGCCACAGTTTGCACGAGCGTACAATGGAGCGCGTGAGCGAGCCGACGTTGACCGCCTTGCTCGTCGAAGATGACCCACGCATTGCAGAGCTGACGAGCACCTATCTCCAGCGTCACGGAATCGTCGTCACCAGCGTGGCGGACGGCCGGCGCGGTCTGCGCGAGGCGTTGCACGGTCGCTTCGACGTCGTCCTGCTCGACCTGACGCTGCCCGACCGGGACGGTCTCGACGTGTGTCGCGAGCTGCGGGCGGCGTCGAGCGTGCCGATCATCGTGATCACCGCGCGCGGCGAGGAGGCGGATCGCGTGATGGGGCTCGAGCTCGGGGCGGACGACTATGTACCCAAGCCATTCTCCGCGCGCGAGCTCCTGGCCCGAATCCGCGCCGTCGTACGCCGCGCCACCGGTCGAGCCGGGCCGGCGACCGACATCATCCGCGTCGGCGACCTCGCGCTCGATCCGGGGGCGCGCCGCGCCACGCTCCAAGGTCACGAGCTCGCCCTCACGAGCTACGAGTTCTCGCTTCTCTACGCCCTGGCCTCGCGCGCCGGTCGCGTCCTGTCGCGCGAGCAGATCATCGAGCTCGCCGGGCGGAATCCCGAGGAGTCGTTCGACCGGTCGATCGACGTCCACATCTCTCGGCTGCGCCAGAAGCTCGGGGACAATCCGCGGCATCCGCGCGTCCTGAAGACCGTACGCGGGGTCGGCTATATCCTGACCGACGAGGCCGGCCCACGATGAAGCCCCCGCGCCGCCGCTTCTTCTGGCGCGTGTATCTCAACGGTCTGCTACTCCTGATTCTCATCGGGCTCGCCCTGTTCACCGTGTCGCTCCTGTTCGGCCCGACCCCCGACGAGGGTCACGGCATGGCGCGCCTGCTCGAGTATGTCGGGACACACATCGACGAGGCTCGCTCCGATCCCGCGCGCCTCGCCCGCGAGCTGAGCCGGGCCCTCGAGG
Source organism: Haliangiales bacterium (assembly GCA_035259575.1). Classification (GTDB taxonomy): domain Bacteria; phylum Myxococcota_A; class Polyangia; order Haliangiales; family SHYZ01; genus DATFWE01. The sequence goes on from DATFWE010000318.1 coordinate 11,067, forward strand.
CCGTCAACGCCGAGGTGACCGTCTACCAGGCGGGCGCGCCGCCGGCGTCCAACGTCGCGCCGCCGCTGCCGCCGCTGTCCGCGGAGGACGCGGGCCGACTCGGCGGCGTCCCGTCCGAGCTGCCCGACCGCTCGGCATCGTCCGCGATGCGGCTGGCGGGCGATCCACCGGCGTACGCCATCTTCCAGAAGCACCACCACGGATTCCCGTCGCCCTGGCGCACGGCCGCGGTCATCGCGGGCATCCTGGTCGCGCTCGCGATCGCGTCCATCCCGCTGGCGCGCGCGGTCGCCTCGCCCCTGGAGCGGCTCGGCCGCGCGGTGACCGCCCTCGGTGCCGGCGATCTGTCGGCGCGCGCGGGGCTGCGCCGCACGGACGAGATCGGCGCGCTCGCGACCGCGTTCGACGAGATGGCGCAAACGCTGCAGCGGAGCATCGCGAGCGAGAAGGTGCTCCTGGCCAACATCTCGCACGAGCTGCGCACGCCGCTGACGCGCATCCGCGTCGCGCTTGACCTCCTGGACGAGGAGGATCTCGGGGCGGCGGCGGCGTTCGTGCGCGGGATCGCGTCCGACCTTTCGGAGCTGGAGCGGCTCGTCGACGATATCCTGACGACCGCGCGGCTCGACCTGGCGGCGAGCCGTACGTCGGGCGGCGAGCTGCCGCTGCGCTTCGCGCCGGTGGACGTCGCGCAGCTCCTGCGCGATGCCGCCGAACGGTTCCGCGCTGCGCACGGCGACCGCATCCTGAACATGGACATCGGCGAGCATCTGCCGGCGGTGCGCGGCGACGCCGTCCTGCTCCGGCGGGTCGTCGAGAACCTGCTCGACAACGCGCGCAAGTACTCGGACGCCGGCGCGCCCATCGCGATCCGGGCCGACGCGGTCGCCGGCTCCGTCCTCGTCGAGGTTCAGGACCGCGGCATAGGCTTGGACGAGGACGACCTCGCTCGCCTGTTCACGCCCTTCTTCCGCACCGATCGCAGCCGCGCCCGCGGGACGCGCGGCGTGGGCCTCGGCCTCGCGCTGTCGCGACGGATCATCGAGGCGCACGGCGGCGCGATGACGGTGGCGAGCGTCCCCGGCGAAGGGTCGACGTTCCGGTTCGAGCTTCGTTCCGACTGAAACACTTCTTCACGGCCCCGACATTTCCGGGCAAACCGCCGCGCTTAGAAACCTCCCGTTCGAGGAGGCCCGTGATGCGGAATGGTCTCGCCCTGCGTCGCCTGCAGTCGATCGCCGTCGCGGCCGCCGCGCTCGTCGCGCTCGGTCGCGGGCGCGCCGACGAGCCGGCCCCGCTTACCAAGCCGCCGCGCCTCGTACGCTTCATCGAGGCGGAGGCGCCGCCGCGGCTGGCCGAGCTCGGTCGCGTCGACGTGATCTTGACGATCGACATCGACGCCGCGGGGAGCGTGACGGCGGTCGCGGTCGCGCAGTCGGCGGGCGAGGATTTCGATGCGGCCGCAGTGGCTGCGGCGCGACAGTTCGCCTTCGAGCCGGGCGAAGCGGGCGGCCGGAACGTCCCCGTGCGCATCACCTATCGCTACCGGTTCGTGGCGAAGCCCGAGCCGGCGGACGCGGGCCCTCCGGGCGCGCCGGCGACCGAGCCCGCCGCCGACGTTCCGGCCGCCGACCAGGTCGAGCGCAGCCAGCCCCCCGCGCCCGCCGCGGGCGTCGGCCCGCGCGGCGACGGCCGCTACACCTCGACCGTGCGCGGCGAGCACGTCGCGAGCGAGACCGTGGAGCACACGCTCCAGGTCGAGGAGATCCAGCGCATCCCCGGCACGCAGGGCGACACCCTGAAGGCGATCCAGAGCCTCCCCGGCGTGGCCCGCGCCCCGTACGGCCTGGGCCTCCTCGTCGTGTGGGGATCGGCGCCCGTCGACACGCGCACCTACGTCGACGGCGTGTACATCCCGACGCTCTACCACTTCGGCGGGCTGCGGTCGACGGTGAACAGCGAGATGATCCAGTCGCTGGACTTCCTCCCCGGCGGCTACTCCGTCGACCACGGACTCGGCCTGGGCGGCGTCGTCGACGTCGCCACCCGTGTGCCGCGGCGGGATGCGCTGCACGGCTACGCGCAGATCGACGTCCTCGACGGCTCGGTCGGCCTGGAGGGGCCGCTGGGCCGAGATGTCGATTTCGCCGTCAGCGCGCGCCGGAGCTGGATCGACGCGTTTCTGCCCCTGTTCACCAGCGCCGACTTCCAGCTGTCCCCCGCGTACTACGACTACCAGGCGCGCCTCGTCTACCGGCCGACGCCGCGCGACGACTTGAGCTTCGTCGTCCTCGGTTCCGATGACAACGTCACGCTGCTCACCACTCAGCCCGACCCCAACCTGTCCGCCCAGTACGACTCCCACACTTATTACCACCGCGGCATCGTCAGCTGGCTGCACCGCTTTGCCGGCGGCGCGACGCTGTCGCTGACCACGTCGGCGGGATACGACGTGCCGTTCCAGGTGAGCTACGCGCGGGCCAACTCGACCGGTCACGTCGACGCCCAGACGCTGGCGTACGGCGCCCGACTGGCCGCGCGCGTTCCGCTCGAGTCGTGGCTGCGCCTCGACGCCGGCGTCGATTTCGAGGGCAACCGCTGGACCATCGACCGCGAGGCGCCGCTCGTGGACCCGATGATGCACGCAAACGGCGACAGCGCAGTGGCCGCCGACGATTTCACCGTGTACACGAACCATGCGGCGCCCTTCGCCTCGCTGGCGTTCTCGCTGTTCGACCACAAGCTCACCATCGACCCGCAGTTCCGCCTCGCCCTGATGACGTTTTCCGGATATCCCGGGGAGCCGCAGTCGTTCTCCTCGACGTTCGCCCGCCCCGAGCCGCGCCTGTCGCTCCGCTACCAGCTGACGCCGGAGGTGGCGCTGAAGGCGTCGTTCGGGCTGTACGACCAGCCGCCGCAGCCGCAGGACCTCTCGGCGGTGTTCGGCAACCCGAAGCTCTCGCCGGAGCTCGCCTACCACTACGTGGCCGGCGTCGACGTCCGCGTCACGCCGAGCCTGACGCTCAGCCTCGAGGGCTTCTACAAGGATCTGCGCAATCTGGTCGTCGCCGGCGAGCACGCCGGCGACCCGCTGCGCGTGAACGACGGCATCGGCCGCGTGTACGGCGGGGAAATCCTCGTCCGGCAGGAGCTGTGGAAGGGCTTCTTCGGGTGGATCTCGTACACGTTGTCGCGGAGCGAGCGGCGCGATCACCCCGACGAGGACTGGCACGTGTTCCAGTACGACCAGACCCACATCCTCAACCTCATGGCGAGCTACCAGCTCGGGGGCGGGTACCAGCTCGGGCTGCGTTACCGCTACGTCACCGGCAATCCGACCACGCCCGTCGCGGCCTCGTACTTCGACTCCAACCTCAATCAATACGTCGGCGTGATGGGGCCGGCGTATTCGACCCGGTTGGGGCCGTTTTCGCAGCTCGATCTCCGTTTCGACAAGACGTGGACCTTCGATCAATGGCGATTGTCGCTCTACCTCGACGTTCAGAACGTGACCAACTCGGCCAATCCCGAGGGCGTGACGTACAACTTCGATTACAGCCGGAACGCCACGGTGAACGGGCTGCCGATCCTGCCCGTCCTCGGCGTGCGCGGGGAGTTCTGATGCGGCGCGCGCGTCTTTCGCTCCTCGGCCTCCTCGCCGGCTGCACCGCGAGCTTCGACCCGCCGTCGTTCGTCGCCGGCCTGCGCGTCCTGGCGGTCAAGGCCGAGCCGCCGGAGGTGGCGCCCGGCGAGACGACGACGCTCACGGTGCTCGACGTCGACACCGACGGGCGCGCCATCGCGATCTCCTGGTTCCGGTGCCTCGTCCGGCCGCTCCCCGGCAGCCCGGTGGCCGATGACTGCGTGACCGGGGCGCAGCCCGACGACCTCATGTCCGTCGGCGCGGGGACGCCGCTGGCCTTCACCATGCCCGCCGCGACGCCGGGGGACCTCGGGCTGCCCGACTCGACGGGCGGCTACTTCGTCCCGCTCCTCGCCCATGCCGACACGGGCGCCGACGCGCTGACGTTCGGGTACCGGGTCCGCCTCGCGACCGGCGGGCCGCGGAACCACAATCCGCCGCTCGTGTCGGTCGCGCACGACGCGCCGCATCCCGTGGGCGCCGCCGCCGGGACGCCCGGGGAGCCGCTCGACGAGTCCGCCCCGCTCGCCATCGCCGCCGGCCAGGAGGTCACGCTGCGCGCCGCGTTCGCCGACGACAGCGCCGAGACCTACGACGTCGTGATTGCCGGCGCGCCCACGCGCACGGTCACCGAGGTGCTGTCGTTCGCCTGGTTCGCCACCGCCGGCAGCTTCAGCGAGGACGTCACCTCGCCCGACCGACCGGACACCAAGCTCAAGCTCGACAAGCGCGTCCCGCCCTCCGGCACGACGGTCGACCTGTGGGTCGTCGGCCGCGACGAGCGCGGCGGGACCGATTTCCTTCACCGGACGCTCGTCGTCCAGTGACCCAGGAGGCCGATTTTCATGGACATCACGGGTCGTTTTCTCGCCTTCACGCTTCTCGGATCGACATGGGTCCTGTGGCTGCTCATCGGGCTCAGCGTGCTGAGCTTCGCGGTCATCATCGAGCGGCTGTGGTACTTCGCGACGCACCGGGTCGATCCCGGGACGCTCGCCGCCGACATGCGCGACGTGCTCGCGCTGGGGTCCGAGGCGCCGAACGCCGACGCGCCGAACGCCGACGCAATCGATGCCGCGCTCGTCGGCGCCAAGGCGCGCGAGCGCCAGCGGCTCGAGCGCCGTCTGGCGTACCTGGGGACGCTCGGCGCGAACGCGCCGTTCGTGGGCCTGTTCGGCACCGTGCTCGGCATCATCAAGGCATTCCACGACCTCGCGGGCAGCCAAGCGGGCGGCGTATCGGTGGTCATGGCGGGAATCTCGGAGGCGCTGGTATCGACCGCAGCCGGTCTCCTCGTCGCGATCCCCGCGGTCGTCGCGTTCAATTATTTCAACCGGCGGGTGCGCTCGCGCATGGGCCAGGTCGAGTGGATGGCGCACCTGGCGCTCGAGCGGATCAAGGCCCCGCTCCTGCGGGAGGTTGCGTGATGGCTCCCGGCGCCCGTTCGTCCGATGGGGACGACCCCCTCATCGCCGACATCAACGTCACCCCCCTCGTCGACATCACGCTGGTCCTCCTCATCATCTTCATGGTCGCCGCGCCGATCATCGCCAACACGCCGTCGATCAAGGTGAACCTGCCGAGGGCGGCCACCGGCGATGAGACGCCAAAGCCGACGCTTGCGCTGACCGTGCAGCGCCGGCCCGAAGGCGGCTACGTCCTCTACGCGAACGGCGAGCCGACCGACGAGGACCACGTGCGGGCGCTGGTGCCGGAGCTCGTCCGTCGCGATCCGGGGCTCCTGGCCACGGTCGCGGCCGATCGGGGCATCGAATACGGCGACGTCGTCCACGTCGTCGACGTGGTCAAGGCCCTGGGCGTGCACCGCTTCGCGCTCGACATCGAAGCGCGGTAGGCACCATGATGCGCGCCAGCGACTCCGTCGCCTTCGGCATCGCCATGGCCCTCCACGCGGGGCTCGGGCTGATCATGTTGGGCGGCGCGGGACCGCCGCGCGTCGCCGCGCGGCCGAACGTCGTCGAGGTCGAGGTGCGTCACCGGCCGCCGCCACCGCCACCGCCGGCGCCGGCACCACCGTCGCCGCCGCCGCAGCGACCGTCGCCGCCTCCTCCGAAACCCAAGGTCGTGGCCGCCGCCCGCGCCCCGGCGCTACCGCCGACGCCGGAGCCGTCGCCCCCGCCGCCGGTCGTCTACGGCGTCAACATGGATTCGGCGACCGACAGCCCATCGGATGTGCCGATGCCGCCCGGCGCCGGCGCCCGACCGGCCGCGGCCGCGCCCTCGGCGGCGCGACCCGAGCCGTCGCCCGCGGCACCGGGCACCAGCAAAACCGGCGCGAACGTCCAGATCGGATCGCTGCCGGAAGTGGACACCGAGGCGTGCGGTCGCTCCGCCGCGTATCCGCGCCAGGCCGCCGCGCTCGGCATCGAAGGCGACGTCGTGCTGCGCGTCGAGCTCGACGACACCGGGCGCGTCGTTGCCGCCACGGTGCTCGCGGGGCCGGGCCATGGGCTGGACCAGGCGGCGGCCGATGCGCTCCGCCGTCGCTGTCGCTTCAGCCCGGCGGTGGCGCCGGGCGGCAGGCGCGTGCCCTACGTGATCGAGAAGTACACCTTCCACTTCGAGCTTCCGCGGTGACGCCTCAGCGGATGGGGTTGCCGAGGTTGTACAGCGCCTCGCTCGCGCGGTAGTCGACGCCGGCGACCCGCTCGCACTCGGGCGGGAAGGACGCGCGCTTGTGCGCGAAGTACTCCTCGCGCCGCTCGCCCTCCGAGCGCCGGTTGTAGGTGACGTAGAGCGCGCGCCGGGACTGCGCGCTGCGGTTCGACCGCGAGCGGTGCGGTAGGTACGAGTCGAACAACGCGACGTCGCCGGCGGCGAGCTCGAGCGGCCGCCACGGCAGCACCGCTTCGACGGCGGGATCGATGCTGCCGCCGGGCGCCTGCGGCAGCGTGCGATAGACGTCGACGGAATCCGACACCTCGAGGCAGCCGTTGGCGACGGTGGCGGCATCGATCGCGACGGCGACGGTGATGTGGTAGCGCTGGCCGAAGGTGACGAACGCGGGCGCGTCCTGGTGGGCGGCGAAGCCGCCGCCGCCGGCGAGCTTGAGGTTGATCTTCTCCTTGAACAGCGCGGCGGGCTCGCCCATCAGCCGCTCGAGGATCGCCATCATCCCCGCCCCGCACAGGAGCTCGCGGAAGCCGGCATGGAACGGGACGAAGTTCTCGATGCGACAGATCTGTCGCGCCGCGGTGTCGGTCGTCTCGAAGTACTTCATCCACGCGCCGGGGGTCTCGGGCCAGGCGGCGACCTCGTCGGTCCACGCGCGCAGCCGGGCGACGTCGGCGTCCGCGAAGGGGCGGCGCAGGACGAGGTAGTGATCGCGTCGCCAGGCGGCGAGATCGTCGGCGGTGAGCGAGGCGGTCAGCACGTGCGGCTCCGTGCGAGGTGGGCGATCAGGAGGTCGCGGTAGGCGTCGAGGCCGGGGACGCGGGCGCCGGGATCCTTGGCGAGCTCGTCCCAGGTGCGCACGGCGAGGATGGCGGCGAGGTCGGGACGGGCGGCGTAGGTGGCCGCCTCGGCCTCGTCCATCGGGCCGCCCTGGCGGGCGAGGGTCTCGCGTGACGCCGGCGACAGGCGCGCGAGGTAGCCCGCCTTGCGCCGGCAGAGGTAGCGCTTGGCGCGCACGTGCTCGCGGATCGGCTCGGTGACGGCGGGCGAGCAGCCGGCGCGCGCGAGGAGGTCGGCGCCGATCGACTCGTGATCGACGACGCCGAAGCCGTCCATGGTGGGCGCGCCGGGCGCGACCAGGTGGCCGACGTCGTGGAACAGGGCGGCGAGGACGAGCTCGCCGGCGGCGCGGGCGCGGCGCGCGCGGTCGGCGGCCTGCAGCGCGTGCGCGAGCTGCGACACCGACTCGCCGATGTAGTCCCGGTCCTCGCCGCCGGCGAGGTAGGCGAGGAGCTGGTCTGCGACGGTCACGGGCGCAGTCGACCACGGCCCGACCATAATCGAAAATGCAAAATTTCTATGCTCGACATAATCTCTTTCTATGAACCTCACCCACCTGCGCTCGTTCCATGCCGTCGCCGAGCGCGGCGGCTTCACCGCGGCGGCGCGCGGCCTGCGCATCAGCCAGCCGGCGGTCACCGCCCAGGTGAAGGCGCTCGAGGCGGCGCACCACGTCGAGCTGTTCGTGCGCGGCCGGCGGGGCATCGAGCTCACCGCGACCGGCAAGGCGCTCTACACCGTCACCGAGCAGCTGTTCGGGTGCGCGCTCCGCGCCGGCGAGCTGCTCGCCGCGGCGGCGGGGCAGGGCTCGGGCACCTTGCGCATCGGCGCCGACAGCCCCCACCACCTGATGCCGGTGCTCGCCCGCTTTCGCGCCGCTCACCCGGCGGTCGCGCTCGAGGTCTCGCTCGGCAACAGCCGCGAGATCGCCGAGGCGCTCGAGGCCTTCCGCGTCGACGTCGGGCTGGTGTCGCGCGCGCCGGCGCACCCGGCGCTGGTCGCCGCCGCGATCGGCCGCGATCCGATCGCGCTGGTCGTGCCGGCGCGCCACCGCTGGGCCGGTCGCCGCTCGATCCCGCTCGCCCGTCTCGACGGCGAGCCGATGCTGCGCCGCGAGCGCGGCTCGCTCACCCAGGAGCGCTTCGACCGCGCGTGCGCCGCCGCCGGCGTCGCGCCGCGCTCGACGATCGAGATCGGCGGCCGCGAGGCGCTGCGCGAGGCGATCGCGCACGGGCTCGGCATCGGCGCGATCTCGCGCGGCGAGCTCGGCCCCGACCCGCGCATGCGCGCCCTCGCGCTCACCGGCGCCCGCCTCGAGATCGAGGAGCACGTCGTCTGCGCCGCCGCCCGCGCCGACGCCCGGCTGGTCCGCGACTTCGTCGCCATCGCGCGGATCGCATCCTGCCGTCCGTGATACAAACGTGATCGTCCCCTGACCGCGTCGGCGCGGAACGACATGTTACGTTCCCGACCGGCCAGAACATGACCCAGCCGACCCTCGATCGCGCCATCGGCCCGACCAGCGCCACCTTACTCGTCGTCGGCAGCGTGATCGGATCGGGCATCTTCCTCACCACCGGGGCGATGGCGCAGGTCATTCCGTCGGCGTCGCTCATCCTCCTCGCGTGGGCGCTGGGGTGTCTCTTCGCGCTGGCGGGCGCGCTGACCTATGCCGAGCTCGGAACGATGTTCCCCCGCTCGGGAGGAGTCTACGTCTTCCTCGGCGAGGCATTCGGCCCCCTGGTCGGCTTCCTGTACGGCTGGGCGTCGCTCCTGGTCGTCCTGAGCGGCGGGATGGCCGCGGTGGCGATCGGCTTCGCCGACTCGTTCAGCTACTTCGTCCCGGCGCTGTCCCCCGCGCGCATCGTCGTCGTCCTCCCGGTGGCGGGCGGCTTTCCGATCGCCGCTCACCAGCTCGTCGCCGCCGCATCGATCGTGCTGCTGGGCGGGATCAACTACTGCGGCGTGCGCTCGGGCAGCGGAACCAACGCGTTGCTCACCGTCGCCAAGGTGACCGGGCTCTTGCTGATCGTCCTGTTCGCAGTCACGTCGTCGCGCGCGGCGCCGGCCTGGACGCCGATCGTGCCGCCGCAGGTCGCGTCGCCGTTCGCCGCCTTCGGCGTCGCGGTCATCGCCGTGCTGTGGGCGGCCGAGGGCTACTACTTTCTGACCTACGCCGCCGGCGAGGTTCGCGATCCGGCGCGAACGCTGCCGCGCGCCTTGACCGTCGGTCTCTCGGCGATCGCGCTCATCTATCTGGCCGCGAACCTGGCCTATCTCTACGCGTTGCCGATGGACCAGCTGCGCGGCACGACGCGCGTGGCCGAGCGCGCGGCCACTGCGCTCGTCGGCCCCGTGGGCGCCACCGTCGTGACCGTGACCGTGTTGGTGTCGACGCTCGGGGCCAACGCCGCCGTCCTCCTCGCCGGTTCCCGCCTCCTCTACGCGATGGCCGAGGGCGGCGTCTTCTTCGCGCGCGCCGCCGCCGTCCACGCGCGCTTCCGCACGCCGCACGTGGCGGTGATCCTGCTCACCGTCTGGTCCGCGCTGCTCGCGCTCTCGGGCACGTACGAGCAGCTGTTCACGTACGTGGTGTTCACCTCGGTCATCTTCAGCCTGCTGGGCGGGCTGGCGCTGTTCAGGCTGCGCTTCCTGCGGCCCTCGGCCGACCGTCCGTATCGCGTGTGGGGGTATCCGCTGGTGCCGGCCGCGTTCGTCCTCAGCGCGCTCGTCCTGGCCGTGAACACGGCACGCCAGCGCCCGCGCGAATCGCTCGCCGGCCTCGGTCTGCTGGTCCTCGGGCTGCCCGCGTATTTCTACTGGAAGAGGACCTCCCGATCGCAACGTTGACTGGCCGTGGAGCCCGCCGTACGTTCGCCGCATGAGCGTCCTCTCGGATCTCGTCGCTGGAATCTCGACCGGGGAGATCGAAGTCATCGACCTCACGGCCCCGCTGTCCGCGCAAACGCCTATTCTCACCCTTCCCGAGCCGCTGGGACAGACCGAGCGCTTCTCGCTGCGCGAGATCAGCCGCTACGACGCGGCCGGGCCCGCCTGGTACTGGAACAACTTCTCTACCGGCGAGCACACGGGAACCCACCTCGACGCGCCCATCCATTGGATCACGGGCCGCGACGGCGCCGACGTATCGCAGTTGCCCGTCCGCCGCTTGATCGCGCCCGCCGCGGTTCTGGACTTCACCGAGCAGGCCGCGGCGAATCCCGACTTCCTCCTCGAAATGGCGCACATTCGCGCTTGGCAGGACGAGCACGGCCCGTTGCCCAGGGGCGGCTGGCTCCTCTACCGCACGGGGTGGGACGCCCGCGCGCGCGACGAGGGCGCGTTCATCAATGCCGGCCGCACGCCGGGCATCTCGATCGAGTGCGCGCGGTGGCTCGCCGAGGCCGCGCCGGTGCAGGGCGTCGGCGTCGAGACCGTCGGCACCGACGCGGGTGCGGCGCACTCGTTCCAGCCGCCGTTCCCTTGCCATTCGTTCCTCCTCGGTCACGACAAGTACGGGCTGACCCAGCTGCAGAACCTGGCGGCGCTGCCGCCCCTCGGGGCGGTGGTGATCGTCGGGCCGCTGCCGATCGTTCGCGGCTCGGGAAGCCCGTGCCGCGCGCTGGCCCTCGTCGAGCGCCGATGAACGTCGCGGAGGCGGTCGGTCGCGCTCTCCATGCGCACGGCGTGGATCGCGTGTTCGGCGTGGTCGGCAGCGGCAACTTCCACGTGACCAACGCGCTCGTCGCCGCCGGCGCCCGCTTCGTGCCCGCGGCGCACGAGGGCGGCGCCGCCAGCATGGCCGACGCCTACGGGCGCATCTCCGGCCGGCTCACCGCGTTGTCCGTGCACCAGGGACCCGGCGTCACCAACGCGCTCACCGGAATCGCGGAGGCGGCCAAGAGCCGCACGCCGCTCGTCGTGCTCGCGCCCGAGGCCACGCAACCGCGCTCGAACTTCTTCATCGACCTCGCCGCCATCGCCGCCGCCGTCGGCGCCGGCTTCCGCCGCGTCGCCGCGGATCGCGTGGCCGAAGACGTGGCGGCCGCCTGCCGTGCCGCCGTTTCGGGCGCCGGACGCACCG
>DATFWE010000319.1:0-4443 GCA_035259575.1 Haliangiales bacterium
CGGCCACACCAAGGTCGTATGGGGTGCGGCGGCGCGACCGTGCGCGTGCGGCCTGCGCGGGTGCATCGAGGCCTACGCCGGCGGGAAGAACCTGGCCCGCCGGGCGCGCGACGAGGCGAGCCCGCTGGCGCTGGAGATCGCCGGCGGCCGCGACGCGATCCACGGCGGCCACGTCGACGAGGCGGCGCGCCGGGGCGACCCGTGGGCGATCGCCCTGTGGGAGGAGATCGCGCCCCTCCTCGGCGTCGTCCTCGCCAACGCGGTCACGCTCCTCAACCCGGGGCGGCTGATCCTCGGCGGCAGCGTGGCGTGGGGCACGCCCGACCTCATGCGCCGTGCGCGCGACGCGTACCAGGCGGCCGTCAACGTCCCGTCGGGCGCGGCCTGCACCATCGTCGACGCCCAGCTGGGCGACGCGGCGGGGATCCTCGGCTCGGCGGCGCTGGCCGCGCTCGCGACGTAGCCTACTCCTGGACCTCCTCGATCCGCTTGATCCCGTTCCGGTCGAGGACGAGGCGCGCTAGCAACGTGCGCGGCGGCGCGTCGCGCCGGGTGTGGAACAGGAACACGACGTCCACGCGGTAGGTCTTGGCGGCGCGCACCCGCTCGATCTGGTCGGAGTCGAGCTCGACGTAGCCGATCTCCTGGTCGGGCTCGTCCATGTCGCGCAGGAGCCGGCCCACGTGGAAGCGGAGGATGTCGGTGAGCCCGTCGGGGATCCGCCGCGACTCGAGCACGATCTGCTTGCGATAGCGGTACGTCGTCTCGGCCAGCGCGGCGCGCGCCCAGGCGAGCATCGGCTCGACGCCCCGCCGCCGGATCCGGCGCACTTCCTCCGGCAGCACCGTCACGTACTCGACCTTTTCGCGGAACGTGCCGATCTCGACGCCGGCGGGGTCGTCGATCACGCACCGCCGGTCGTACAGGTAGCGCTTGAGGACGCGCGCGAACAGGCCGCGCGCGCCCTCCTTGATGCGGTCCTTGGCCATGTAGGCGACGACCAGGATGAAGAACACGCTGAGGCTGAGCGAACCGTAGCGCGTCTGCGCCCAGAACGCGACCACCGTGGCGAACGCCATCGCGATCCCCGCGGCGAGGGCGAACAGGACCTCCTGGGATATGCGCGGCGCCGCCTGGTGGACGCGCAGGAACAGCACGCTCGAGCAGAGCTTCTTCAGGATCCCCGACCGGTGGATGTACTCCTCGTTGTCCGTCTCGGGGTCGATGATCGAGGGGTAACCGCGGCGGCGTCGGTGCGCTTCCTCCTCGAGGATCCGGTCGAGCAGGCGGCGGCGCATGGGGTGGTCCGACGCGATCGCGACGAGCACCCTCCGGAACATGTGCTCCACCGACAGGCTCATCGCCTCGTCGGCCAGCGCGTAGGCGTACCGTGCGTCCTCGGGCAGCGCGCTCGCTCGGTCGGCCAGACGCCGGTACGTCGCCAGCGCCTGGGCCGAGCCGTCGAGCGCGTCCTCGGCCAGCGCCTCGGCGTCCTCGCCGGCCGCCCGCTCCGCCGCCTGCGCGGCGTCGCGCAGCGAGGCGCGGAACACGCTCGCCGTGAGCTTGCACAGGTAGACGAGCTCGTCCGGCCGCTCGCCGCCCTCCACCCGCGCGACCGCCTCCCCCAGCCGGACCAGGGGCGAGTCCGGCACCGCCCGCAGCTCGGGCCAGGTCATCTCCGGCGTCTTCAGCCGGACGTAGTTGTGGATGTCGGCATAGATGTCCGTCGACGGGAGCGTCTCGGCGGAGATGTTCAGGCTGGCGGGCATGCACACGTAGGCCTCGACGACGTACTTGCACTCGGCCTCGGCCCCGGTCGGCTGGTACTCGAGCTTCAGCTCGAGCTGGTTGCGGTCGTGGACCTTGACCCGTTCCTCCAGCGGAGCCCGCACCGCCGGCGCGCGCTTGCGCATGTATCCAGATTACCGCCCGGCGCGGTCCTGCGCCAAGCGTCGCACCTCGGCCCGCGCGAGCCCGGTCGCGGGCTGGAGCCGCACCTCGGCGCGCGCCCCCGTCGCCATCTCGCGCCCCGACACCCACAGGATCCCGTCGGCGTCGACGGTGAAGTCGATAAGGACGAGGACCTCGCCGGCCCGGGCGGCGGGCAGCCCGGACAGGAAGAACGTGCCCAGCGGCCGGTCCCGCGCCGGCTCGGGCGTCTCCCCCTCGTAGACGTCGATGGCGAGCTCGGCCTGCCCGTCGCGCGTCGTCGCCACCACCCGGCTCTCCCTGACCGGAACGGTGGCGTGGCGCGGGATCACCGGCACGTAGCGGCTCCCCTCGGCGGCGAACCCCAGCGTCCGGGCGGTCGTCCCCAGCACCATCACCCCGGGGAGGAAGCCGCTCAACAGCGCGCAGTAGCGCGCGGCGCCCACCGCGATCACCTCCTCGGGGTGAACGTTCTTCTGCGGCGTGCGCCCGAAGATCTCCGACAGCTTCTTCTGCGCCGCCGGCATCCGCGTCGCCCCGCCGGCGAGGATCAGCTGATCGACCTGCCCCGCGGCGATGCCGGCCCCGGCCAGCGCGTCGAGGCACGGCGCCTCGAGGCGCGCGAGGAGGTCGGCCACCCACGACTCGACCTCGCCCCGGTCGAGCGAGCGCGAGTACGACGGCCGGTCGGCGCCGAGGAGCCCGGGGACCAGCACCGCGGCGCTGGGCGCGTCGCTGAGCACGTGCTTGGCCTTCTGCACCTCGTCGCGCAGGCGGGCCAGCGACGGAGGATCGGCCTCGACGCCGGTCGACGCGCGGATCTCCGCCGCCAGGCGGGCCGCGATGCGCGAGTCGAAATCCTCGCCGCCCAGGGACGGGTCGCCGGCCGAGGACAGCACCTCGAGGACGCCGTCCTCGACGGCGAGGATCGTCACGTCGAGCTTGCCCCCGCCGAAGTCGCACACGGCGAGCCGCGCCGAGGCGAGGAGGTGGGCGCCGGCGCCGAGCGCCGCCGCCGCGCCCGAGGGCAGCAGGCGGCGCACCGGGATCCCCGCGATCTCCGCCGCGTCCTTCAACGCCTGGCGCTGGGCGCCATCGAACGCCGCCGGCACGGTGAGCACCGCCGCCGGCGGCGACGTCGCGCCGAGGTGGTCCTCGGCCGCCTGCCGCGCCGACCGGTACAGGTGGGCCGCGACCTCCGTCGGCGACATCTTCTTGCCGTAGACGTCGACCCAGGCGTCGCCGTTCGGCCCGGGGACGACGTCGTAGGGGAGCGCCGGGCGCAGGCGCTCCATCGCCGCGTCGCCGAAGCGCCGCCCGAGCAGGCGCACGACGCCACCGACCGCCCCGCGCGGGTTGGTCAGGGACTGGCGGCGCGCCGCCATGCCCACCAGCGGCTCGCCCTGGCGCGCGAACGCGACGATCGCGGGCGAGATCGTCTCCCCCTGCCGGTTGGCGATGACGTCGGGCCGTCCCCCCGGGCCGATGCTGGCCAGCGAGATGCTGGTCGTGCCCAGATCGATCCCGATGAACCGCGGCGTCTCCATCACCGCTCGAACAGCTTCTTGAAGATGCTCTTCTTGTCCACCGGCTGATTCAGCGCCCGCTTGGCCTCCTCGCACTCGCGATCGTGGACGAGCGCCGTCTCGAACTGGATGCGCGCGCGCGCGCCGTCGCCGGCCTGCTTGAGCGCCTGGCCGTAGGCCACGTGATAGAGCGCGCGCAGGCCGCGGTTCTTGGGGTCGGCGCGCAGCGCCTGGGCGTAGAGCTCGGCCGCCCGGCGATAGTCGCCCCCATCGAGGGCGGCGCGCGCGGCCGCGCCCAGGCCGCTCGCCCCCACCGCCGCCGGCGACACCGGCATCGCCGCCGGAGGCGTCATCGGCGGGGGCGTGACCCGCGGATCGTCGAACAGCTCCTCCGCCGACAGCGCCTTCATGCGCACCGACGTGGTGAAGCTCACCTCCTCCGTGAACTCCTCGGCCGCCTGGGCCGGCGCGGGCGCGCGGATGACCTCCACCGCGTCGTACGGCGTCGAGATCTGCTCCTCGACCGGGACCGGCACGGCCGGATCGCCGTCGAGCCCATCGACCAGCCAGGGGCCGCGGACCGCCGCCGCCGGCGCGGCCCCGTGCGCGCCGCGCATGCGATCGTAGGCGCGCCCCGCCAGGACGAACGTCTCGGCGGCGAGGCGCCGGATCCCGGGCGAGCGCTGCTTGCCGAACGCGTCGGGGTGGAGCTTCTTGGACAGGGCCAGCCACGCGCGCCGCACCTGCGCCGCGTCGGCGTCGGCGGGCACGCCGAGGATCTCGTGCGCCGCCTGCTCGGCCATCTTGCGCCGCGTCGCCTCGAGCTGCTCGAACGTGGCGCGCTCGTCGGGGACGATCTGGTCGAGGCGCGGCTCGAGGTCCCCGGTGAGCTCGGGCGGCGAGCCCGCCGCGGCGGGCGGCGCCGCCGGGGGCATGGGCGGCAGCGGCGGCGGCTTGGTCGGCGCGCGCTCCTTCCTCAGGCCGGCGA
>DATFWE010000320.1:0-8259 GCA_035259575.1 Haliangiales bacterium
TCCCGCGCGATCGTGCGCGCGCGCTCCTCCTGGCCGGGCGGGAGCGACACCGCCCCGACGACCGGGTGACCTCCCCCGCCGTACCGCTGGCAGATCTCGGCGATGTTGTGCGTGCGCGGCTTCGTGGCCCACGGGTTCGAGCCGACGGAGACCTTCACCCGCGCGGGCGAGCGCGTGAGGCCCACCGTGTAGCGGCAGTCGGGGTAGAGCATGTACGCGATGAACTTGTTCGGGGCCTCGACGCCGGTGTCGAGGAGATCGAACGACACCACGCCGTTCGACTGGGCGGCGCGGCGGCGGATGAGCTCGATCGTGTCGCGGTGGCGTTCGAGGATGGGCGCGAGCGCGTCGGCGATGTAGGGCGACGCGGCGACCTCGGCGAGAGGCTTGTCCTGAAAGTCGCGGATGAGCCGGACGCGCAGCGCCGGATCCTGCTCCTGCTCGAGCCACGTCATGATGCGCAGCGCGGGCGCCTCCAGCGCCACCGCGGTGCGCGCGTCGGAAAACTGCGCGCCGTCGATGACGTCGGCCCAGGCCACGAGCTCGGCGAAGCGCGGCGCCGTCCAGCCGAAACGCTCGGCGAGGATCCCGATCATGAACTTGGTGCACGAGCGCGCCGTCGGGTCGTAGAACTTCTTGCCGCTCGTGTCGCGCAGGAACACCTCGCGGTCCTCGGGCGGCTGGAACGCGCTGACGTGGTGGTCGAACCACCAGTCGAGGCGCGGCGACGGCGAGAAGCGAAAATCGACGCACGCATTGACGTCGCCGTCGAACGCGTCGGCCGGGAACGGATTTCCCATCTTGTGCTGCACGCCGGCGTAGCGCACGTCGACCCCGGGGTCGATCGCCTCGCGGTAGAAGCTCGCGAACGTCGCCGCCGACGCCGCCCCGTCGAAACAATTGTCGTGGTACAGGACCTTGAGCTTCACGCTTCCTCCACGGCGAGCGGGGCGCGCGCGACCCAGCGGCGCGCGCAGTCGACAAGGATGATGACCACCGAGGCCATCAGCGCGACCGTGAGCGCGCTGTTCAGCCAGCCCTGGAAGCGCACCGTCGCGTCGGCCGCCTGCGTCGCCGGCCAGAAGCGCGGGTTGTCCATGACCGACTTCCATCCCGCGGTCAGCGTGGTCGTGGCCACGAACAGCATCGGACCCGCCGTGACCCACATGTAGCGGCGCTTGCCCTCGTTGACGAGGATCGTCGTCACGACCGCCAGGCCGACGACCGCCAGCAGCTGGTTGGCGATGCCGAACATCGGCCAGATGGTGGCGATCGACCCGGTCCAGATGAAGTACGTCCATCCGCCGACGACGACCGCGGTCGCCGCGATCGTGCCCGGCAGCCAGCCGGTCGCGGCGAACGGCTTCCACACCCGGCCGACCGCCTCCTGCACGAGGAACCGCCCGACGCGCGTGCCGGTGTCGATCGTCGTCAGGATGAACAGCGCCTCGAACATGATCGCGAAGTGGTACCAGTAGCTCGTCAGCGCCTTCATGCCGGGGAGCCCGGCGAAGATCTGCGCCATCCCCACCGCCAGCGTCACGCCCCCGCCCGTCCGTCCCGTCACCACCTCGCCCACCTGGCGCTCGAGGTCGGCGAGCATGCCGGGGTCGAGGTGGATCCGCGTCGCGAACTCGCGGAACCTGTCGACCGGCATGTTGATGGCGAAGTAGTCGGACTGATGGAGCGCGCACGCCGCGATCAGCGCCACCACGCCGACGAGCCCCTCCATCAACATGGCGCCGTACCCGATGGTGCGGCAGTCGCGCTCGTTCGAGATCATCTTGGGCGTGGTCCCCGACGCCACCAGGCCGTGGAACCCCGAGATCGCCCCGCACGCGATCGTGATGAATACGAACGGGAACACCTTGCCGTAGAAGATCGCGCCGGTGAACTCGTCGCCGGTGAACGCCGGCATCTTGAGCTCGGGGTTCACCCACAGGATGCCGAGGACCAGGAGCGCGATCGTCCCGATCTTCATGAACGACGACAGGTAATCGCGCGGGCACAGGAGCAGCCACACCGGCAGCACCGACGCGGTGAAGCCGTAGATCGCCATCGCCGCGGTCACCTGGTGCGGCGTGAAGTCGAGCCCGCCGACGTGCTTGCCGCCGATGACCGCGGCGACGAGCAGGACCACACCCACCGCGGTCGCCTCGGCGATTCGGCGCGGGCGGTGGGGCGCGATCTTGTAGATGTACGCGCCCATGCCCAGGCCGATCGGGATCGAGCAGGCGATCGAGAACACGCCCCACGACGACCCGTGCCCGATGATGTCGCCCTTCGCGTTCCGCACCTCCGACAGCGCGTTGACGACGACGATCCCCAGCCCGGCCAGCGCGATGACGACGATGAACAGGATCGCGAACATCGCGATCCACCCCGTCGTCGTGCCGACCTCCGCGCGCGCGATCTCGGCCAGCGAGCGGCCGCGCCGCCTGACCGAGCACGTCAGGATCACGAAGTCGTGGACCGCGCCGGCGAGGACCACGCCGACGAGCAGCCACGACAGCCCGGGCAGAAATCCGAACTGCGCCGCCAGGACCGGCCCGATGAGCGGGCCGGCGCCGGTGATCGCGGCGAAGTGGTGCCCGAACAGGACCCACTTGGAGGTGGGTACGTAGTTGTGCCCGTCGTACATCGTGTGCGCCGGCGTCGGGGCGTCGCCGCGCAGGACCAGCACCCGCGTCGCCAGGAACGCGCTGTAGTAGCGGTAGGCGATCGCGAGCACGCACAGCGCCCCGAGCATCACGGGGAGGGCGTTGACGCGCACCATGGGGATGAATTACCACGAATCATGAACGAGGTTCAGCTTCAGCTCCTCATCCGCGCCGTCCACATCCTCGCGGCGCTCCTGTGGTTCGCCGGCCTGTTCGCGGCCGGGAGCCTGCTGCGCTTCCGCGACACGGAGACGGACGCCGGCGTGAAGCAGCGACTGGGCGTGCGCAGCCGCAAGGCGGGCGTCCTCGCCGACGTCGGCGCCACGCTGAGCCTCGCGACCGGCATCTATCAGGGGGTGACGCGGAGCCTGTTCGCCCAACCGTGGCTCCACGTCAAGCTCACGCTCGTGGCGGTGCTGCTGGTCGTGCACGTGCTCATCCGCGTGAAGGCGCGTCGAGCGTCAGAGGGGGAGGGTAAGTTCGGTACGGGTCTTCTGGGCATCGCCACGCTCGCGGTGATGGGTATTCTTTACGCGGTGATGTTCCAGCCCTTGCATAAATGAACGCACTGGTCTGCGCCGACAACCTCGAGGTCCTCCGCCGCCTCCCCGATGGCCGCCTCCACCTCATCTACGTCGACCCGCCGTTCGGAACCGGATCGAGGCGCCGCGGCGCGGCCGGCGGCTACGACGATCCGCGCCATCTCGAGGCCTACCTCGACTGGCTGCGTCCCCGCCTCGTCGGATTCCATCGCGTGCTCGCGCCGAGCGGCTCGCTCTTCATCCATCTCGACTGGCGTACCGTGCACTACGTTCGCGTGGAGCTCGACAAGATCTTCGGCGACCGGCTGGTGAACGAGATCATCTGGTGCTACTCGGTCGGCGGAAAGAGTCGGCGCGCGTTCGGGCGCAAGCACGACACGCTCCTTTGGTACGGCCGCGCCGCCCGCCCGGCGTTCTACCCGGACGCGGTGCGGATCGCGCGCAAGCCGCATTCCCACATGAAGGTGGAATCCGATGCGGACGGTCGGCCGGTGCAGGTCAAGCGCGACCGCGAGACCGGACGCATCTATCGCTACCCGGTGCACGCCGGCAAGGTCCCGGAAGACTACTGGACGGACATCGAGACGCTGAACCGGGGGGACCGCGAGCGCACCGGGTGGCCGAGCCAGAAGCCCGAGGCGCTGCTCGAGCGCATCATCCGCGCCACCACGCAACCGGGCGACTGGGTAGCTGACTTTTTTGCGGGGTCGGGGACGGCGGCGGTGGTTGCGGCCCGGCTCGGTCGCCGCTTCCTCGCGGTGGACGACAGCCCCGATGCCGTGGCGGTCACGCGCGCGCGGCTACGAAAGGCGGGTCTCGAGCTCCCTGAGGATCGCGTCCCCCACCTTTGACATGGGCGCCGCCCTGTCCTCGCCGACCAAGTCGTAGGTCAACGTCTCTCCCTCGGCGAGGACCGCCGCGATCGCGGCCTCGACATGATCGCCGGCCTCGCGGAGGCGGGGCAGATGTTTCTTGTCGGCAACCCACCGCAGCGCCTCGGCGGCCGCGAGGATCATCGCCATCGGGTTCACGCGATCCTTGCCCGCGTGCTTCGGCGCCGAGCCGTGAATCGGCTCGAACATCGCGTGCTTGTCGCCGACGTTGCAGCCGACCGCCATCCCCATCCCGCCCTGGAGCACGCTCGCGAGGTCCGTGACGATGTCGCCGAACATGTTCGTGGTGACGCAGACGTCGTAGTACTCCGGCTGTCCGATGAGCCACTGGGTGAATGCGTCCACGATGGCCGTGTCCTTCTCGATCTCGGGGTATTCTTTCCCAACTTCGCGAAATATTTGACCAAATAGCTGGCAACCCCTGAGCACGTTGTCCTTGAGGATGGCGGTGACGCGCTTCTTCTTATCCTTGGGCGCGCCGCGGCTGCGCTTGCGCGCGAGCTCGAACGCGAACCGAATGACCCGCTCCGAGCCTTCGCGGGTGATGATTCGATCGTCAATCGCGACGTGCGGCCGGCCGCCCGGAGCGAGCACGCCCCCCGCACCACTGTAAAGACCCTCGGTGTTCTCCCGGACGATCACCATGTCGACCTTGTCCGGATCCCACACCAGCTTGGGCCGACCATGGATCCGGTGGCGCACGCCCGGGTAGAGCCGCACCGGCCGGACGTTGGCATAGAGATCCAACCGGGACCGGTTTCCGATCACCGGAGACCACCCAGCCATCTTTCCGTCCTTCATGGTGACCGGCGAACCATCGGCTGACGGCCAGCCCACCGCGCCCAGAAGGATGACATCCGCAGCCGCACAGCGTTCCTCGGCGCCTTCCGGCCAGTCGCGCACCCCATGTTTTTGATAGAACTGACCTCCGCAGGGGATCTCCTCGACCTCAAGCGGTACGCTCGCCCACGCGCACGCGGCCCGTAGAACGCGAAGCCCTTGGACCATTACCTCCGGTCCGGTGCCATCCCCCGGCAGCGCCACGACGTGTATCATTCAGTTATCTCCTTGATAATGCTTGGTTTTTTGTCGCTTGCATCACGTGCCATCCCCCTCTACGATTTAGATTCTTATGGTCGCCAAGTTCTTTATACAGTTTCTGCTCGCCGCCGTGTTCGGTGTCGGCGTCGATGACGGATACGCGACCAAGTTTGGATACCCGGGCGATGCGTTTGCGGGCGGCCACATGGCCTGCAACCAGAAGCCGATCCCGCAAGACGCGCCGGTGTGTGCGCACCGTTGGCTCCCATGTGGGACGGAAGTCGTCGTCGTCAATATGGAGCGCAAGGGGATGACGCGATGCCGCGTGGTCGACCGCGGTCCTTATGGTGTGGATCGTCACGGCCGCTGGCGAGGGGTCATCGACCTGACCCCGCACGCGGCAAGGGCGGTCCGGCTGGACGGACGCGATTGGGTTCGCCTCCTTTATGTCATGCCCAAGCCGGGGCACACGGTCTACGAAAACCCCGCCGCGCTCTCGCCTCCCGCCCGTCGCTCCGCCGCCCCGAACATGTAGACAATTTGGTGGGGACGTGAGAAAACCGTCGGACGGCGCGAATGGCGGCGACTCGCCCGACAGTGGTGGTGTCGTTCGTAAAGACCGATGTGGGGATGGTCCGCGAGCATAACGAGGACTCGTCCCTTATCGATCCTGAGGGAAATTTTTTCATCGTGGCGGACGGGATGGGGGGGCACGCCGCGGGCGAGGTGGCGAGCGCGATGGCCGTGGGGCAGATGACCGAAGCCCTTCAGTCCGCGCGGCCCAAGCTCTTGGATTTCGCCGAAAATCCGAGCGAAGAGGGACGGAAAACCGTGATCGAGCTCCTCGAGAGCGCCGTGAAGGCCACGCACCAGGCGGTCTTCGAGCGCGGGACGCGCGAGACGGACAAGAAGGGCATGGGCACTACGCTCGAGGTGCTGGTGGTGACGAACGCCGAGGCGTTCCTGGCCCATGTGGGCGACTCGCGGACGTACCTCCTTCGCGCCGGCAAGATGTATCAGGTAACCACCGACCATACGGTAGCTGAGATCCTGCTTCTCGAAGGTAAGCTCACCCCGGAGGAAGCACGTTTCTCGCCCCTCCGGACCGTGCTCGTGAACGCCATCGGCGTGTCCGCGGACGTGCTCGTGGACCTGGCCCACATCGAGCTGCGCCAGGGGGACAAGCTGCTCCTGTGCTCCGACGGGATGCACGATTACTTTCCTTCCGAACGAGAGCTCGGCGACCTCCTGATCGAGCAGTCGGGCCAGGAAGGGCTGGACCGGCTCGTGAAGATGGCCAAGGACCGGGGCGGACACGACAACATCACCGGCGTCCTGGTCGAGGTGACCGAGGGGCTGCCCCTCGACCCCCCGCCCGAAGACGAGGCCGACAAGTCCGTCCCGACCGAGGTGCCCGAGGAAACGACGCTCAAGGCCGAGAAATGATTCGTTCCCGGCGCCCGTCCGGGTGGAGCAGGTCGCCGCGGCGGGCGTCGCCCAGCGTTGCCGGCTTGTGGCGCTTGAGCGCGCGGAGCCGGACCCAGCCCGAGGCGCCGCAGCCGATGCGCTCGATCGTCCCCTTCTGATCGAGCGGGCCGGACACGATGCGGAGGGCGCCGTCCGCGATGGTGCCCGGCTCGGCTCGGAGGGTGAGGTAGGCGAACTTGAGCCCGCCCCGGCGGAGGCCCAGGCGGGCGGCGAGCTGGCGGAGGCGAGGCGGCGGGGAGAACGGCCGGTCCTCGTGGCACCAGTCGCGGGGGTTGGCGAGCGCCGGGCAGCCGCCCTCATGGGTGCACGGGGCGAAGACGTGGGCGATGCGATCGCGGAGGATCGCGTCGCGCAGCCGGTGGAGCGCGCGGGTCTCGTCGCGCAGGGCCGGCTCGACGAGGATGACGGCCCCGCCCGGGCGGAGGCGGGCCACGAGCGCCGCGACGAGCGGGAGGCGAGCGTCCTCGGCGAGCTCGTTGAGGAGGCTGCCCGCCAGGCAGATATCGAACGGGCCGGCGGGGAGGGCGCGCGTGGCGTCGCCGGCGACGGCGTGGAGCGTGAGGGGGAGGCGCGCGGCGACGCGCGCGAAGAGATCCAGCGCGCCGCGGTCCTGGTCCACGGCCGTCACCTCGAGCGTCCGTCCGGGGAGCGCCGCGAGCGTCCCGTAGGTGAGCGCGCCGCAGCCCGCGCCGGCGTCGAGGACGCGGAGCGGCTCGGCGGCCGGCACGAGCCCGCGCGTCTCGAGCTCGGCCAGCGGGACGCCCACCTTTGGCGCGTCGGCCAGGGTGAAGAATACGGCGCGCGCGGCGAGATCGCGGTCGCGATCGCGAGCGGGCACCGGCGCGGCCAGGCGCTCGCGCTCGTCGGTGTAGCGGTGGGTGCGCTCGGCGACCGCGGCGAGGAGGCGCGCGGTCTCGACCGGCGGCGCCGCCTCCCACAGGAAGTCCTCGAGCTCCTCCCAGGTCACGCGCGGGCGACGACCACCCAGGCCGGGGGCACGGCCTCGACCGTGGCGTTCGCGACGCCGGCGGCGGCGAGGAGCGCCGCGAGCTCCGCCGGCGTATAGGCGCGGCGGAGGGACGCCATCGCGTCGTGGCGCGTGGGCGCGTCGAAGCCGCCGACGCGGAGGAACGCCCACAGCGCCGGGACGGCGAGCGCCGACCGCCGCACGTCGAAGGCGAAGAAGTTGACGGCCGCCACGCGGTCGAGCTGGTGCAGCACGCAGGCGACGTCCCCGGGCGACAGGTGGTGGAGCATGAAGGTGGTGACGGCGACATCCACGCCGCCGTCGGCGATGTCGTCGAGACGGCGCGCGTCGGCGGCGCGGAACGCGACCCGGCGCCCCTCCTCGCCCGCGCGGCGCTGGGCGGCCGCGACCGCGTCGGCATCGTAGTCCGCGCCGTGGAGCTCGACGGGGATCCGGTGCGCGCGCGCCCAGTCCTCGAGGCGGAACAGCAGGCCGCCCCCGCCGGCGCCGATGTCGAGGACGCGCACCGGACGGCCCCGGCGCGTGCGGCGCGCCTCGAGGATCATGCGGGTGATCCGGCGGCGCCAGAACGGCGGCAGGAGGAGGAGGCGCGAGATCCGCTCCACGTCGGCGAGGATGCGCTGCTTGGTGCCGGCGGGGGTGGTGTC
>DATFWE010000321.1:0-6096 GCA_035259575.1 Haliangiales bacterium
GACCTGGAGCGGCGAGCCGAGGCGAGCCGGCGGTGCGACCATGAGCCGGCGAGCGGAGGCGCGCAGGTTCGCGACCGTGGAGCGAGGCGCAGCCGAGCGACCTGGAGCGGCGCGCCGAGGCGAGCCGGCGGTGCGACCATGAGCCGGCGAGCGGAGGCGCGCAGGTTCGCGACCGTGGAGCGAGGCGCAGCCGAGCGACCTGGAGCGGCGCGCCGAGGCGAGCCGGCGGTGCGACAATGAGAAAGCAGCTGCCCCTGCTCCTCGGGTTCATCGCCGGGCTCCTCGCGTTCGTCGAACGCTACGTCCCCGCCGCGCCCATGCGCGGGCTGCAGAGCTTTCTCCTCGAGACGGCGATGGTGCTGGCGGCGGCCGCGTTCATCCTCGGCGCGGTGAACGTGATCCAGGTGAATGCGCCCATCATCGCCCGCCGCCGCGAGGACTGGCAGTACAAGCTCGTCCTCATCGCCAGCGCGTTCGCGATGTTCCTGGCGGGGATCAAGTGGGACGCGCTCGGCGGCGAGCCGCAGGCCGTGGCCGTTTCGGTCGCGCCGGGGGAGACCTCGATCGAGGTCGTGGCGGATCGCGAGGGCGCGCTGGTGGCGTGGGGCGGGAGCGTGGCGGCCGCCCCGATGGTGCGCCGCGTCGACCCCGGGACGTACTCGCTGGCGGTGCGCGCGCCGCGCGCCGGGTACGCCGACGCGCAGGTCACCGTCGACGTCAAGGCGGGGGAGCACGTCACCGTGCGCGCGTTGCTGCCCATGCGCTGGGGTCCGACCGGGCGCGTATTCACCTGGCTCTACGACCACGTGTTCGCGCCGTGCAACGCGACGATGTTCGCGTTGCTGGCGTTCTTCATCGCGTCGGCGGCGTTCCGCGCGTTCCGCGCGCGCAACGCCGAGGCGGCGCTCCTCCTCGGGGCTGCGATCCTCATCATGGTGGGGCGGGTGCCCCTGGGGCGCGCGCTGTCGCCCGCGTTTCCGGCCATCGCCGACTGGATCGTCGACATCCCCAACAACGCGGGGCGGCGCGCGATCATGATGGGGGCGGCGCTCGGCGCGATCGCCACCAGCCTGCGGGTGATCCTCGGCCTCGAGCGGTCGCACCTGGGGAGGGATCAGTGACGATCGACCGTCGCTGGATCTTCGTGGCGATGGGCCTCGCCCTCGTCGTCCCCCTCATCATGCCCCTCGGCCTGCCCACCGAGGCGTCGCCGCCGGTGAAGGCCAACTTCTACACCGTCGACGAGCTCCCCGCGGGCGCGCCCGTCCTGGTGTCGGTGGACCTCGACCCCGCGTCGACGCCGGAGGTCGAGCCGTACTTCCGCGCGTCGGTGCGCCACCTCAAGAAGCGCGGCGCGAAGCTCTACTTCGTGACGCTGTGGTACCAGGCGCCGCCGCTCGTCGAGCGGTGGATCGCCGAGACGGTGGAGGCGGTCACGTTCCCCGGCGACCGCGTCTACCGCCGGAACGTCGACTACGTGTGGCTCGGCTTCCGCGAGGGGAAGCAGGCGGTGATGGCCAACATGGGCCAGGACCTGTGGGCCACGTTCGCCGGCCACGCCGCCGACGGGACGGCGCTGGCGGACATCCCGCTCATGTCCGGCGTGCACAAGCTGTCGGACTTCGCGCTGCTCGTCCTGGTGTCGGCGGGGTTCCCCGGGGCCAAGGAATACGTGCAGCAGGTGCAGGCGCGCTACAGCCTGCGCATGGTGGCGGCGTGCACGGCCGTGTCGACGACGGACCTGTCGCCGTACTACGCCTCGGGGCAGCTCCTCGGGCTCGCCGGCGGCATGGGCGCGACGGCGGAGTACGAGGTGATGGTGTCCCGCCTCGTCGGGATCGACCCGAAAACCGGGATGGGCGCCAAGGCGCTCGACGCGCTCAACGTCGGCCACGTGGTCGTGATCCTGGCGATCGTCTTCGGCAACGTCGTCTACTTCGCCGGCCGGAGGCGGCGCTGATGCTCCCGGCCGTCGATGTCGTCGGCTACTGGCTCGGGATCTTCCTGACGTTCGCGATCCTGTCCTATCTGTACAAGGACAACCCCTTCTACAAGCTCGCGGAGCACCTGTTCGTCGGCGTGTCGATCGGCTACGTCGTGATGCAGCAGTACTACAACGTCCTTTTGCCGAACCTGTTCGACCGGCTCACGTTCCGGCCGACGTGGTACTGGATCCCGCTCGTCCTCGTGGGCCTGTTGTTCGTGAAGTCGGTGTCGCGTCGGTTGGCGTGGGTGGGGCGGTATCCGCTGGCGTTCGTCGTCGCGTTCTACGCGGGGATCCAGATCAACGCGGTGGGGGAGAGCGACCTGGCCGAGCAGATCGCCGCATCGACGCGCACGCTCGACGTGTCGAAGACGAACGTGAACGCCGCGACCGCCGAGGAAATGGCGGGGCTGCCCGGGTTCTCGCCCGTCGTGGCGCAGCGGGTGGTGAAGGCGCGCGCCGAGGGCCGGAAGCTCGTCTCCCTCGACGAGGTGGAGCAGCTGCCTGGGCTGTCGGCGCCGCAGCGGGCGGATCTGCGGGAGGCGCGAGGGAGCTTCGCCGGGCTCGACGCGCAGGCGAGCGTGCGCGACGGGGAGCGATACTGGTTCGGGATCGTGTCGCGCCTCTTGCTCCTGGTGGGGCTGTGCGCGTCGCTCGTCTACTTCTATTTCTCGATCGAGCACAAGGGGCTCCTGGGGAAGGTGTCCAAGGTGGGCGTGTGGGTGCTGATGATCGGGTTCGGCGCGAGCTTCGGCTACACGGTGCAGGGGCGGCTGGCGCTGGCGGTCGGCCGGGCCATGGATATGCTTGATCTCGACAAGCCCGCCGAGCTGGCGAGGCAAGTGAGCGGCCCGTGGGTGTCGGTGGTGTCGATCGTGACGATCATCGTCGGCATTGTCGTATGGGAGAAGGTCGGGCAGAAACGTAAGTCCTGATGCCGTACGAGAGCTTCATAGGATTGCGCTGGGTGCTGACGCGGCGTCGCTCGCGGCTGTCGTTCCTGTTGTTCGTGGTGTGGCTGGCGTTGTTCGCCGGGGGGCTCGTGCAGTTCCTGCGGACCGAGCAGCCGACGCCGCTCGACGTGACCGAGCTGGCGGTGGGCGCGTTCCTGTCGCTGGTGTTCGGGATCGGCTGTTTTTTCAGCGTGTTCTCGACGGTGTCGGTCATCGGCGTCGTGCTCGGCGTGGCCGCGCTGACGCTCGTCCTGTCGGTGACGAGCGGCTTCCAGGCGGCGATCCAGGAGAAGGTCCTCGGCGTGAACGCGCACGTGCTGGTGATGCGCGCCGGGTTCACGAACTATCGCGACGTCGAGGAGCTGGCGCGCGGATTGAAGCCCGACGTGATCGCGGTGCAGCCGTTCGTGTTCTCGGAGATGCTGATCACGCGCGGGAAGGGGGAGCTGAGCGGGATCCTGCTCAAGGGCGTGGATCCCGACCGGCTGGGGAGCGTGCTCGATCTGCCGCAGCACATGCGCGAGGGCAGCGTGGCGGCGCTGAAGCAGCACCCGCCGGGCGCGCCGCCGCCGGTCATCCTCGGCAAGGAGCTCGCGCACAAGCTGCGCGCCGGCATGGGCGACGTGGTGACGCTGGTCCTGCCCAACGTGGCCGGCGACATCAAGAACCTCGCCGCCCAGCCGCCGCGCCAGCGCAAGTTCGTCGTCGGGGGGATCTTCTACAGCGGGTTCGCCGAGTACGACGGCAAGCTGGTGTACGTGTCGATCGCCGACGCGCAGGATTTTCTCGGCCAGGGCGACACGGTTAATGGCGTCGAGATGAAGGTGCGGGACGTGTGGCGGGCGCCGGTGGTGGCGCGCAAGCTGGAGAAGCTCCTCGGTCCCGAGCAGTACATGGTGATGGACTGGCGCGAGCTCAACAACAACCTCTTCACCGCGCTGTCGTTGCAGAAGTCGGTGCTGGTGCTGTTCCTCGCGCTCATCATCGTGGTGGCGGCGTTCAACATGGTGGCGGCGCTCACCATGATGGTGCTCGACAAGACGAAGGAGATCGCGATCTTGAAGTCGATGGGCGCGCCGTCGCGGGGCGTCGCCGGCCTGTTCCAGGTCGTGGGCTTGTCGATCGGGGCGGTCGGGACCGTGGCGGGGATCGCGCTCGGGCTGCTGTTCGGCCACGGGCTGTCGAGGTACGGGTACAAGCTGGATCCCAAGGTGTATCTCATCGATCGACTGCCCGTGTCGGTGAACCCGTGGGAAGTGGCGCTCGTCGCCGGTCTGACGCTGGCGATCTGTTTCTTGGCGACGCTGGTGCCCGCCCTGTCGGCCGCCGGACTGCGGCCCGTCGAGGGGCTGCGGTACGAATAGCGAGCGAGCGGAGGCGCGGGGACGCGACCCTGGAGCGAGGCGCAGCCGAGCGACCCGGAGCGCCGCGCCGGAGCGAGCGAGCGGTGCAACAATGACGCTTAACGTTGCGCCGGTTCGCGTGTCCCTGCGCCATGATCCGACACTGGCTTGTCCTTTGTGCAGTCCTGGGGGCGTGCTCGAGCAGCGACAACAAGGACGAGGCGTGCGCGGCGGTCGCGAAGGCGCGCTGCCTGCGCCTGTCGAATTGCTCGTCGAGCGATTTCCAGCGGCAGTGGGCGGACGAGGCGACGTGCGAGGAGCGACTGAAGCTCAGCTGCCTGACCGGTCTCGACGCCGAGGGGACCGGGTCTACGCCGGAGACCGTGCAGGCGTGCGCGGCGGCGATCCCCAACCAGACGTGCCAGGATTTCTTCCAGGGCGGCACGCCGACGGAATGTCTGCCCGTCGCCGGGACGCTGGCGAACGGCACGCCGTGCATCGCGAGCAGCGAATGTTCGAGCACGTTCTGCGCCGTGCCCGCGCACGCGAAGTGTGGCGCCTGCGCGCCTCTCCCTCAGGCCGGCGATTCCTGCGAGGTGATCGGGTGTGGCGGGCGCGGCCTGATCTGCGACGGCGTGACCAAGCAATGCGTGACGCCCGTGCCCGCGGGCGGGACGTGCTCGAGCGGCGACCCCTGCATCTCCGGCTACACGTGCGTGCGCCCGCCCGGGCAGCCCACCGGCTCGTGCATGCAGCAGGGCGTGACCGCGGGGACGACCTGCGACCCCGCGCACCGCACCGCCGCCGACTGCAACCGCGACGCCGGCCTCTATTGCGACTCCGCCACCAAGCTGTGCAAGGTCCTCTCCTACGCGGCCGCGTCCGCGCCCTGCGGCAACATCTCCGGCGTCGTGACCGTCTGCACCGCGGGCGCTCTTTGCACCCAGAACAAGACGTGTTCCGCGCCCGTGCTCGAGGGCATGTCTTGCGACCCCGTGTACGGGCCGCCGTGTCTATCCCCAGCGCGCTGTGTGATCCCCAATTCGTCGCCCGGGTCCGACGCCGGCATCGCGCCCAATTCCGACGCGGGCCCCCCCGCCATGCCGGGGACCTGCGTGATCTCGGATTCGTCCATGTGTCCCGCGAAGTAGCCCCTCCAACGCGTCCTCGAACTAGCCCTTGACAGCCCTCCCTGTCCGGGTACATTCCCTATCCGCTTTTCCCTGCGGGAGTAACTCAGTGGTAGAGTGCCACCTTGCCAAGGTGGACGTCGCGGGTTCAAGTCCCGTCTCCCGCTCCGAGAAAACCTAATGAAATCGCCGGGTTAGTTTTTCGGGCTGGCTCGGCGTTTTTCATTTTCGGCCTCGTCCCCACCTTCGTCCCCACTTTTCCCGGATTCGCCTCCACTTTTCACGAGCTTGAGGACGCTCGCCACCGCGATGCGCTTCTCTTCGAGCCGGACGGTCGAGTAGTGGTCCCTCATTTTCTCGGTCACGTGCCCCGTCAAGCTGCGGATGACCACGCCATCCACGCCCGCCCTCCGCGTGAGGTCGTTGAACGTCCGCCGGAGCCCGTGCACCGTGAAGCGCTCGGAGATCCCGGCCGCGCGAAGGCACGCCCGCGACGCCTTCCACAGGCCCCCCGGCGTCCTGAGGGTCCCCTTCTCTGACGGGAACACCCATTCGAGCGAGAAGCCCGGGGCGTTCTGCGAAGCGAGGTCCTCCTTGTGCTCGCGAAGGATCCGCGCAAGCTCGGGGCTCATGGGGAGGACGCGCGGCGCCTGCTTCTTTCGCGACACGGGCCCGACTTTCCCGCG
>DATFWE010000322.1:0-4430 GCA_035259575.1 Haliangiales bacterium
TCGGTCCAGCCCTCCTGGCGCAGGAAGTCCTCGTCGATGAGCGCGTGCCCGGTGAACGTCCGCGGCTCCTTCTCGAGGATCTTCATCGTCGCGTCGGCGAGGATCTCCGGCTTGCGCCACACCGACGGGCCGCCCAGCCCCCAGTTGATCGTCGCGTAGCTCTCGATCATCGTCGCCGGCCACAGCGCGTTCGCCGCCACGTTCTTGTCGCGCACCTCCTCGGCGAGGCCGTGGGCGATGAGCGTCATGCCGAACTTGCTGATCGCGTAGGCGATCTTCCCCGCGGCGTGCGTCGGCTCGACCGGCGGCGACATCACGACGATGTGCCCGTACCCCTGCTTCACCATCGCCGGCAAGAGGTGGAACGTGCACGCGAACGCGCCGCGCGCGTTGACGCCCATGACCAGGTCGAAGCGCTTCATCGGCGTCTCGAGCATCGACCGCCAGTGCAGCGCGCCCGCGTTGTTGATGAGGAAGTCCACGCGCCCCATCTTGTCGAGCGCGTCCTTGATCCCCCGCTCCACCGAGGCGTCGTCGCGCACGTCGAGCTTCACGGCGAGGGCGCGGCAGCCGAGCTTCTCCACCTCGGCGGCGGTCTCGCCGATCGTCCCCGGCAGGCGGGCGTCGGCCTCGACCGTCTTGGCGGCGGCGACGATGTCGCAGCCCTCGCGCGCCAGCGCCAGCGCGATGCACTTGCCGACGCCGCGCGAGGCGCCGGTGATGAACGCAACCCGGTCCTTGAATCGCATGGGGGGAGCCTACGCGAGAGAACTTTTTCCGCCAAGCGGCGTTTAACCCCGAAGCGGAGGCAAGCATGCAGAATCGTTATCTCGTCGGCGCCGCGCTGCTCGGGCTGTCGTGCGCCGGCTCCCCCCGAACCCCCGGCGACAAGCTACCGTCGGTCGCCCCGACGGACGCCGTCCTCAAGGACGCGACCCCGGTGAAGCCGCTGCCGTCCCCCGACATCCAGAAGAAGGTCGACGCGGCGCTGGACGCGTTCTTCGCCCGCACCGCGAGCCGCCGCACCTACATCATGACCGACAAGCCGCTGTACCAGCCGGGCGAGACGGTGTGGTTCCGCGTCGACCTGCGCAACACCGCGTCGTTCACTGCGATGGCGCCGACCGGCGTCACCGTCGAGCTGGTGACGCCGCGCGGCGCGACCGCGGTGCGCAAGCGCGTGCTGGTGCAGAACGGCTTCGGCGCGAACGACTTCATGATCCCCGCCGAGGCCGAGGGCGGCGAGTTCGAGATCCGCGTCACCGGCGACGAGGGAACGACCGACAAGCGCAAGATCGTCGTTTCGACGTACGAGGCGCCGCGCCTCAAGAAGGAGATGGAGTTCGTGCGCAAGGCCTACGGGCCCGGCGACAGCGTCGTCGCCGCGGTGACCGTCAAGCGCCAGACGGGGGAGCCACTGGCGAGCCAGCGCCTCACCGGCGTGGTGACCATCGACGATGCGGAGTGGAAGCGCGTGAGCGTCACCACCGACGCGGAGGGCAAGGCGACGGTGAAGTTCGACCTCCCGACGGAGATGGGGCGCGGCGACGGCCTGCTCACGCTCCTCGCCGACGACGGCGGGGTCACGGAGTCGATGCAGAAGCGCATCCCCATCGTCCTCAAGGAGATCCGCGTCGCGCTGTATCCCGAGGGCGGCGAGCTCGTCGCGGGGCTGCCCGGTCGAGTGTACTTCCGCGCCCAGAACGCGCTCGGCAAGCCGGCCGACATCGAGGGCAAGGTGGTCGATGACCACGGGCTGACCGTCGCCGAGCTTGCGTCGGTCCACGACGGCATGGGCCGGTTCGAGTTTCTGCCGGAGGAGGGGCGGAGCTACCGCGTGGAGCTCGCGAAGCCGGTGGCGCAGAAGATCGACGTGCCCGCGGCGAAGGCGCAGGGCTGCGTCCTGCGCGCGGTGGACGCGGACAAGATCACCATCGCCGCGTTCTGCAGCCAGGCGCAGACGGTCCTTGCGGCGGCGACGCTCCGCGAGAAGCGCATCGCCAGCGGCGCGTTCGCGATCCCGGCGCGCAAGCCCGCGGTGCTCGAGCTCCCCGTCGAGGCCGGCGCCCAGGGCGTCGTGCGTGTGACGCTGTTCGACGACAAGCTCCGCCCGCTGGCCGAGCGCCTGGTCTACCGCGGCCGCGGCGCGAACCTCAAGGTCGAGGTGTCCGCCGACCATCCCCGCTACTCGCCGCGCGATCCGGTGACGCTCACGGTCAAGACATCCGACGCCGCCGGCCGGCCGGTCGAGGCGAGCCTCGGGCTCGCGGTCGTCGACGACACCGTCCTGTCGTTCGCCGACGACAAGACCGCCAACATCTACGCGCATCTCTACCTCGAGCCGGAGCTCGGCGGCGAGGCGGTGGAGGAGCCGAACTTCTACTTCGGCGACAAGCCCGAGGCGGCGGCCGCGATGGACGCGCTCCTCGGCGCGCGCGGCTGGCGCAAGTTCGAGTGGCAGCAGGTGTGGAATCCGCCGCCGCCCCCGCCGCCGGTGGCGACGGCCGTTCCGGCCGGCGCGGTGCCGGAGGAAGAGATGCTCGAGGGCGCGATGGCCAGGCCCGACGGCGAGCGCCAGCGCCCCCGCCCGGCGCCGCCGCCGATGCACAAGGCGAAAGTGATGGGCAAGCCGCTCGCCATGCCGGCCGCGGCGCCCGAGCCCATGCCGGCCGCTCCGCCCCCGCACAAGGATGGGCGTGAAGCGGAGAAGAAGCCGCGCCCCGAACGACCGGCGGTCCAGATGAAGGAGATCGCCGGCGGACCGGGCGGGCGCGCGCGCCGCATTGCGCAAGACCGAAAGGGCCGCTGGGCCGGCAACGAGGACGACGAGATGGAGTGGGGCTGGGCGCCCGTGCGCGTGTTCCCCGCGCCGACGTACACCAAGGCGTACGACGGCCCGCGCACCGATTTCCGCGAGACCGTGTACTGGACGCCGGACGTGCACACGACGTCCGACGGGACCGCGACGGTTTCGTTCTACCTGTCCGACGCGGTGACGTCGTTCCGCGCGATCGCCGAGGGCGTGTCGAGCGGCGGCACGCCGGGGCGCGGCGAGGCGACGATGGCCTCCAAGATGCCGATGACGCTCGACGCGCACCTGCCGCTCGAGGTATCGTCCGGCGACAAGATCCTCCTGCCGGTCACGCTCGCCAACGAGACCGACCGGCCGATCGCCGGCCACCTCGACGCGATCTTCGGCGCGGCGTTCAAGCTCGGCGCGAGCCCCACCGACGGCGCGGTCACGCTGCCCGCCGGCCAGAAGAAGACGTTCCTCTTCCCGCTCGAGGTCGTGGGCAAGGAGGGCGAGGGCCAGGTCGCGCTGGCGCTCACCGCCGAGGGGCTGAAGGACCAGATCGAGAAGAAGATCCGCGTCGTGCCGGTCGGCTTTCCGTTCCAGATCAGCGCGTCGGGGACGCTCAAGGGCGCGCGCGTGCACCCCGTCGACCTCACCGGCGCGATCCCGGGGACGATCCACGCCAGCGTGACGATGTACCCGTCGCCGGTGGCGTCGATGACGCAGGGCCTGCAGGGGATGATCCGCGAGCCCGGCGGCTGCTTCGAGCAGACGTCGTCGTCGAACTATCCCAACGTGATGATCATGAGCTACCTCGGCGCGACCGACGCGGCCGACCCCGCGCTCGTCGCCCGCACCCAGGGGATGCTCGACAAGGGCTACAAGCTCCTCACCGGGTACGAGACGAAGGAGAAGGGCTACGAGTGGTTCGGGCAGAACCCGGGGCACGAGGCGCTGAGCGCCTACGGCCTGCTCGAGTTCGAAGACATGGCCAAGGTCTACGACGTCGATCGGTCGATGATCGAGCGTACGGCCGGGTGGCTCATGAGCCGCCGCGACGGGAAGGGCGGTTTCCTGCGCAACGCGCGCGCGCTGGATTCGTTCGGCCGCGCGTCGTACGAGACGACGAACGCCTACATCATGTGGGCGCTCAGCGAGGCCAAGCGCGCCAAGGGGCTCGACGTCGAGGTCGACGCCCAGGCGAAGGTCGGCGCGGAGTCCAAGGACCCGTACCTGGTCGCGCTGGCGGCGTCGACGCTGGCGAACCTGGGGCGGCCCGAGGCGCCGTCGGCGGCGAAGCGCCTGGCGGCGATGCAGGGCAAGGACGGCAGCTTCCCCGGCGCGAAGGAGACCATCACGATGTCCGGCGGGCAGGCGCTGCAGACCGAGACGACGGCGCTGGCGACGATGGCGCTCATGAAGGCCGGCGACGCCTACGCCGGGCAGGTGCGGCAGGCGGTGGAGTACCTGAACGGCCACCGCGGCGGCTGGGGCGAGTGGAGCTCGACGCAGGCGACGGTGCTCGCGCTGCGCGCGATGACCGAGTACACGGAGCGGTCGCGTCGCATGGCGGTGGGCGGCACGGCGGTCGTCGTGGTCAACGGCCGCGAGGTGTCGCGGATCGCGTTCGACAAGG
>DATFWE010000323.1:0-5155 GCA_035259575.1 Haliangiales bacterium
TTCCCCCGCCTGTCTAACATCGGCTGCATACGCATCTGTTCATCCCGCTGCGGGGTGTGGAGCTCCCTGATCACCTTTCGCAGGAGGGGCAGCCCCTCTTTCAGCAAGGTACCTGCGCGCGCAAGCCCATTCACGAACCCCACCAACTCGACCTGCAACCCCGGGTCTACCCGCGCGCTCATTCCCAACGTCATGACCATCGTGGGCCGGTCGCCCAGTATCCGCATCGCCCACTCGGGGACGCCATGCGGGGGGTCTACACCTCGGAGGAGCCTGTCCACCCCTCTGTATCACTCCGCGAGCTGCGTCAACGCCCTGAATACAGCCGCCATGGCCGACATCTGTGCTGCATACCGCACGCAGGCATCCGTCCGCGGATCCACCCCAGTTCGCTCCGTGAACAACTCCATCGCGTGGGCTGCGCTGCTGGGTGCTTCGGGTGGGGGCATACGTCGCATCATGCCACCGTCTGCCGAACACGCGCGTGATACGAGGTATCCATCCGTCGCGGGGCTTGCGAAGCGCTGCTGGCCTGCCCGGCTAACGTTAGCTGGGCGCTTAGCCGGGCGCCGGGTTACGCTGGAGCGACTGCCTTTCGTCGCGATGACAAGGAGCCATCATGGGGAAGGTTGACACGAACGTCGCCGATCTTGTCGCGATGATCCAGCGAGGCGAGCTTCGCATCCGTGAGATGCAGAGGCGGTACGTCTGGCGTGCGCCCGCGTCCACGATCTCCTCGACTCGCTCTACCGGAACCACCGTAGCGGTTCGATCCAAGTGTGGGAGACCGACCACGAGCAGCCGACGCGCGACCTCGCGGTTTCGCAGCAGACCAGCCCGTTCTCTGGACACAAGATCGCCAAGCTCGTCGATCGTGCAGGCGCATATCAACAAGCGCGGATCGCCGGGCAAGACGCGGCCTACTGGGCCGACATCGAAGCGGGCTCATGGGACGACGCGGACTTCGCGGAAGAAGTGGACGACGAGCACGAGGACGCTCCCGGCGCTCCGGCCGTTCGCATGGCGCTCGAGCCCAAGCCGAAGGCCGCGCACCGCCGCCGGCGGTAGCTGTTAAGATCGCCGCCGTCCCGTGACGCTGTACGAATGGACCAGCCTCGCCGCCGCGACCGGACAGCTCGCGCTGGGCGTGCTGACCGCCTGGCGCGGGGGAACGAGCCCTCTGGCGATCCCGCTCGCGCTGTTCTGCTTCTGCACGTTCGGGTGGAACGGCGCCGATCTCGCCTACACCGCCTACGGCGACCTGCGGTGGAAGCTCGTCGATCACGCGCTGTCGCCGCTCACCGCGCCGCTCGCGCTCCATTTCGTCCTCGTGTTCACCGGCCGTCGCCGCCGCCTCGCCGCCGCGCTCGCGGCCGCCTACGTCCCCACCGTCCTCCTCGGGCTGTCGGCGGTGGCCGGCTTCGCCTGGCCGCCGGCGCGGGGCTTCCAGCAGAGGGACGCGTGGTCGCTCACCCACCTCGGTCTGTCCGTCCCCAGCCTCGTCCTGGCGGTGGGGTGCCTGCTCGTCCATCTGCGCGAGACCGATCCCGAGGGCCGCCGGCGGACGCGCATCATTCTGCTCGCGTTCGCCATCGCCGTCCCCCTGGCCATCACCGACCTCCTCGAGGTCTGGTTGCCCGTGCCCGAGCTCTCCAACGTCGGGATGCTGGTCGCGGCGGCGCTCCTGGCCGTGGTCGCGCTACGCCTCCGCCTGCTCGGCACCGATCTGTCCACCAGCGCCACCACCGCCGCGACCGCGCTGTCCGTCGTCGTGACCGTCTCGTGCGTCGTCCTCACCCAGGTGGTTGCCATGTCGACCGCGGTCGTCGTCCTGGGGACGATCACCGCGGCGCTGGTCGTGGGCCTCCTGTGGCGAATGGCGCTGGAGTCCCACGCGGTCCGTCGCGCCCGCGAGGCCCAGCTCGTCACCCTGGGCCGGTTCGCCGCCCAGATGGCGCACGACCTCAAGAACCCCCTCGCGGCCATCAAGGGGGCGGTGCAGTTCCTCGAGGAGGAGCGGCGGCGCGGCGCGTCGCTCGACGGCTCGGCCACGTTGCTCGATCTCCTGGCGGCGCAGGTCGGGCGCATGGAACGGTCGCTGGACGAATATCGGCGGCTGGGGAACGTCGAGCCCCGCCCGGCGCAGGTCGATGTGAACGACGTGGTGCACGAGGTGCTCGGCCTGCTCTCTCTCGCCGGAGGCCGGGTCGCGGTCCGCGAGGAGCTCGACCTCGCGCTCCCGGTGATCCAGGGAGATCGCGACCTCATCGCCCGCGCCCTCGAGAACCTCGTCCGCAACGCCGTCGACGCCATGCCCGACGGGGGCACAGTCACCGTGACCACGTGCAGGGTCGGCCGGGCGGTCGCCATCGCCGTGCGCGACACCGGTTCGGGCATGGATCCCGCCACGCGCGAGCGGGCGGTGGACGACTTCTTCACCACCAAGGCCGGCGGGAGCGGGCTGGGGCTGCCGTTCGCGCGTCGCGTGGCGGTGGCCCACGGTGGGGACCTGGCGATCTCCAGCCGCCCGGGGCGCGGCACCGCGGTGGAGATTCGCCTGGCGTTCCATTAAGGTGAGACGTGGCCACCGATCGAGCGCTGGTGCTGGTGGTGGACGACGACGAGGCCGTCGCCAAGGTGCTGATGGCCCTCCTCGGGCAGGCCGGGTTCGACGCGGCCCACGCGCCCTCCGGCGAGACCGCGTTGACGATCCTTGCCGACCGCCCCGTCGACCTGGTCGTCAGCGACGTCCGCATGCCGGGGATGGGCGGCCTCGCCCTCCTCGCCGAGGCGCGCCGCCGCTGGCCGGAGGTGCCGGTGATCCTGCTCACCGCGCACGGCTCGGTGCCGCTCGCCGTCGAGGCGATGAAGGCGGGGGCGGCCGATTTCATCCTCAAGCCCTTCGATCGCGAAGAGGTGATGTACGCGGTGAGGAAGGCGCTCGCCGCCGCCGGCTCGTCGTCGCCGCCCGGCCCGTCGGGGGAGTCGCCGTTCGTCGGCGCGTCGCCGGCGCTCCGAGCGGTGACCGAACGCATCGTCAAGGTGGCGCGCGGGTCGAGCACGGTGCTGATTCGCGGCGAGAGCGGCACCGGCAAGGAGCTGGCGGCGCGGGCCATCCATCGGGAGAGCAGGCGCGCGGACGGGCCGTTCGTGGCGGTGCACTGCGGCGCCCTTCCCGAGCCCCTCCTCGAGAGCGAGCTCTTCGGCTACGAGAAGGGGGCGTTCACGGGGGCGACCCAGCGCAAGCCGGGACGCCTCGAGCTGGCCGCGGGCGGGACCCTGTTTCTCGACGAGATCGGCGACGTTCCCCCCGCGGTCCAGGTGAAGCTCCTGCGCGTCCTCCAGGAGAAGCAGGTCGAGCGCCTGGGAGCGACCAAGACCCTGAGCGTCGATGTGCGGTTCATCGCCGCCACCCACCGCGACCTCGAGGCGATGGTGGCGGCAGGGACGTTCCGCGAGGATCTCCTCTACCGGCTGAACGTCGTACCCGTGCGGATCCCGTCCCTCCGGGAACGCCCCGAGGACATCGAGCAGCTGGCCAGCCATTTCTGCGCCACGTTCGCGGCGCAGAACGGCAAGCCGGGGCTGGTGCTCGAGCCGGGGGCGGTGGCCGCGCTCGCGGCCTTGCCCTGGCCGGGCAACGTCCGCCAGCTCCAGAACGCGCTCGAGCGGCTGGTCGTGCTGTCCGACCGAGCCACGATCGCCGCCGCCGACGTCGCGCGCGAGCTCGGCGGCGCGTCGACGCCGGCGCCGCCGGGCGACACGCTCGACGACCGGCGCCGCGAGGCCGAGCGCGCC
Organism: Haliangiales bacterium; assembly: GCA_035259575.1. Classification (GTDB taxonomy): domain Bacteria; phylum Myxococcota_A; class Polyangia; order Haliangiales; family SHYZ01; genus DATFWE01. The sequence goes on from DATFWE010000323.1 coordinate 3,799, forward strand.
GCGCTGGCGAATGCTCTCGTCCACACCGGCGGCAACCGCACCGTGGCGGCGCGTGTCCTCGGGGTGAGCCGGCGCACGCTCTACTACAAGCTCAAGGAGCATGGTCTGGCGTAGCGCGGCCGTCGCGTTCGTCGTCGCGGCGCCGGCCATGGCCGACGAGGAGCGCGCACCGAGCTCGGTCTCCTCCCCGCGGTGAGCTACTCGACGGACACCGGGCTCGGCCTGGGCGCGATCGGCTCGCTGGCGCGCATCGACGCGGGAACGCTCCCGTTCCTGTTACGCATCGAGGCGCAGCTCGTGACCTCGATCAAAGAGGCGCCAGGCGGGGGTCTCGAGCTCGTGACGCACGACGATTACGTGGTGGCCGACGTGCCCGGGCTGTGGGACGGCCGGGTGCGCCTGCGCGGCCGCGTCGGGTTCTATCGCGCGATCAACGCCGGCTACTACGGCGTCGGCAACGCCGCCACGCCGGACCCCGACAAGGCCGCGGCGAACCCGCGTTACAACCAGGTGGAGATCGTCCAGGTCCGCGTCGAGCCGGGCGCGCGCATCCGCGTCCACGACGCGCTCGAGCTGCTCGTCGTCGGCCGCGTCGGGGCCACCGCCGTCGGCGTGTACCCCGGCAGCGAGCTCGACGAGGATCGCGCGGGGCTGCGCGGCGTCGGCGACAACGGCGAGGTCGGGGCCACGGTGGGTCTCGTGTGGGACACGCGCGACCATGAGGCGTGGCCCCACCGCGGCGTCCTCGCCGACGCGTCGGCGCGCGCCGGCGCCGGGCTGGGCGAGGGGTTCGGCTACGGCGGCGCGACCGTGGCGGCGCGCGCGTTCGTGCCGGTGACGGACGGCGTGACGCTCGCCGCCCGGATCGTCGCCGACGCCCAGGGGGGAGCGCCGCCGTTCTACGAGCTCGTGCGCGTCGGCGGCCTGGGCGAGCAGGACGCCACCGGTGGAGGCGGCTCGCTGCGCGGCGTCCCCGGCCAGCGCTACCGCGGGCGGGTCAAGCTCCTCGGCGGAGTGGAGCTGCGCGGCCGCCTGCCGGAGTGGCGGATCGGATACGAGCGGTTTCACGTCGGCCGTGACCATCCCGTGGTGGCGGGGAACCTGGTGGAGCTTGCCCAGCTTGCCCTCGCCGAGAGGCGGGCCGCCGACGCGGTGGCTATGGCCGAGCGGGGCATGAGCCTCTACGAGGCGGCGTTCGGCCCCACGCGCGAGGAGTCGGTCGAAGCGCGCGGCGCCTACACCCGCGCGCTCCTGGCCGCCGGGCAGGCCGCGCGTGCTCTGGCCGCAGCCGCGCCGGCGGTCGACGCGGCGGCGTCGCTCGAGCCGGAATTTCGAGTGGCGGCGAGGTTCGACCTGG
>DATFWE010000324.1:0-9486 GCA_035259575.1 Haliangiales bacterium
AGCCTTCACCGGTGAGCGCCGAAACCGCGATGCGCGGCGCGTTCGATTGGGCTGCTTGGTTGAGAATGCGCTCGCGCGCCGCCGCATCGAGCCGGTCGATCTTGTTGAGCACCTCGAACAGGCCGCGCTCGACCTTGTCGCCGAGCCCGAGCTCGCGCAGCACGGCGTGCACGCTTTCGGCCTGCCCGTCGGTGTCGGGATGGGAGATGTCGCGGACATGCATCACGACATCGGCGCCGATCACCTCTTCGAGCGTCGCGCGGAACGCGGCGACCAGCGTCGTCGGCAGATCACTGATGAAGCCGACCGTATCGGAGAAGATCGCCTTGCGCCCCGACGGCATGGTGCGGCCGCGCATGGTCGGATCGAGCGTCGCGAACAGCAGATCCTTGACGAACACCTCGGCGCCGGTCAGGCGATTGAACAGCGTCGATTTGCCGGCGTTGGTGTAGCCGATGATCGACGCCACCAGCGCGTCGCGCTCGCCGCGCCGCTTGCGCCGGACCGCGCGGCGGCGGTTGATCTCGAGCTTGGTCTCGCCCGGCCCGCGGCCGCCGATGCCGCCGGTGAGCCGCGACATCATCGTGTTCTTCTCGACGAGGCGCGGCAGCGTGTACTTGAGCTGCGCCAGCTCGACCTGAAGCTTGCCGTCGCGGCTCTGCGCGCGCTGGGCGAAGATGTCGAGGATGAGCATCGTGCGGTCGATGACCTTGAGGTCGGTGAAGTCGCTGATCGCGCGCGACTGACCCGGGCTGAGATCGGGATCGAAGATGAGGAGCTCCGCGCCGAGCTGCATGGCGCGGACGACCACGTCGCTGAGCTTGCCGTGGCCCAGGAGGTACTTGGGATCGGGCTCGGCGCGGCGCTGCTCGACGACCTCCAGGACCTTGACCCCCGCCGAGCGCGCCAGCTCGCGCAGCTCGGCGATGCGCCCGTCGGAATCGGCGCGCCGCCCGAACGCCACGTGCACGACGAGCGCGCGGTCCTTTCCGCGATCGGTGGGCGCGACGCGGTCGGTCGTGCGCGCGAACTCGTCCTCGAGCGAGCGGATAAGCTCGGCGAAGTCGAGGTCGAGGGCGTGCGCCGGGCGCGGGGGAAGCTGGATCCACGGGTCCTTGACGGCCGGCGCCGACGGGACGAGATGGGCCATATGCACCAGGCCCGGCCGGCCGCCGCGCTGGACGTCGATCGCGGCGACCAGGTCGAGGCGGAGCAGGGCGAGATCGGTCAGGTCGTCCTGGGTGAGCGATTCCCCTCGCAGGTGGGTGTGGACGAGGCGCAGGCCGCGGAACCGCCCGCGCGCCGCGCGCAGGCGCCCGACGTCGGGGAGCATGAGCTTGGACGCGTCCCCCACGACGACGTGCTCGATGGTGCCGCGCCGATCGACGAGGATGCCGACCTGCCGCCCCACGTCGACGGAGCACTCGCACAGGAACGCCGCCAGCTCGGCCCCGACCACGTCGGTCGGGATCACTCTCCGCCGATAAATGCGTTCCAGCATACGGAGCTGCGCGGGCCCGAGCCCCGTCGTATTCCCGGTCACTTCGTGCATGATGAGGCTATACTCTCGTCGGGCATGTCCGGCTTACGCGCCCTCGTGGTCCACAGTCAGCCCGAGGCGTTGGGCGAGTTGGTGGAGATTCTCTCCGGGCCGCAATTGACGGTCGATACGGCGCGGAGTGCCACGGAAGCGGTGCACAAGGTCTCGGCGCGTGATTATGCCGTGATCGTCTCCGATCACAAGCCTCCCGATCTCAACGGCGTCGAGCTCCTCGAGCGGACGATCGCGTTCTGCCCCGACGCCATGCGCATCGTCCTCGTCCCCGACGTGGAGGCGGCGGCGCAGGTGGAGCTCAAGCCCCCCGGCGCGATCTTCCGCTTCTTCGCCCGCCCGTGGGAGCGCCGCCAGCTCACCGCCGTCGTCGCCGAGGGCCTCAAGCTCCACCGCCTCGAGAACGAGCAGCGCGAGCTCATCAAGAAGCTCGGCCTCGAGTACGACAAGCTGAAGAAGCGCGAGAAGCTCCTCGACGTCGTCGTGCGCGAGCGCACCAAGGAGCTCGAGGAGAGCTACCTCAAGCTCAAGGCCGCGAACCGCCAGGCGCTGCTCGGGCTCGCCGAGGCGATCGAGGCGAAGGACACGTACACCAAGGGCCATTGCGGCCGCGTGGCCGCGTTCGCGCTCGCGCTGGCGCGCGAGTGCGGGTATCCCGAGGAGGGGATGGAGGCGCTGGAGTTCGCGTCGTTCCTCCACGACATCGGCAAGATCGGCATCCGCGACGCGGTGCTGCTCAAGCCGGGCCCGCTCGACGACAAGGAGTGGGAGCACATGCGCACCCACCCCATCAAGGGATACGAGATCGCCTCGCAGATCGAGATCCTCAAGCCCACGATGCCGTGCATTCGCAACCATCACGAGCGGTGGGACGGCAAGGGTTACCCCGACGGGCTGAAGGGGGAGGAGATACCGCTGTCGGCGCGCATCGTCGCGATCGCCGACGCCTACGACGCCATGTCCACCGATCGCCCCTACAAGCGGGCGCTGCCGATCGCCGAGTGCGAGCGGCTCCTGCGGAAGAACGCGTCGACGATGTACGACCCGCAGCTCATCGACCTGTTCGTGGAGCGCCACCTCGGGAGCCTGTATCCCGCGGAGTCGCCGGAGCCCCAGCCGCACGGCGATGTCGAGCGGCTCCCCGAGGCGAGCGGCGCCGAGAAGTAGCCCATTCCGGACCCGGACTTGCATCGTTTCCCGGCAGGAGGTTCCGATGCCGCAGAAACGGAAGTCCCCACGCCGATATGGGCCCAAGGCCGGTGCGAAGGTCGAACGGGCCATGCACGAGATGAAGCGCGGCCAGCTCCGCTCCGGCCGCTCGGGGAAGCGGGTCACCAGCCGCAAACAGGCCATCGCGATCGGCCTGAGCGAGGCACGCAAGGCCGGGGGCAAGGTCCCGCGCCGCAAGGCCTCGTAAGTCCCCCGGGCTTGCGCTTTCTCCCGCGATCCTTACGGTAAGGGCGATGCCCTCCGCGCTCGGCCCCGACCAGCTCCGCCTCGTCCTGCGTCGAGCCGCGGAGCTGGAGCGGCGACCGGAGGCGGGCGGCGAGCCGACCGAGCTCGACGTGCGCGAGATCGCCGACGAGGTCGGCATCTCTCCCGAGGCGGTGGAGCGCGCGCTGGCCGAGATGGACGCGGGCGTGCTGGGCCGCGCGGCGCCGCAAAAGGGGAAGCTCGATCGGTTCCTGGATCGCGCCGTCGGGCCGTCGGAGGTGGTGGTGGAGCGGTCGCTCGCGGGTCGCCCCGACGAGGTTCGGGCCCGCGTCGAGGCGTTCCTCGGCGGGCAGCTCCTGCGTCCGGCGCGGCGTTTCGGCGACCGCGTGGTGTGGCGGGCCGAGGAGCACCTGTGGTCGCGCGTCCGGCGCGCCCTCGATTTCGTCGGGCGCTACGAGCTCCCGCGCCACGTCGGCGTCGACTCGCTGGTGCTCGCCGACGGAGAGGAGCGCAGCCTGGTCCGGTTCACGATTCGTCTCGAGGAGCCGAGGCGCCGGCGCGCGTGGGGCTCGCTCGCCGGAGCGGTCGCCGGCGCCGCCGTGGCCGCGGCGGGCATCTCGGCGGTGAACAGCGTCCCGTGGGACGCGATCTTCGCCGCCGGCGGCGCGGGTATCGCCGGCGCCACGCTGTTCGCGATGCGGCGCCGCCAGCGCGACGACGTGCGCGAAGCCCGCGAGGGGCTCGAGCGCTTCCTCGACGGGATGTGACGCCGCGCCCTAGCCCTTGTCCGGCTCTTCCGGTCCTTCCTCGCCGGTCCTGGGCTTCTCGGCTCCCTTGGGCCGCAGCACATACGGCGCGGTCGCCTCGCCGGGCGCGTCGTCTGGCACGGGAGTCGGCTCTGCCCCCTGCACGCGCAGGGGGCGGGTGTCGTCGTCGTCAGCAGTGGGGTGCCGCGGGTCGGTGACGGACATGGGGCGCATTATTGCAACATGGGTGCCCCCCGTAGGTGCGCGACCTTACAATATGCGAATGGGGCGAACGCGCACACGTGTGGCAAGTCCGCACGCCCGCGCCCCTTTCGCTGGCCCACGGGGCGGCTGACCGCGATCAGTATTGCCGCCAGCCGATCGTCTGCATCGGCTGGTCGGAGTGGCCCCACTCCATGCCTTCCTGGGTGTAGGGGCCCGTGGCCACGCCGCTGCCCGGGCCCGCCGCCGTCCCCTCGTACGCCGACGCCACGAGCTGGCCGGTCAAGGTCACGGTGTAAATCTCGCCGTTCCGCGCGTACACCGGGGCGACGATCTTGGACGTCGTCGGCGTGGAGAACTGCTGCTGGAACGTGTTCGCATCGATGGCGACGATGTTGCCGGAGGTGCTCGAGCACAACCCGTGCTGCCCGAAGTCCCGTCCGTTGGTGAGCACGAGCTGGCCGGAGTTGTAGATCACGCCGCCGTAGAACTTCACGCCGACGAGGATGCCGGTGCCGAAGTCGAGCTTGGACCGGATGGTGCCGGAGTCGGCGTACACGGCGTAGAAGCCGTTCTGCACCGTATCGGGCGTGTCCTCGGTCCCGCCCGTGCCGAAGTAGAGGACGAGCTTGTTCGACGCGTCGGTCGCCGCGGTGATCGTGCCCGAGATGGCGCGCTCCTGGCCCAGGGCGCCCCCGGTCAGCTTGGTGGAGAACAGCGCCGGCATGCCCAGGCCCACGTCCACCGACGAGCCCACCGGCGAGATCGTGTGCGTGTCGGCCTGGAACGAGCCCGGGTCGAGCTTCCATACCCGCCCCTTGTTGTCGGCGAAGAACACGCGGTCGATGAAGCCGTCCACCGTGGTGCCGTTCTCGTCGTTCGTCTCCGAGGCGGTGATGTCGGTGGAGATGTAGGCGTTGGTGTCGTTGAGGTCGAAGCGCCACAGGAGCGCGCCGGTGGACAGATCCACGGCGTAGACGGAGTCGCCCACGTCGGTGGTGGCGCCCGGGCCGGAGGCGAACACGGCCATCCACGTCTCAACGCCGCCCACCTTGGTACGGATGACGGTCGGCTTGGAGTAGGTGCGGCCCATGTTGGCGTCCTGGAACTGCCACAGCGGCGTCGGGCCTGTGGTCGACGTGGCGTTCACGGTGTCGGTCACGTCGAGCGCATACACGGCGCGGCCGCCGTTCGCCTCGCCGGAGATGAGCACCGTGCGCCAGCGCCCGTTCACCTTCGCCGACGCCAACGTGGGCGAGCCGTCGGGATAGGCGGTGGACGTCCCGGCGGTCATGTCGGCCAGCATGCGCTGGGCGACGTCGTACGGGATGAAGCCCCACACCTCCTTGCCGAGGTTGGCGTCGTTCACGTTGGACGGGTTGGTGTAGAACGCGTGCAGCGCGCCGTCGCGCGAGCCGGCGAACACGAGCTGCGGCCGGCCGGCGTAGGTCCGGAGGTAAGCGTCGATCGCGGTTCGCTCTGCCTGCGGCGTGGCGACGTAGTCGTACCAGTACGGCTTGGCCGGCGGCGTGAGCAGCGCGGGCGTCGAGTTCTCGATCGCGCCGAGCACGTGCAGCGGCGCGTACAGGCCGAAACGCCCGGAGAAGAACCAGCTGACGAGCGCGGTCGCCGCGGTGGCGTCACTCACCAGGAGCGTCGACTGCAGCGCCGGGGACGACGCGTTGGACGCGGTGAAGTCGAGGCGGTTGTTGTTGGCGTCGACGGTGTACACCTTGCGCGACGCGGCCGCGGTCTGGTCCAGCTTGGTCCCGGCGTCCCACACCGTGGCGCCGGTCGCGTCGTTCATGGCATAGAAGTGGCCGGTGTTGCCCGGCATGCGGAACGCGCCCACGTAGATGAGGCCGTCCTTGGCGATCGGGCCGGCGCGGAAGTGGTTCGTCGCCGTCACGTAGGTGTAGCTGGTGGTGACGGCGCTGATCGTCGGCGTGTGGGTGTTCGCCGGCGCGGTGGTGTTCGAGCACATGGTGGCGCGCCAGCGGATCTTCGAGCCGTTGGTGGTCGTGAGCGCCGCGCAGTACTTGGTCGGATCGTCGGCGCAGGCGAGCGCCGGGTGCCACGACACGCCGTCGTCGTTCGACGCCTCCCACGTCACGGTGCCGTAGGTCGGCGTGGCCGGCGTGGGCGCGATGCGCACCGAGGTGACCGTCATCTCCGTCGTGGCCAGCGCCCCGATGTCCACCTCGTTCGACGACACCGTGCCGCACGCGACGTACTTTTGCTGGGTGCGGTTGGCGTAGAGGTAGTACGACGCGGAGTTGTTGCCGTCCGCCATGACGATGTCGAGCGTGTGGTCGGGGTCGTGGTCGTAGTCGAACGCCCAGCCCATGTCGAGGTCGCTCGAGCCGGTGCTGATCGTCTGCTTCACCGCGGTGAACGGCGTCGTCGTGGCGTTGTTCTCGTAGGCGAACAGCTTGCCGCCGGCGTAGCCGTTGAGGCCGTCCGAGCCGACGACGATGGACGGCTTGCCCGACAGGGTGAAGTCGCCGGTCAGGATCGCCGTCGCGCCGCCGGTGTAGCCGGTGAGCTGCAGGTTCTGGTACGTGCTGCTCATGCCGCCGCCGAGGAGGCCGGGGTAGAGCCGCAGCCAGCCCGTGGCCGGGCCGCCGACGATGTAGTCGGGCACGCCGTCGCCGGTGTAGTCGGCGACCGCGATCGCGGACGAGCCGCGCGTGCCGTAGCCCATGTTCGTGGCGAGGACGATCTCCTGGTCGAACTTGGGCGAGGCGCCGCCGTCGTTGAGCAGGACCTTGAGCGAGCCGCCGGTGCCGGCGCTCGTGCCGAGGACGATGTCGAGCTTGCCGTCCTTGTTGTAGTCGACGAAGCCGATCGAGTTCGTCGTCCAGGCGATCGGGCCGACCTTGGACTCGTTGCCGTTGGCGACCATCTTGTAAGGGGCGGCGAACGCGCCGTGGCCGTTGCCGAGGAACACGTCGAGGCGCGTCGGCGTGGTGCAGCCCGAGCTGGTGCAGCGGATGTAGACGAAATCCTGGTGGCCGTCGCCGTTAAGGTCGGCGCAGGCCATGACGGCGGCGTCGTAGCTGGAGTTGGCGGCTTCGATTTGCGTGGTCGTGGTGAACTTGGGCGTGCGGATCTTGGTCGGGTCGCTCCAGTCCGTCGGCGCCGCGTTCTGGTAGGTCTCGTTCTTGAAAAACTTGATGTAGGAGTTCGCCCCCTGCCCGGTGGCCACGAAGTCGGTCCAGCCGTCCTCGTCGAAGTCGCCCGCGCAGCCCGAGAAGATCGGCACCGAGACCCCCAGCACGGTGCCGGTGAACACCCCCGCTTGCTTCTGCAGCGCGAGCTGGACGCCCGTCGCGTCCCACACGACCCCGTTCTTGGTCGACGCGAACGTGTTGAGATCGGTTCCCGTCTTCACCGACGGATCCGCGCCGGTCTGGCACGTGGGATCGATGGTCGTCGACGCATCGCCGCGGCCGATCAGAAGGGTTGCCACCAGGGCCGCAGGTAGAACTCTCCTCTTCATCGGAAGGGGAATTCGACCGGCCGGCCCAGTTCTTTAGATTTTTTTGGTGATTTAAGTTACGCCAAAGTCATGTCATCGGAATCAGGCGCCGTGATCCCCTTGTCCCTGCTTTTCCGCGGCCTTATCCGTGCCGTCGAGCAACGTCAGAGCGATGGCCATGGCCTTCTTGGCTTTGTTGACCACGGCCTCGTCCGCGCGGATCTTCTGGAAAGCACGTAGGATTTGCTCCTGCTGGCCGGCGCTCTGGCGCTCGAGGTCCCCGATTTCCGCCCGGAGCGCGGCGATCCGGGCATCGCGCGACTGGTTCTCCCGCTCGAGGCGCTGGATCTCGACCTCGCGGTCCTTGATGTGCCCCTCGAGGCGGGCGACGTCTCCCTCGAGCGTGTTCATCCGTGCGAGGGCCGCGCCGAGCTCGTTCTCGAGCCGGCCGATCTCCCCCCTGTGATCGTTGATCTGGGCGGCGTGCTTGGCCTCGATGAGGCCGCGCTCCTCCTCGTGGGAATGGGTGAGGTGACCGATCTCCTGCGTGTGGCGGTCGTCCAGGTCCTCGAGCGACTTCTTGCGATGCGCTTCCGCGGCCGCCAGATCGGCAAGGCGCGTCTCCTCCGCGGCCTGCTCGCCCGCGCGCCGCTTCTCCTCCACACCCCATAGCTCGCGCAGCCGGCGATCCTCGGCGGCCGCGAGCTCCGTCTTGCGCTTGTCCTCCGTCGCGGCGAGCTCCTTGACCCGCCGATCCTCCGCCGCGCTCGTCTCGTGCTGCCGCCTCTCCTCGGCGGCGGCGAGCGCGGCCGCGTTCTCGTTCTCGAGCTTCTCGATCTCGGCGGCGTGGATCGCTGCGTGGTCGGCGAGCGCGCGCCGCATCTCCTCGGTCTTGGCGCCGACCTCGCGGGCGCGGCGATCCTCGGCCGCCGCGAGGTCCGTCTGGCGGCGGTCCTCGGCGGCGCCGAGCTCGTCGCGGATCCGGCGGTCCGCCTCCGCCATCGCCTGCGCCTTGTCGGCCGCGGCGCGCTCGAGCGCGTCCTGCTTGTCGTGCGCGGCGCGCGCCAGCGCCTCGTCGCGCTCGTGCTGGAGCGCGGCGAGCTGGCGGGCATGCTCCTCGCGCATCGACGTCAGCGTGCCCAGGTGCTGCCCTTTGAGCCGCTGCATCTCGCCGGTGAGCTCCTCGCGCAGCGCCTCCGTCGCCGCCTCGCGCTCCTCGGTGAGCTGCTTGGCGAGGGCGGCGATCGCGGCGGCCTTCTGCTCCTCGGCCTGCTTGAGCGTGGTCGCGTGCTGCGACCTCAGCTCGCCGAGGAGCTGCGCCGTCTCCCGCTTCTCGCGCTCGTGGTCCGCCTTCTTGGCGCCCAGCTCCTGATGCATCGCCTGGGTCTCCGCGGCGGACTTCTTCTTCAGCGTCTCGAACTCGTCGTCGGCCTTGCGCAGCTGGGCCTGCGCGATCTCGATGCGCGCCTTGAGCCCCTTCTCCCGCTCGAGCGCCTTCTCCTTGTCCTCGCGCAGCGCGGCGATGTGCTCGTTGGCGCCGACGAGGTTGCCCTCGACGGACAGCAGGCGCTCCTCCGTCTCGCGGTGGCGCTTGTCGAGCTCGCGGATCTTGTCGCGCCCGGCGAGGATCTGGCGGTCCTTGCCGTCCGATTCCTCCCGGAGGTCGAGGATCTCCTTCTCCTTGCGGTTGATCACCTCGCGCAGGTTGAGAAACTCGCGCTCGCGCGAGAACGGCGTCGCGACACCGCCGCCTTTCTTGGCCTCGGCGAGCTCCGCGCGCGTGCGCGCCAGCTCCGCCTCGAGCTCGGCGATGTGGGCGGTCGCAGGATGCTCGCGGAGCCGGTCGCCCACCGAATCGAGCCCGAGGTCGATGTGCTCGGGCGTGCCGGGCTCGGGCGCCGGCTCGGGGACCTTCGTCGGGGCGGTCGGCGCCGGGACGACGGCGACGGGCGCCGCCAAATGCGGCGGGGGCGGGGGCGGCGCCGGCGGACGGGGCGGCATCGGCGGGAACGGCCGCGTCGCCGACGGCGGGACGGTCGGCGGCCGCGCCT
>DATFWE010000325.1:0-2723 GCA_035259575.1 Haliangiales bacterium
CTTCGCGATCTTGGCCGCCTTGTCGTAGCCGATGTGCGGGTTCAGCGCCGTCACCAGCATGAGCGAGCGCCGCAGGAGCTCGTCGATGCGCTCGCGGATGGGCTCGATGCCGCGCGCGCAGTGCTCCTCGAAGCTGACCGAAGCGTCGGCGAGGAGGCGCGCGCTCTGCAGGAACGCCGCGATGACGACCGGCTTGAACACGTTGAGCTCGAAGTTCCCCGACGCGCCGCCGAGGTTCACCGCGACGTCGTTGCCGAGGACCTGACACACGACCATGGTGAGCGCCTCGGCCTGCGTCGGATTCACCTTGCCCGGCATGATCGAGCTCCCCGGCTCGTTCTCGGGGATCGCGATCTCGCCCAGGCCGCTGCGCGGTCCCGAGGCCATCCAGCGCACGTCGTTGGCGATTTTCATCAGCGACGCGGCGATCGTCTTGAGCGCGCCGTGGGCGAACAGGAGCGCGTCGTGGCCGGACAGCGCCTCGAACTTGTTCGGGGCGGAGACGAACGGGTCGCCGGTCAGGCGCGCGAGCTCGGCGGCGACGCGCGCGCCGAGCTCGGGGTGGGCGTTGAGGCCGGTGCCGACGGCGGTTCCGCCGAGCGCGAGCTGGCACAGCCCCGGCTGCGCCTGCTCGAGGTGCTTGAGACCGTTGTCGAGGAGCGCGACCCAGCCGGAGATCTCCTGCCCCAGGGTGAGCGGCGTGGCGTCCTGCAGGTGCGTGCGGCCGATCTTGACGATGTCCTGGTACGCCTCGGCCTTGCGCGCGAGCGTCTCGCGCAGCTGGGCGAGGCCGGGGATGAGGCGGGCGCGCACGATCTCCACCGCGGCGACGTGCATGGCGGTGGGGAAGACGTCGTTCGACGACTGCCCGCGGTTCACGTCGTCGTTGGGATGGACCTTGCGCCCCTCGCCGCGCTCGCCGCCGAGGATCTCGCTGGCGCGGTTCGCCAGGACCTCGTTCACGTTCATGTTGGTCTGCGTGCCGCTGCCGGTCTGCCACACGGCGAGCGGAAACTCCGCGTCGTGAAGCCCCGCGATGACCTCGTCGGCGGCCTGGATGATGGCGCGCGCCTTGACGGCGTCGAGCGCCCCCAGGTCCATGTTCACCTGGGCGCACGCGCGCTTGACCTGCGTCAGCGCGCGGATGAGCTCCATCGGCATGCGCTCGGTGCCGATCTTGAAGTTCTGGAGGGACCGCTGGGTCTGCGCGCCCCACAGGCGGTCGGCGGGGACCTCGATGGGTCCGAACGTGTCCTTCTCGACGCGGTTCATACGTTCTTATACCTTAGATGCGGTGGACCGGCGGGAGCTCGCCACGTGGGGGTGCGCGGGGCAGGGCCGGCAGGGGCAGCACCTCATCGTCGTGCCCGCGAGCCGTCTGGTCGTGGTGCGCATGCGCGAGCCGAGCCAGGGGAACACCGAGGAGGAGAGCGAGAAGTTCTCGTTCCGCGATCTGCCCCAGATGGTCAAGAAGCTGTCGCGGAAGTGACACGGCGAAAAAGGCCGGCAAGGTGGGGCGAGGCGACCTATAAGGTAGGCACCATGGTGACGCGGCTCCTGCAGGGCCATCGGAAGTTCCGCGCGGAGTACTTCGAGCACGAGCGCGAGCTGTTCGACGCGCTGGCCCGCGACGTCCAGCAGCCGACGGCGATGTTCATCGGCTGCTGCGACTCGCGCGTGGTGCCGAACCTCATCGTGAACGCGGGCCCGGGCGACCTGTTCGTGCTGCGCAACATCGCCAACATCGTGCCGCGGTTCGAGCAGGGCCAGGTGCACAACCGCTCCGTGGGCGCGGCGATCGAGTACGCCGTGCACGTCCTGCGCGTGCCGCACATCGTCGTGTGCGGCCACACGCAGTGCGGCGGCCTCAGGGCGCTCGTCGATGGACCGGACAAGCTCGAGCGCGACACGCCGACCCTGGCGAACTGGCTGCGCGACGCCGCCGACGTCCTCGGCCGCCTGCGCGACGAGCTGGCGCCCGACGCCCTCGCGCGCCAGCTCGTCTTCGAGAACGTGGTCGTTCAGCTCGAGAACCTGCTCAGCTACCCCACCGTCGAGCGCGCCCTGGAGGCCGACCGGCTGGAGATCCACGGTTGGGTGTATGACCTGAGCGATGGGTCGCTGAGGGTGTATCACCCCGAGGAGGATGTGTTCCGTCCGGTCGAACGGGCGGGGGGGATGTGATGGGCCGCGGCGTCCGCTACCGCACGCTCACCGTCACCGGCGCGGCCCAGCTCTTGTCCTCCGCGGTGTAGTACAAATACGAGCTCGTCGCGGGGGCGACGTAGCTCCCCGGGACCGCGGCGAGAAGCTCGATGTCCACGTCCTTCGTCGCGCGCGGCGCGAGCGCCCGCCAGTAGAGGATCACCTCGCGCGGGCGCGTCTCGTAGAAGTCGATGACGCCCTTGTCGCGGAGCTCCTTGAGCTGCCACGTCTGGTACACCAGGCCGCCCGGGATGCCGACGCGCGCGAGCGTCATGGGCACGCCGCCGTCGGTCTTGTTCTCCACGTGCGCGCGGAGCTTCACGCCCTCGCCCATCTTGACGCTCGTGCGCGCCAGCGACGTCTCCACCGCCACCTTGGCCTCGGGGCTCGACTGCGGCCGCTGCGACCGGTACTCGATCGCCACGGTGTAGGGGAGCTCGGCGCCGCCGTCGACGCGGATCCCGATCTCGTTCTTGCCCGGCTCGAGCGCCAGGTCGTCGAACGCCAGCGCCTCCTTG
>DATFWE010000326.1:0-12612 GCA_035259575.1 Haliangiales bacterium
GCGGCGGGCGCTCCTCACCCGCCGGCAGTTCGTGGCGGGCGCGACGGCGGGCGCGGCCGCGCTCGCCCTGCCGCGGCGCGTGCGCGCCGCCGCCGGCCAGCCGACGATCGCCATCGTCGGCGCCGGCATCGCCGGGCTGGCCTGCGCGCTGGACCTGGCCGACAAGGGGATCGCATCGACGGTGTACGAGGCGTCGGGGCGCGTCGGCGGGCGCATGTTCTCCAACGACGGCGGCTACTGGGATGCGGGTCAAGTGTCGGAGTGGTGCGGCGAGCTCATCGACACCGGCCACAAGACGATCCGCGCGCTGGCGCACCGGTTCGGCCTGCCCCTCGACGACCTGCACGCCGCCGAGACGCCGGGATCGACCGAGACGTACCGCTTCTTCGGCGACTTCTTCCCCAAGACCGCGGCCGACGCCGACTTTCTGGAGATCGACGCGGCGCTCACCGCGGACCTGAAGGCCGCGGGCTTCCCCACGCTCTTCAATTCGGCGACGGCCGCGGGCACGGCGCTCGATCACATGAGCGTGTTCGACTGGATCGAGTCGCGCGTCCCCGGCGGCCACGCCACGCCGCTCGGCGCGCTCCTCGACACGGCCTACGCCATCGAGTACGGCGCGGACACGCCCGTCCAGTCGTCGCTGAACCTGGTCTACCTCCTCGGCTTCCAGCCGACCGCGAACTCGTTCGACATCTTCGGCACGTCGGACGAGCGGTTCCACATCCGCGGCGGAAACCAGGGCCTGCCCCGGGCGATCGCCGCGGCGCTGGGCGGCGACGTGGTGAAGACGGGCTGGCGGCTCACGCGCATCGCGAAGACCCCGGATGGGCGGACGTCGCTGTCGTTCGACGTGGGCGCGCAGGCGCAAGAGGTCGTCGCCGACTTCGTGGTGCTGGCGATCCCGTTCGCGGTGCTGCGCGACCTCGACTACTCGCAGGCCGGGTTCGACGCGCTGAAGGTGACGGCGATCCAGGAGCTCGGGCGCGGGCACAACGGCAAGATGCACTTGCAGTTCACCAATCGGCTGTGGACCACGCCCGGGCCGTGGGGGGTGTCGACCGGCACGTCCTACTCCGACAGCGGCTACCAGTCGGGCTGGGAGGTGTCGCGCGCGCAGCCGGGGACGCCCGGGATCCTCGTTTGCTACTCCGGCGGCAGCGTCACCGACGCGATGCGCACCAACGCCGCGTTCGTGCCGATCGGGCAGAACCCGCGCGTCGCGCAGGATGCGACCAACTCCCTCGCGCAGCTCGAGCCGACGTTCCCCGGCGTGTCGGCGCTGTGGAACGGAAAGGCGACGCAGTCCCTGCCGCACCTGTCGAGCTTTTTCAACTCCTCGTACTCCTACTGGCGCGTCGGGCAGTACACGGCGTTCTCGGGATACGAGGCGGTGCCGCAGGGGAATATCCTCTTCTGCGGCGAGCACACGTCGATCGACTTCCAGGGGTTCATGGAGGGCGGCGCGTCGACGGGCCAGCGGGCCGCGCTCGAGCTGCGCGCGCTGCTCCGCGGGCCGGGATGAGCGCGCCGCGCGCCGGCGCGCCGGCGTCGCTGCTGGTGGCGGCGGCGTGCGCCGGGGCCGGCGTGCGGGTGGCGGTCGTGGCGACGGGCGCGGAGAAGCTCCAGGTCGGCGCGGCGGTGTGGATCGCCGGCAGCGCGCGCAACGCCAAGGCGGGCGCCGTGGTGCAGGCCGGCGACCTCGTCGTCCACTGCGCGGATCGCGCCGAGTGGCCGCGCGAGGTCGAGGGCCGGCCGGTCGTCGCGGCGGGCGTCCTCACGACGCGAACGCTGCCGGCGCTGCCCGTCGGACCCGCGGGCGAGCGCTCGGGCGGCGCCGAGGGGACGCTCTTCGTCCTGTCCTCGTGCGAGCCCCCGCCGCCTGCCGACGATGGGCTTCTCGACGCCGAGCGGGCGCTGTTCGCCGGGCTGGCCGCGCGCGATCCCGATCGCATCGCGCGCCTCGTGGCGCCGGAGCTCATCCTGCGCGTGGCGGGGGAGCCCGACGCCGACCGCGCGGGGTTCCTGGCGGGGGTGACGAACGTCCCGGGGGCGATCGTCGCGGTGGAGGGCGAGGGGCTGGCCGCGCACCGCGCCGGCGACGTCGGGATCGTGCGCGGCGCGCAGGTCGCGCGGGTCCGCGTGGACGACAAGGTGGTGGAGGAGCGGAACGCGTTCGTGGACGTGTTCGTGCGGCGTGGCGGCGCGTGGCTGCTGAGGTTCGCCCTGTTCGGGCCCTAGCGGGGACCGGGACGTACTACGATGGCCGCGTGATCGACGGCAATCTGTTCGGCGCGGACCAACCTTGCTTCGGCTGCGGCCCCAACCATCCGCAGGGCTTCCGCCTGCGCTTCGAGCGCGAGGGCGACGAGGTGGTCACGCGATTCACGCCCGGCCCGTTCCACCAGGGGCCGCCGGGGATCATGCACGGCGGCCTGGTGGCGACGCTCGCCGACGAGGTGGGCGCGTGGACGGTCGTGCTCCTGCGCGAGAAGTTCGGCTTCACCGCCGAGGTCGCGGGCAAGCTCCTCCGTCCCGTCCGCGTGGGGGCGGAGGTCGTCGGGCGCGGCCGCGTGATCCGCGAGACGCGGCGCGTCCTCCGCGTCGGCGTCGACCTCGTCCAGGCGGGGGCGCCGGCGTTCGCGGGCGAGCTCGCGTTCGTGCTCCTCGATCGCGGCGCGGCCGAGCGCATGCTGGGCGGGCCGATCCCCGACGCCTGGCTGCCGTTCTGCCGGTGACTACCTGCCGCCGACGACGCGCGACCACATCATCATGAGGTTCCGCACGACCGGCCCCTCGGGCACCGTCGCCGCGGTCGGCACGTCGACGCTGATCCCGTAGGGCGCGAGCCGGTTCCACGGGTTGCGCGGGTCGGTCGTCTTCACCGCCACCGACGGATCCGCCGGGCGGAACCCGTACGACAGCGCCAGCTCCTGCTGCGGCTTCGCGCGCAGGAACGCGAGATACAGCCGCGCCGCCTTGCGCTGCGGCTCCGTCGACCAATCGGCGGCGAGCAGGCCCGCGGGGTGGTCGCTCCACAGCGTCGGATCCGGGTAATAGACCTTGAGGTTGCCCCACCGCCCCTGCGCGTTCTCGAGCTGCTCGATCGCCAGGTTCTCGTAGACGACGGCGATGTCGTACTTGGATGGCCCGAACCGGATCATGTCGATCATGAACGTCCCCGTCGACGTCTCGAACTTGGTCACCCCGCGCTCGATCTCGGCGACGAACGTCTGGTAATCGGGCTTGAGCACGTCGCCGACCTCGACGCCGGCGCGCTTGCCGTAGAACTCGAACGTCATGAGCAGCAGCGCCATCAGGCCCGAGTTGGAGCGCGTGGGGTTGGTGTGGCCGAGCTTGACGAAGCCCCACTCCTCGGGTCCGCCGATCGCGGGCCAGCCGCGGTTGGACGTCACCGCCTTGTGGATCGCCTTCCACGTGACCTTGCCGCCCGATGCCTTCATCAGCACGTCGGCGCGGTTCTCCCAGATCGCGAACACGACCGGGGTCACGACGAGCGGCTGGGGCGCGTCCTCGCCCTCGCGCGCGAACAGCGGCTTCTTCGTCTTGGTCTCCCAGTCGTCCGCGGCCATCTTGAGGATCACCCCGTCGGCGGGGCTCCACAGCGTCGGCTTGACCTTCTCGTCGAGGATGTCCTGCGCGGCGTCGATCGAGCCCTTGCCGACGAGGTTCACCTTCACCTCGGGGTGGACCTTGCCGAACTCGACGGTCGCCGCCTCGATCCAGTCCTTCTTCTCCGTCGAATAGAGGAATGTGATCTCCACCGCGTCGGCGGGCGTTTTCGGGGTGGTGGTGGTTCCCCCCGGCGGCGCCTCGCCGTCGCCGCCCTTCTTCCTGATCCCGAGGAACACGAGCACGCCCGCCGCCACCAGGAAGCCGAGCACGATCACCAGCTTGGCCTTCATTCGCGTTTCACCTCCGCGAGCGACTTGAGAGTCTCCTCGAACACGCGGATCTCGCCGTTCATGTGGCTGAGCTCGTCGCTGACGCTGCCCGAGAGCTCGTCGAGCGCCTGCGCGTCGAGGGCGCGCATGCGCACCATCTTGGGCGGAAGGCCGGCGTAGGCGGCCGCGACCGCCGCGAGCTGGGCGCGCACGCGGTCGAGCGCGTCCCCGATGTCGTCGAGCGCGCCGAGCTGCTCGCGCCGCGCCGCGAGCGCGCTGGCGTACTGGGTCCGCGCCTCGGCGTCGCGCGCGCCCTTGGCGCGGCGCTCGAGGTCGGCGACCTCGGCGCGCACCGCGGCTCCGTCGATCGTCTGGAGGTAGGCGCACAGCGTCTCGCCGCGCGCGGCCAGGCCGGCGGCGTGGCGCTCGAGCTCGCCGAGCTGCGCGAGGGCGCCGGCCAGGTTCGCCTGGATGTCCGCCGGCGTCTCCTTGAGGACGCGCGCGACCTCGGCGCGCGCGCCGACGATCGCCTCGACGGACTTGGCGAGGTCGCGGTCGATGAGCTTCTTCGGGTCGGGGAGGGCGACCGGCTCGGACCGGTTGCCGAGCGCCTTCTTCCAGAACTCGGGGTTGGACAGGTCCCAGCCGACGAGCGCCGCGTAGGCCGCGCCGCCGATCGCGAGGATCGGCCACGACCCCAGCGCCGCGGCCGCGACCGCGGCGGCTCCGGCCACGCCGAGGCTGGTCCACGTGCTCGCCGCCTTGGCGAACACCTTGCGGAACTTCGGCTTCCTGGGATCGTCGGCGGTCACAGGAATGCGCCCATCTCCTCGAACACCGACACGATGTTGTCCAGGCTCCCCTTGAGGTACTGTCCGCGCGCGGCCTCCGCGATCCGGCCCAGCACGCGCGCGTCGGCGCCGTCGCCGTAGCCGATCGTGAACACCTTGACCGCGTCGTCGTCGAGGCCGCGCATGAGCCCGTCGATCGACCGGCGCGAGCCCTCGTCGTTGCCGTCGGTCATGACCACGACGGCGTAGATCTTGTCCGGCGTTGCGGCCGCGCGCCGCCGGACCTGGTCGTAGGCGAGCGCGATGGTGTCGTACAGCGCCGTCCCGCCATGGGCCTCGACCGCGTCGACGGCGCGGAGGATCTCGTCCTTCTTGTCGCCGAGCCGCACCGGGCCCACCGTCGTTTCGAGGCGCGAGCTGAACAGCATGAGCGTCACCAGATCGGTGGGATGGAGGACGTCGAGGAACGCGCGGGCGCCCGCCTTGGCCTCCGTGAGCGGCCGGCCGGTCATGCTGCCCGACTTGTCGAAGACGAGCACGACGTCGCTCCCCTTCTTGTGCGCCTGCCACAGCTCGAGCAGGCGGGCGAGCGTGTCCGCGCCGGGCGTCTCGAGCAGCGTCTCCGGCTGCTTGGGGTCGACGCCGTGCGCGGCGTCGACCGGCGCGCCGATGGCGATGCCGGGGTCGGCCGGACGGAACCCCAGCGCGAGCGCACGTTCCTGGGCGGGCCGCGCGCGCAGGAACTGGAGCAGGACGTCGGCGGCCTCGCGCTCCTCTGCCCCCACCCACGGCGCGTCGAGGATCGAGTAGGGATGATCGGACCAGAACGTCCCCTCGACGGGGTAGATGGCCACGAGCGGCAGGGGCGGCGATTTGGCATAGCTCTCGATGACCAGGTTCTCGTAGAGGATCGCCGCCGACAGGTAGCTCGGGCCGCGCGCTAGCATCTTGTCGGCGAAGAAGCCGGTGCTCTTGCCGTAGTGGACGATCGTCTGCTCGACCTTGTCGACGAGCGCGGCGGTGTCCTTGGCGTCGAGGTCGGCGCGCGTCAAGCCGCGCGTCTTCTTGGCGCCGGCGTAGGCCTCGGCCAGGACGGCGAGGAACCCGGAGTTCGAGTACGCCGGGTGGGTGTGGCCCAGCTTGAACCGTCCCCAGTCGGCGTGGCCGAACGCGCCCCAGCCGCGCGGATCGGCGTTGACGCGGAGGAGGTCGTTCCAGCCGAGACGCTTCTGCGGCCAGCCAAGGGCCTCGGCCATCGGCTTCCACATCGCGATGACGACCGGGGACAGGACGAGCGGCTCGCCGGCGGGGGCGATGGGGCGCGTGTGCCCGCCCGAGGAGAGCCACGCTTGGTTGAGCAGGGTCACATAGACGCCGGAGGCGGGGCTGTACACCGTGGGCTGGAGCTTGCCCGAGGCAATCGCGGTGGCGGCTTCGCCGGAGCCCATGGCCTCGGCCTGGACGCGGATGCGCTTGCCGCCCTTGGTCCGGCCGTCGAACTGTTTGAGCTCCGCCTCGAGCCAGGTCTTCTTCTCGCTTCCGTAGGCGAGGCGGATGGTGACGGCGCCGGTATCCTTCGGCGGCGGCGCCTGCGCGGACTGTCCTCCCGGTTTGTCTTCGCCGCCCTTGCACGCCGCGAGCGCGCACACCACCAAGATCCCGACGCGACGCATCGGGGCGAGGATACGACGATCGGCAGTCGGCCGCTACCGGCCCCGTCGTGATAGGCTGCGGCGCGCATGGATAAGCCCATCGCCGTGGTCTTCGGCGCGTTCCTGCTCGAGATGTTCTACTGGGCGGAGGCGGTCGCGCCCTGGCTGGTGCGGTGGCTGGCGAGCCGGACCTCGCCGGTGCGGCGACGTTGACCGCGATCGCGCTCGCCGAGCTCCAGGCGCGGGCCGACCGGATGGACGAGCTGGCGGAGGCCTCGCCCGAGCTGGATCGGTTCTGCTCGTCGTCGGCGTGGGCCCTGTCAGCGGCGGAGGCATTCAGCCCCGAGGCCGCGCCGCTGATCGTCGACGCCGCCGACGGCATGGTGGCGCTCCTCCGCCATCCGGGCGGCCCGCCCGACGTGGTCACCCCGTTCGAGGCGATGTGGGGCCTGGGCAGCCCGTTCCTCGGCCCGCGCCCCGACGCGCTGGTGGACGCGCTGTGGGGTGCGCTGCCGCGCGCGCGCGCCGTGTTCGCGTTCCTCGGCGTCAAGTCCGGCGGCGCCGCCGCCCGCGCCGTGGCGACGCGCTTCGCGCCCCGCTTCGACGTCATGGAGGGCCCGACGACCGTGCGCGTGCTGGCCCGGCTCGACGGCGGCCCGGACGAGTTCCTCGCCCGCCGCTCGCCCAAGTTCCGCGCCAACGCCCGCCGCGCCCGCCGCCGGGCCGCCCGCGACGGCTGGCGGTTCGAGCTCCACGCGGCGCCGACCGGCAAGGACGTGGAGGCGCTGTTCGCGCGCGCGCTGGAGATCGAGGCGCGCAGCTGGAAGAGCGGGGAGGGGATCCTCCTTTCGCCCATGCGCACGTTCTACGCGCGCATGCTGCCGCGGCTGGCGGCCAAGGGGCGCCTGCGCGCCCTGTTCGCGCGCATCGGCGACGAGGACGCGGGCTACGCGCTCGTGGGCGTCGCCGGCGGCGTGATGCGCGGCCTCCAGGCGAGCTACGACGACCGGTTCGCGCGCGACGCGCCCGGGGTGCTCCTCCACCTCGAGCTCATCGACCGCGCCTGCGCCGAGGGTCTGGCCCGGTACGACCTGGGGACTGACGGCGAGTACAAGCGCCGCTGGGGGGAGGAGCTGTTCGAGACGGTGGCGCTGATCGCGCGCCCGCGGCGCTGACGCCTTAACCTTCCGCTACCGACCTCGTCTAACCTTCGTGATCGCGAAGGTGAAACGATCGATTCACATCGGGTCGAGGGCCGTGGGTCTGGCTCTCGCGTTCGCGGCGCAGGCCGGCTGTCACGGCACGAGCGCGAGCGCGGCCGACGCCGGCGCGGCGGGAGCGTGCGCGGCGATGTTCGGCGACGGCGCGCTCAGCCAATGGGTCTACTACGATGCGAGTGGGAACCTCCAGTACACGCCGCTGGACGACCAGGGGGATCGCATCATGGACTACTCGCACGCCGGTTACATGGCCGGCGGCGTTGCGCTTCCGACGGTCCCCGCGGCCACCACGGTAATGCCGTCCGGCGCCGACGACACCGCCGCCATCCAGGCTGCGCTCGACGCCGTGGCGCCGCGAACGCCGCTGAACGGCGTTCGCGGCGCGGTCGTGCTCGCGCCCGGCGTGTTCCACACGAGCGCGCCCCTGCAAATCGGCGCCAGCGGCGTGGTCCTGCGCGGCAGCGGCTCCGGCGCGCAGGGGACCGAGATTCGCATGACGGGCCCGCCGTTCCATTTTCTCGCCATGACCGGTACCGGCTCGTGGGCGCTCGAGAAGACGGCGGAGGCGACGGTGACCGACGCCCATGTGCCCACCGGCGCGACGACCCTCACGGTCGACGACGCGAGCGCGTTTCGGGTCGGCGACACCGTCTTGGTGCGGCGCCCGGTGACGCAGGCGTGGGTGCATTTCATGGGCATGGATCAGCTGGTGCGCAACGGCGTGCCGGAGACGTGGCTCAGCACGACCACGCTGATCCCCGCCGATCGCACGATCGCGGCGATCGACGGCAACCGCGTCACGCTCGACGTGCCTCTGTCCGACTCCTACGACGCCACGTACGTCAGCCCTCCCGGAGCGACGATCGTCCGTTACAGCTTCGCCGGACGGATCGAGCAGGTGGGGCTCGAGCGCGTGCGTGTGGTGGCGCCGGCGCTGGCTCCGCCGCCGCCGATCGATCAGCCGCTGTTCACGCTGTTGCGGGCGAGCGCCGTGCGCGACGGCTGGATGCGCGACGTCGTGGCGCTCGAGACCGAGAACAGCGTCGCGCTCAGCGACACGGTCAAGCGCTTCACGATCGACGAGCTGACCATCCGGCGCAGCGTGGCCGCCGTCGCGACGTCGGGGTATCCGCTCGAGGTGCAGATCGGCGGCACGCAGATTCTGGTGGAGCGGTCGACGATCGCGGGCGATAACTTGTACACGTATACGACCGTGTCGCGCGTGACGGGGCCCAATGTCGTGCTCGCGTCGACGGCGACGGGGGTCCATACGCGGCTCGAGCCCCACGAGCGCTGGGCGACGGGGTTTCTGGCCGATGGTGTCGTGCACGACGATCGGCTCGACCTCGTGAATCGCGGCACGGCGGGGTCGGGGCACGGCTGGGCCATCGGCTGGGGTGTGCTGTGGAACTCCGCGGCGGCGATCATCGACGTCGAGAAGCCGCCGGGTGCGACGAACTGGTCGATCGGATCGAGGGGCGCGCCGATGGGGGATGGCACGTTCGACTCGACGGGCACGCCGGTCGCGCCGCACAGCCTGTATCTGGCGCAGTTGTGCGAGCGGCTGGGCCCGCAGGCGGTTGCGAACACCGGCGTGCGGTGACGCGAGGCTTCCGGCGCGTACCGGTCAGTAGGTCTGGTGGAGGACGACGGGGTCGCCCGACGGATCGACGACGACGGTGGGGGCGGAGGTGCCGGTGAACGCCATGGTGTCGACCTCGGCCCAGTAGGCGACGGGCACCGCGGCGGCGAGGGCGTCGCGCGGGGCGGAGACGCGGAGCACCGTGCCGGTGGCCATGCTGCGTCCGCCGGCGACGAAGCGGCTGCCGACCACGCGATGCGTCTCGCCGCGCCCGCCTTCCAGGACGACCACGATCCCGCCGCGCGTGAGGAAGGACGTCAGCGCGGAGTCCCACGCGGCCGCCAGCGCGTCCAGCGTCTCGGGGGCGACCGCGTCCTGCGCGTAGACGACGAGCGCGTCGACGCCGGGGAGCGCGTGGGGGAGCGAGGCCGCATCGACGGGGACGTTGCGCCACGCGCGGCCGATCTCCCGCGCGACCTGATCGATCGCGGCGTTCGCGCCGGTCACGCCCGCGGGCATGGCGCCGCCGGCGTACGTCGCGACCGTCACGTCGGGGGCCCGCGCCAGGAACACGGCGTTCCCGAGGAGACGGTTCATGCCGGTGCGCGTCTTGACGTAGTCGTGGCCCATCACCACGAGATGGCCCGTCGGCGCGCCGACGCACTTGCCTTGCTCGCAGATGCCGCTGGAGCAGGCGATACCGCACGCGCCGCAGTTGTCGGGGTCGGTCAGCGGGTCGATGCAGGCGCCGCGGCAGCCGAGCTTCCCGTCGCCGCAGCAGGTGCCGTTGCTGCACGTCTGGCTGTCGCCGCACGTCACGCCGCAGCCGCCGCAGTTGGCGGGGTCGACGGCGGTGTCGGTGCACCCCGACGCGCAGGTCGCCTCGGCGACCGGGCAGGCGGGGGCGGCGTCGGGTCGGGGCGCGACGTCGGGGGCCGGAGCCGCGTCGGGCGAACCGGCGTCGGGGGCCGGCCGCGCCGCGACGCACGCCGCCCCGGGCCGGCACTCGTCGCCGCAGGCGACGTACCCGTCGGCGCAGGCGCCGCTCACCAGCGAGTCGAAGCAGCCCCCAAGGGCCAGGAGGGCGGAGATCCAGAGCGCCTTCATCGCTGCACCAACTTTCCATCGCGAACAATCACGAACTCGACGCGGCGGTTGCGCTGATGCGCCGCCTCGGTGTGCCCCGGATCGCGCGGCCGGTGCGCGCCGTAGCCGACGGCCTCCACGCGCTCGGCCGAGAAGGCCATGGCCTCCATCGCCGCCTTCACCCGCTCGGCGCGGGTGCGGCTGAGCCAGTCGTTGAACTCGTCGGTGCCGCGCACGTCGGCATGCCCCTCGACGATCATGCGCGTCCACTCCGGGTGCTGCCGCCACAGCGCCGCGATGGCCGCGAGCACGCGCTGCCCGCTGTGCTTCACGCGGGCGCGGTTCACGTCGAACAGCACCGTCTCCTCCAGGACGATGCGGTCGTTCTCGACGACGAACTCGCCCACGTCGGGGCAGCCGTCGGCGTCCTCGACGCCGTTCACCGTCTCGGGCTCATCGGGGCAGGCGTCGGCGCGATCCGCGATCCCGTCGCCGTCGCGGTCCGGCTCGGGGGCCGGCTCCGGCTCGGCGGCCTCGGGCTCCGGCGCGGGCGGGGGCGGCGGCGGCGCGGGCGGGGGCGCCGCCTGGGCCAGGACCGTCGCCGGCCGCGCGCCGTCGAGGAAGCTGATCTCGAGCCCCACGAGCGCGATCGTCGCCGCGCCGGGGTCCATCGGGCCGGCGGACGATTCGACGCGGAGCACGCGGAACGACGGTCCCACGTCCATCGAGCCGACGGCGAACGCCCAGCCGGCGCCGGCCTCCCAAGCCGGGCGCAGGTCCTTGCCGGTCAGCCCGCCGCCGGCGGCAACCTCGATCCATCCGCCCGACCCACGGCGCTCCCCTTCCTGGGGGGCGCGAAGCCGCATCGCCAGGGAGAGGCTGCCGAACCCGCCGAGCCCGGGATCGGCCATCCCCGCCCCGGGGGGCGGGCCGTCGGAGAGCGCGCCGGCGCGCAGCCGGCCGCCGAAAAGGATCCAGGGTGCGAGCGATCGGTACACCGCCACCGCGGGCATGCCGCCCACGCCGAACCGATCGCGCTGGGCCGCCGACACCGGCACCGCGACCGGAGCCTCGGCGGAGGCAATCCATCGCTCGTCGCCCCAGGCGGGGAGCGCGGCGAAAACCATGAGAACGCAAGCAAACCGCATCGCCGGATGGATCGGCCGGCGGCGCGGGCCCTTGAGACCTCAAGCCGGCCGCGCGCCGGCCGAAAAGGGGGGAGATGGCCCGCGGGATCGGCACGTGAAGCCCCGGATCGTATGCGTCGACCCGGACGCCGAGGTCCTGGGCGCCCTGCGGGACGCCCTGCGCCCGCGCGGCCGCGCCTGGGACCTGACGTTCTTCGCCGACGCGGCGGAGGCGCTGGCCGGCCTGTGCGCGACGCGGCCGGACGTGGTGGTGGCCGACCCGGAGCTCGCCGGCGCCGGCGTGCCGTTCCTCCTCGACGTGGAGGCGCGGTGGCCCCGCGGGGTGCGCATCGCGCTGGCGCGCGGCTCCCTCGGCGCGGTCGAGCCGGCCGATCGGCTGCGGCCGCATCTCACGCTGTCCGGCACCGGCCCGCTCCTGGCCGCGCTCGACCTTCTCGCGGAGCGCCGCGCTGCGCTCCCCGAGCCCGAGCTCGCCGCCCGCGCCGTCGCCCAGGGCGGTCTTCCGCCGTCGCCGGCGACGTTTCGCGCGCTGTTCGAGGCCGTCGGCGCGGACGCGCCGCCCGCGGAGCTGGCGCGGCTGGCCGAGCGCGACGTCGCGGTCACCGCCAAGATCCTTCAGCTCGCCGGTCCGGGCGGCGGCGGGGTGCGCGCGGCGCTCGCGTCGCTCGACGGCGACCTCTTCCAGCATGCGCTCCTCGCGCTCGGCGGCGTCGCCCGCCCCGACGAGGCGGCGCTGGAGGCCGCGAACGAGCACGCGCGTCAGGTGGCGCGCGCGGCGGCCCTCCTCGTGCCCGACCCGGCGTTGCGCGAGGGCGCGTACCTCGCCGGCCTGCTCCACGACGTCGGCGAGCTCGTCGCGCCCGCCCACGAAGCGCCCCACGCCGAGCTGGGGGCGTACCTCCTCGCGGTGTGGGGCCTGCCGGCGCCGGTGGTGGACGCGGTGGCCTACCACCACCGGCCGTCGGCGCAGAGCGCCGACGATGTGACGCTCGCCGACGTGGTCCATTTCGCGGAGACGGTGGTCGCCGCCGACGCGACCGCGCTCGACGCCGCGCGCCTCGCCCAGCTCTCCCGCTCCGGCCAGCTCGACCGGTGGCGCAAGGGCGCGGCCGCGCCTACGTCGGATCGTACCTGACGAGAAGCAGGGTCATGTCGTCCTCCTGCTCGCCGCCGAAGCGCTCGACGTCGGCGAAGATGGACGCGATGAGCTTGTCCGGCTCGGCGGGGG
>DATFWE010000327.1:0-2611 GCA_035259575.1 Haliangiales bacterium
GTGCCCGGGCGATCGCTGGCCGTCGAGCGCGACGACCTGTGTCGCGTGGTGCGCCGCCGCGAGCTGGACGCGCGCCTCGCCTTCGCGGCGCGCGACCGGGGCATCGAGCTGCGCGAGGACGCCCGCGTGCGCGCGGTCGCCCGCGAGGGGCGAGGAGCTCGCGTCGAGACCGAAGCGGGGACGTTCTGGGCACCCGTCGTGGTGGGGGCCGACGGGGGGGGGAGCCTCGTGCGGCGCACGCTGGTCACGACCGATGCCGGCGTCGTGGGGCGCGCCGTCATGTGCGACGTGCCGGCGGCCGGGACGTCCTGGGATGGACACGCGCGCCGGCGGTACGACTTCGACTTTCGCCCGGTGGCACGGGGCCTGCGCGGCTACGCCTGGGCATTCCCGTGCTGGATCGACGGCGTCGCGCACGTGAACGTCGGGGTGTACGCACTGCCACCGGCGTCCGGCGCGCAGCTGCACGACGAGCTCGCGGCTGCCCTCGACGGCGTCGCCGCGCGGCCGGCCCGCTGGCAGGCCTTCCCGATCCGGACGTTCGTCCCCGGAGCGCCGGTGGCGGCGCCGCAGGCGCTCCTCGTCGGCGACGCAGCGGGGTGCGATCCCCTCATGGGAGAGGGCATCTCCTACGCGCTCGAGTACGGCATCATGGCGGCCGACGCCATCATCGCGGAGCGGACGCAGGGCGCCGACGCCTGCGCCGTCTACGAGCGCGCGGTCGGCGAAGGCGCGATGGCCCGCAAGCTGCGGCGGCTCGAATGGGCGTCGCAGCGCTTCTACGGACGCCATTCGGCGTGGTGGTTCCGGCTGGCGCGACTCAGCGAGCGTGCACAGCAGATCGGACTCGCCTGGTACAACGGGATCGGCGCCTGGGACGAGCGCAGTGCATGGGCGGCGCTGGGCGCGCTGGTGCGGCCGGGGGCATGGCAGGGCGCGTGAGCGCGGGCGGGCGGCGGCCGCGCGCGGCCGCGACCGCCGGGCCGCATCTGGAGCGGTTGCTCTGGCGGGTCGGCGTCCGCCACGTCGCCGGGGTCGACGAGGTCGGCATGGGGCCGCTCGCGGGTCCCGTCGTGGCGGCGGCCGTCGTGCTGCCCGTGGAGACGCACATCGACGGGATCGCCGACTCGAAGGTGCTGGCCGCGCCGGTGCGCGAGCTGCTCGCGGCGGAGATCCGGCGCCGCGCACTCGCCGTCGGGATCGCGGTGGTCGAGCCCGAGGAGATCGACCGCGTGAACATCTACCAGGCCGGACTGCGCGCCTTGCGCGGCGCGGTCGAGCGCCTGCGTCCGCTTGTGCCCGGCTTCGTCCTCGTCGACGGTCGGGAGATCCCCGGTCTCGGCATCCCGCAGAGCGCGTATCCCAAGGGCGACGCGTTCGTGACCAGCATCGCCGCGGCGTCGATCGTCGCCAAGTGTCACCGCGACGCGCTCATGCGCGAGCTCGACGTGCTCTATCCGGCGTACGGCTTCGGGCGGCACATGGGGTACGCCACGCGCAGCCACCTGGCGGCGCTCCGCATCCACGGCGCCTCCCCGGTGCACCGGCGTTCGTTCGCGCCGGTGCTGGCCACGCTCGGCGGAGCCGTCACGACCCAGCTGGAGCTCGTGCGCCAGGCACCGCGGTGAGGGCCGGCGGCCCGCGCTTTCCCCAGGTGCCGTTTCACCTATAATCCGCGGCATCCGTCATGGATGCGACGTTGCTGGTCGATCTCTACCGGCAGATGTGTTTGTGCCGGCGCTTCGAGGAGGCCGCTGCGCGCGCCTACTCGCAGGGGAAGATCAGCGGCTTCCTGCACCTCTACATCGGCCAGGAGGCGGTCGCGGTGGGGGCGATCTCGGCCGCCGCGCCCACCGACTACATCGTCGCCACCTACCGGGAGCACGCGCACTACCTGGCGCGGACGGGTGACGCGCGGGGAGCGATGGCGGAGCTCTACGGCAAAGCCGGTGGCTGCGTCGGCGGCCGGGGGGGATCGATGCATCTCTTCGACGCCGGCCGGCGCTTTCTCGGTGGCTGGGCCATCGTGGGCGGCCACGTCCCGATCGCCGCCGGTGTCGCGTTCGCGTCCAAGTACCGCACCGATCGCGACGTCACGCTCTGCTTCTTCGGCGACGGCACCGCCAACATGGGCGCCTTCCACGAGGGCCTCGCGCTGGCGTCGCAGTGGCAGCTCCCAGTCGTCTTCATCTGCGAGAACAACCAGTATGCGATGGGAACGCCCCTCTATCGCACGCTCGCAGTCGAGGACGTCGCGGTGCGGGCGCGAGGCTATCCGATCGAGGAGGAGATCGTGAACGGCGACGACGTGCTCGAGATGCGCGAGGCGGTCCGCCACGCCGTCGACCGCGCGCGCGCGAAGAGCCTCCCCTTCTTCCTCGAAGCGAAGACGTACCGCTTCCGCGGCCACTCGATGGCCGACCCGGCCAAGTACCGCACCAAGGAGGAGGTGCAGAAGTGGATGGAGCGGGATCCCATCCAGATCCTCGGGCGCCGCATGCAGACCCTGGGCATCGCGACGGACGAGAGCCTGAAGCAGGTCGACGACGAGGCGAAGGCCGCGGTGAAGGACGCCGTCGAGTTCGCGGAGTCGTGCCCCGCGCCGGCGCCC
>DATFWE010000328.1:0-8394 GCA_035259575.1 Haliangiales bacterium
CGGCCGGCGGCGGCCTGGCCCCGGCGAAGCGCGCGGCGGTCGCGCCGGCGGCGACCAGCGTCCCCGCCGCGAACCGGCTCCATGCGCCGAGCGCGGCCAGCGGATGGCGCGCCAGCCCCATCGCCTCCGTGAACAGCGCCCGGCTGAGCCCCGCGGTGTCGACGCGATCGAGGATCTCGTCGGCCGCCTTCTGCAACCAGCCCCGGTTATCCGGGACGTCGTCCACGGCAGCTTCCCCGGCCGGGGCGCGGCCGTCCCCGCGACCGTCGCGCGCGGCATCGCCCCGCCGGGGCTCGTCGTTCTGATGGTTCGGCAGTTGGGTCGGGTTTTCGCTCGCCACGATGCCTCATGATGGGCACGGCCCCCCGCCGATGCAAACGCCCCCGGCCGGGTCCGGTTCCCGGTCTTTCGTTATGGAGTGATGAAGTGCGCGGCCCGCTGCGCCGTCTCGATGGCCAGCTTGCGCCACTCGCCGCTCACCCGCTCCACGAGCGCGAGCGACTCCTTGGCGTAACGTCCCGCCTCCTCGAAGTTTGCGATCGCCTGCGCGATGCCCTTGGCCTGGAGCTTGCCGATCTCCGCCAGCACCGTCTCGAACGCGGCCACCTGGCCGGTCACCAACTTCTCCCACTCGGAAGCGATCTGCTGCTGCACCTGCGTGAACTTCGTCTGATCCGTCATGATTCCCATCTCCTCGTTGGGGCCGTACGAACCGCCGTCCGGCCGTCTGATGGAGAGGAATCTAGTGCCGCCCCGGCCGCCCGTCAAGGAAATTGTTGCAGTGCAGCAAAACAGGGCGTCATCGCTTGCGTTTCTTGACGTCTTTCTTGAGCTCCTCGAGCTCGCGCCGCAGCGCCGCCACGTCGTCGCCCGCCGGCGGCGGCGCGGGCACGCGCGGGGCGAACGCGCCGTATGTTGCTTGTGCGAACGGATTGAACGGCAACGCAGCAAGACCCTGGCGAGCCTGCAGGTACACCTCGAGCGCCCAGGTGAGGTAGCGGCCGAAGAACTCGCCCAGGGAGTCGTCGCCCATGCGGATCAGCTGCTGCAGCAGCGGTACCGGCAGCAGGCGGGCCGCGTTGCGATCCTCGAAGATGATCTGGGCCAGCGTCTGCGGCGTCAGGTCGTCGCCGGACTTCGCGTCCACCACGCGCACGTCGTCGCCGGCGCGGATGCGGGCGGCCACCTCGGCGAGCGTGACGTAGGTGCTGTCGGTGGAGTCGTAGAGCCGGCGGTTTCCGTACTTCTTGACGATCCGCATGCGTCATGCATACCAAGCGCGCAAATTTGTTGCCAGACGCACCGCCCATCGGGCACGTTGCCGGGGTGTACGACGCCTTCGCGATGACGCGCGGACTGGCCGGGCCGGTGAACGCGTGGGCGGCGGCGGTCAGGACGTTCTGGTCCCACCCGGGGCTCCCCCTCACCCGCACGCCGCTCGGGCGCGCGATGGCGGCGACCGGGGAGCTCCTGGAGCGGGCGACGCGCCGCTACCCCAAGCAGCCCTTCGGCGTGGACCGGGCGACGATCGACGGCCGCGTTGTTGCGGTGCAGGAGACGGTCGCGCTCCGCACCCCGTTCTGCGACCTCCTCCGCTTCGAGCGCGAGGGGCGCGCCGCCGACCCGCGCGTTCTGCTCATCGCCCCGCTGTCGGGCCATCACGCGTCGCTCCTGCGCGACACCGTGGCGACGCTCGTCCCCGATCACGACGTCCACATCACCGACTGGACGGACGCGCGGCTGGTGCCGCTCGCGGCGGGCGGTTTCGACCTCGACGACTACATCGACCTCGTGCGCCGCTTCCTCGACGTCGTCGGCCCCGGGTCGCACGTCGTGGCGGTGTGCCAGCCCGCCGTGCCGGCGCTCGCGGCCGTCGCGCTCATGGCCGAGGACGGCGACCCCGCGCTGCCGCGGACGCTGACGCTGATGGGCGGCCCGGTCGACACGCGGGTCAGCCCGACCGCTCCCAACCGGCTCGCGCGCAGCCGGTCGCTGGCGTGGTTCGAGGCGGCGATGGTCCACCGCGTCCCCGCCGGCGAGCCCGGCTACCTGCGCCGCGTCTACCCGGGCTTCCTGCAGCTGTCCGCGTTCATCTCGATGAACTACGAGCGTCACGCCGAGGCCCACGTGCGGCTGTGGCGCGACCTCGTCGCGGGCGACGACGAGGGCGCCCGGGCGCACCGCCGCTTCTACGACACCTACCTGGCGGTGATGGACATGCCGGCGGAGTATTACCTGCAGACGATCGCGTCGGTGTTCCAGCGGCATGACCTCGCGCGCGGGCGGATGCTCTACCGCGGCGCCCGGCCGGTGCGGCCCGGCGCCATCCGCGACGCCGCGCTCCTGACCGTCGAGGGCGAGGCGGACGACATCACCGGCCTCGGCCAGACCTTCGCGGCCCACGCCCTGTGCCCGGGGATCCCCGCGGACCGACGGCACCACCACGTGCAGCCGGGGGTGGGGCACTACGGGCTCTTCAGCGGGCGGCGGTGGCGGGAGGACATCGCCCCCCGGCTGCGCGCATTCATCCGGCGGTACGATCGGGCGTGACGCTCAGCCGCCGCCCGCCATGCACATCATCGACTCCGCGGCGGTGAACTGCTCGCTCGGGATGCTGGCCTCGAGGTGGCTCGCGAGCGGTTTGGTCCGATCGAGGAGGTCGGCGGTGAATTGCTTCAGGTCGAGCCCGTCCGCCTCGATCGCGCTGCCCAGCCACGGCATGCCGAGGATCGTCGTGAGGTCGTGGTCGATCGGGGGGATCGACACGCAGTGGCTGCAGTTGTCGTGGCGGAAGTTGGGGATGAAGTAGGCGAGGTTCGATCGGCTGTCGTACGTCTGGATGAGCTCGCTCACGTCCCGCCACCACATGGCGTGGATGTCCGCCTCGGTGCTCCCGGGGAAGAACCGCTGGTACGAGTACAGCGAGTAGTTGAGGTCCATCCGGTAGAGGGTCAGGCTCAGCCGGTCGTGCGGATACTTGTCCGCCAGCGCGAGGTTGATGAGGCCGAAGTCGGCCTTGAGCGCGGCGACGTCGACGGGGATCTTGCCCTGCAGCGCGTCGAGGAGCGGGTCGAGGTTCCACGCGGCGCGGATCGTGTCGTGGAGCTGGCGCGACGGACCGTCGCTGTGGAACGCCGGGCCGGAGTCGTCGAGGAGGTAGCCGCACTGTGCGCCCGGCATGCCCTCGCGCACGTAGTAGTAGTTCTGCAGCGCGCCGATGCCGCCCGCGCTGCATCCGGTGACGAACAGCTTGGGGACGCGCGGGAACGTCGCGGCCATCCACGCGATGGTCTTCATCACGTTGTCGTGCCCGACGTGGCGGAACACCAGCGGGTCGCCCCCGGCGGGGTTGACGTAGGTCGCCACCTTGTTGCCGGTGTGCACGTCGCCGGTGCAGTACGGGACGAACACCATGTTGTAGTCCCGCGCCGGGTTGGCGTCGGTGCGGCGCAGGAGGTTGAGGTACTGGTAGTACATCATGTGGTCGTCGGAGATGCCGTGGGGGTTGGCCGCGCCGCGGATCCCGCCGGTGCCGGAGCAGCTCGGGTAGTCCCAGCACGCGCCGCCCGGCTCGAACATGACCACGAGGTTGTTGCTTGTGCTCGAGTAGTTGACGAAGATCTTGTAGGGGCTGCCGTCGCTGCACACCGCGCCGGCGACGTCGACCTTGAGCCACGTCCCGCAGGGCGGGGTCCCGCCGGTGAGGCTGCACCGATCCACGGGCGCCGGCGCGCTCTCGTCGGGGACGCAGGCGCTGCGATCGACGGCCTCGCCGGTATCGCCGCAGGCGGCGGCCAGGCAAACGATGCTCGAAAAGCCAAGCCATGAGTGGGAGCGCATTCATCCTCCTTCGAGGCTACTGCTTGGGGAGCGCCGCCGCGGGGATGCGCGGGGTCATCTCGAGGCCGCCCGAGGCCCGGAGCGTGATCTTGTACACCTGCCCGGCGACGGCCTTGACGTGCGGCGCCTCGCCCTGGGCGACGCGGACGCCGCGCTGCTTGGCGCGGGCGGGGTCGTTGGCGAGCGTCCAGAAGTCCGCCCACAACGAGCGCTCGAACTCGGACGGCTGGGCGTCGACCTGGTAGGCGACGGGGATCTCGCCCTTGGCCTCGTACAGCGGCACGCCGTCGACGGGCTGCTGCCGGTCGCCGAACGCCCGCCGGAACAGGAGCAGGCTCCGGCCGCGCAGGCCGTCGGCGGCCTCGACGTAGGGGCGCTCGAACTGGACGACGAGGCCGTCGATGTAGACCTCGTCGCCGGGCAGGCTGAAGTCCTTGCGGAACGAGGGCGTCTCGGTGCCGGACTGGTACTCGAGGAACGTGAGCTCGACGCGCGTCTGTCCGTCGGGCGCGCGCTCGATGCGGTTCACGCGCAGGTCGGCCACGAGCTCGCTCGCCCACGCGCGCTCCAGACGCTTGCCCAGCTCGACGATGACGCGCTTTTGCTCCGCGATCGTGCGATCCTTCGCCGTGAGGGTGGAGTAGACGTAGAATCCGGCCCCGGCGAGGGCCCCGACGGCCGCGAACGAGACGATGTGACGGGCCTTCACGTAGGAGAGCTTACCCCCGAGCAGGAGGACCGCGTGCTCTATCTCGCCCGCTACGAAGTCGACCTCGACAACCTGGAGACCGCCATGGCCAAGCGGCTGGAGTGGGACAACGTCGCCCCCGAGGGGATGAAGATCGTGTGCGAGTACGCGATCCACGGCCAGCCGCCGCCGTTCGGCGGGTTCTTCGTGTTCGACACGAACGACGTCGAGGATCTGAACTTCGTCGTCATGTACTACGGCAAGACCGTGCGCCTGGACATCCGCCCCTGCTCCGACGTGCTCGCGGCGATGGAGATGACGCGAAAGAACCTGGCGGCGGTGACGTAGCCCTACGGGCCGGCGTCGCTCCGACGGAGGGCCTCGTCGAGCCGATCCAGCACGTCGGGCGGGATCGTCTCGCGCTGGCCGGGCGCCGCTTCCGACTGTTTCGGTCGGGCGCTCTCCGGCTTCCGGCCCGCGGCGGCCGGGTCGGCGAGCGTGGCCGCGCCGGCGACCGCGGCCGCGATGCCGGCCATCACGCCGGGATCGGGCTGCGGCGCGTGCCCGCACCCCCCCAGCGTCACGATCAGCGCCGTCCACCACGCGCGCATCGCTCGTAAGGCTAGCGCGGGCCCGACTACCCGGCCAGGTCGTCGATCGCATCCCGCGTGGCACAAAACCTGCTTGCGCCGCGCGCCATGCGTGGATTCCTATCTTGTGCTCTTGCGTTCTCCTTCGCCGCCTGCGCGGCCGACGAAAACCCGGTGCTCGACGCGCAAGACGACGCGAACGCCGATCTCGCCGACGGCAAGGCCGATCGGTCCGGCGCGGTGCCGCTCCAGACGTTCTTCACCGTCCGGCGCGACACGCGCGCCTGCCAGTCTCCGGATTGCGGCGGATTCTGGGTGAAACGCGCCCGTCGCGCCTCGACGATGTGCGCCGACGGCTCCTCGG
Organism: Haliangiales bacterium; assembly: GCA_035259575.1. GTDB lineage: Bacteria > Myxococcota_A > Polyangia > Haliangiales > SHYZ01 > DATFWE01. The sequence continues at coordinate 5,483 of DATFWE010000328.1, forward strand.
CGACGGAGTGCTACGTCGCCGACCTCGACTTCACCGGGACCGGGCTTGCGGCCGCGGACGCCGACTGGCTCCGCGGCGCTCCGGAGCTCCTCGTGATCCGCGGCCATTTCTCGGGGCGCGCGCTCGCGGCCGAGGAGGCCTGGCGCGCCTCGGGGACCGGTACCATCGACGGACCGTTCTATCTCGTCGAGGACCTTGGCATCCGCTGCATCACCGCGCCGTGCTTTTCCATGCGCGCGTCCCGCCTGAACTCGACGATCGCCTACACGGTGTCCGGATTGGGCGGGCCGCTCGCCGAGAGCGCAGGGCAGATGATGTACGGCAAGCTGATCGTGACCGGGTCGGTGAAGAAGGCCGCGAACGACGGACGCACCGTCGACGTGAACGAGTACTTCACCAGGGTCGAGCCGCAGCCGGCCGCGTGCCGCACAGCCGAAGACTGTGAGATCACCGCCTACTCCCGCCCGGTGCGGTCGCCCGCGGAGTGCTACTGTCCGGGCTGCGCGGACGCGGTCCTCAACCACGCCACTGCCGCGGCGAACCGCGACTCGTGGGAACGTTTCTGCGGAAACGTCCGCCTCGCCTGCTCGCAGGCGACCTGCGTCGCGGCGCGCGCCGCCTGCGAGCGCCAGACCTGCACCGTCGCCCCGTAGCCGGCCACTCCCCTGGCCATGTCGCCGTTCGCGACGATCTCGCAAGAATTTTTCGCAGGAAATTTGCGGTGAGGTAGGAAACCGACCGACGCGGGCTTGGTGTAGTCTTCCCCTCCGTGCATCGCGCAACCTTGCGTCAGCGTCTCCGGTATCGCTTCGACAACCTGATGGCGCGCGGCGCCGGCCCGCAGATCGCCGTGCTCGCGCTCCTCTCGCTCGTGATCGTCGTCATCACCGCCGCGGTGATCGTCCTCGGCGGCTTCGCCCAGGACGACAAGGGCGACAGCCCGCCGTTCATCATGCTGGTGTGGCGCTCGTTCATGCACGAGATCGACACCGGCAACCTGGGCGGCGACAACGGCGGCTGGCCGTTCCTGCTGCTCATGCTGTTCGCGACGCTCGGCGGCATCTTCGTCCTGTCGGCGTTCATCGGCATACTCAATACCTTCCTCAGCGAGCGGCTGGCCAACCTGCGCAAGGGGCGCAGCCTCGTCGTCGAGAACGGCCACACCGTGATCCTCGGCTGGACGCCCAAGGTCCACACGCTCCTCAGCGAGCTCGCCGAGGCCAACGCCAACAAACCTAAGGCCTGCGTCGTCATCCTCGCCGACGTCGACAAAGCGACGATGGACGACGAGGTGCGCACCCGCCTCCCCCGCAAGATGAAGGTCGTGACCCGCACCGGCGATCCCATGTCGGTGCGCGACCTCGAGATCGTCAACCTTCCCGGCGCCAAGTCGATCATCGTCATGTCGCCGGAGCGCGACGACAAGGGCGAGCCGCTGCCGCCCCACCACGCCGACACCATCGTCCTGAAGACCCTCCTCGCCGTGGGCAAGCTCCAGCCCGACGGCGGGCGCTTCCACGTCGTCGCCGAGCTCCAGGACGAGAAGATCCTCGCCGTCGCGCGCATGGTCGTCGGCGAGGAGGCCGCGCTGCTCCTCGGGCCGCCCCTGGTGAGCCGCCTGCTCGTGCACACCGGCCGCTTCTCCGGGCTGTCGGCCGTGTTCACCGAGCTCCTCGACTTCGGCGGATCGGAGATCTACATCCAGCCCGAGCCCAAGCTGGTGGGGCGGACGTTCCGCGAGGCGCTCGCGCTCTACGACGACAGCGCGCCCATCGGCGTCCTCACCGCCGGAAACCAGCTCCTCCTCCCGCCCAAGTTCAACTACGCGCTCGCGCCGGGAGACCAGATCATCGCAATCAGCGAGGACGACGACACGGTGATCGTGAACGGGCGGCCGACGCCCATCCGCGAGGAGCTCCTCGCCACCGAGGAGCCGCCCCCGAAGAAGCGCGCCGAGAAGCAGCTCATCCTGGGCACGAACGAGCGTCTCGGGCTGGTCCTGCGCGAGCTCGCGCCCTACGCGGCGCTGGGGAGCCAGACGCTCGTCGTGGGCGAGAACGGGACCTTGGGCGAGGCGGTCGCCGCCGCGACGCGCACGTTGTTTCCGCACCTCAACGCCACGTTCCGCCGCGGCGACATGAGCGATCGCGCGCTCCTCGACGCGCTGAACGTGACGTCGTACGAGCACATCCTGGTCCTCGCCGAGTCGGCCGGGCGCAGCCACGACGTCGCCGACGCGCGCACGATGGTCACCCTCCTCCACCTGCGCGACATCATGCGCCGCGCCGGGAAGTCCGTCCCCGTCACGACCGAGATCCTCGACGTGCAGAACCGCGAGCTCGCCGCCGTGGCCGAGGCCGACGACTTCGTCGTGTCGAACAACCTGGTGGCGCTGATGGTCGCGCAGCTGTCGGAGAACGAGCACCTGGTGCGCGTGTTCGACGAGCTCCTGACCTACGGCGGGCACGACCTGCGCATCCGCCCCGCGGCGACCTACGTCGCCCCGGGCAGCGACGTGGACATGTACCAGGTGGTCGAAGCGGCGGCGCGGCGGAACGAGGTGTTCATCGGCTACCGCCTCGCCGTCCACGCCAAGGACCCGACGCGCCAGTTCGGGGTGGTGGTGAACCCCACGAAGCACGTGCGACTCACGCTCGACCCCGCCGACCAGATCATCGTCCTCACCCAGGTGTGATCCTGCGAATCGAGATGGTCGGACCGACGGCTCAGTCGAAGTCCACGCCGGTGAGCTGCTGCTCGAGCGAGTCGGCGACGGCGGCGACCTCGCGCACGGCGTGGAGCATGCGGGCGGGGCAGCCCGACTCGCCCAGTTCGTCGGGGACGAACGAGGCGACCACGCACAGCTGCGGCTGGTTGGGATCGAACACGCACAGGCGGGCGCGGCGGAAGTC
>DATFWE010000329.1:0-60832 GCA_035259575.1 Haliangiales bacterium
GTACCGGCGGTTGACCTTCCGGCAGGGCGCGGTCGGGGCGGCGCGATTCGCGCCCGACGGGCAGACCATCGCCTACGACGCCCGATGGGGCGACGCCGGCGGTCGCAGCGAGATCTTCACGGTGCGGCCCGACAGCCCGGAGTCCCGCTCGCTGTCGTTCGCGGGCTCGGCCGTTCTGCAGGGAGTCTCGCGGCAGGGTGAGCTCGCGCTCCTCCTGAACGCGGTGCGGCCGGGTCCCAACCAGCTGGCCGGCACGCTCGCCCGGGTCCCGCTGGCGGGAGGCGCGCCCCGCGAGGTGCTGCGCGACGTGGAGGCCGCCGAGTGGACCCCCGACGGCTCCGCGCTGGCCATCCTTCGCGCGGCCGAGGGCATGGATCGGCTCGAGTATCCGATCGGCAAGGTGCTGTACCAGACGACCGGCTCGCTGGAGGGCGCGCGCTTCTCGCCGGCGGGGGACCGGATCGCGTTCATCCACCACCCGTTGCAGTCCGACGATCGCGGGGAGGTCATGGTCGTCGACCTCCAGGGCCGCGCGCGCAGCGTGACCCGCATGTGGGGGTCGAGCTCGGGGCTCGCCTGGTCGCCGAGCGGCGAGATCTGGTTCACCGCAGCGGAGACGGGCGCCGACGCGGCGCTGTACGCCGTCACGCCGGAGGGGCGCGAGCGCCTGATCGCGCGCGTCCCCGGGCGGCTGCGGCTCCTCGACCTCAGCCCCGATGGACGATTGCTCCTGAGCCGCGCCACCGCGCGCTGGGCCATGATCGCTCGGGCTCCTGGAGATACGCGCGAGCGGGACCTCTCCTGGTTCGACTGGCCCTACGTCGCCGACTTCACCGGCGACGGGCGCGCCGTCCTGTTCTTCGAATCGGGGCAGGCCGTCGGCGCCAACTATCGAGCCTATCTGCGGCGGACCGACGGCTCGGAGCCGGTGTGGCTCGGGGCGGGGGGAATCGGGGCGCTGTCCCCGGACGGCCAGTGGGCGGTGCTCACGCAGATCGATCGACCCGAGGTGCTGCAGCTCGTGCCCACGGGACCCGGACAGCCGCGGACGCTCGCCCCCGGCGCGGTGATCAAGCGATCGGTCCCGGCCTGGTTTCCCGACGGAAAGCGCGTGGCCTTCGGCGGGGTCGAGCCCGGCCGCGGCTGGCGCGTCTACGTCCAGGATCTCGATGGCGCGCCGCGGGCGATCTCGCCCGAAGGCATGGGCACCGAGACGGCGCGGGCGGTGTCCCCCGACGGCAAGCTCATCGTCGCGCTCGACGCGCGCGGCGAGCCCGTCCTCCTCCCATCGGAAGGAGGCGAGCCGACGCCGGTGGCGGGCATGCTGCCGGGCGAGCGAGTGGCCCATTGGGCTCCGCAGGGCCAGCTGTACGTGTTCAGCCAGACGAGCGTCCCGTGCCGGGTGTGGCGCCTCGACCCCGCCAGCGGGCGGCGCGAGCTCGTGCGCGAGATCGTGCCGGCGGCGATGGCCCCCCTGGGCGTTCGCCAGTTGTTCTTGACGGAAGACGCCAGCTCGTATGTGTACAGCTTCAATGCGACGGTGAGCGATCTGTATCTCGCCGAGAGCGGCGCCCGGCGGTAGCGGCCCGCGAAACAATTCGCGCGCCGGCCGCATCCCATCGGCGTGGCAAAGACCATCGTCATTTGCGGCTACGGTCCCGGGATCTCCGACGCCGTGGCGAGGAAGTTCGGCGCCGCGGGCTTCTCCGTGGCGCTCGTCGCGCGCAACGCGCAGCGCATCTCGACGGCGGCCGCGGCGCTCGCGGCGCGCGGCATCCGGGCGGCCGCCTTCCCCGCGGACGTCGGCGATCCGCGCGCCGTCAAGGGCGTCGTCGCCGCCGCGCGCGCCGAGCTGGGTCCGATCGCGGTCGTGCACTGGAACGCCTACGCGGCGGATGCCGCGGGCGATCTGACCCGCGCGGACGTGAGCGAGCTACGCACCGCGTTCGACATCGGCGTCACCGGGCTGGTCGCCGCGGTGCAGGAAGCGCTGCCCGATCTGAAGGCGCACGCGGACGCGGCGGTGCTGGTGACCGGGGGCGGGCTGGCGCTGTACGACCCGGCGGTGGACGCCGCGGCCGTGGGCTGGAACGCCATGGGCCTCGGCATCGTCAAGGCCGCGCAGCACAAGCTCGCCGGCCTGCTCGCGGAGAAGCTCCGCGGCGACGGCATCTACGTCGGCGAGGTCATGGTCCTGGGGGTCGTGAAGGGGACGGCCTTCGACGCCGGCCAGGGCACGATCGAGGCGGACGCGGTCGCCGCCAAGTTCTGGGACCTCTATTCCCGCCGATCGCCGCCGTTCGTCCAGATCGGCTGACGAGAGGCGTTCAGCGCTCGCGGATGAAACCGGCGATGCCGTCCAGCAGCGCATCGTCGATTGCGAACGAATGGCCGCCGGCGACGGGGACGAGCTTCGTCGCGCGCGGAAAGTGCGGTCCCAGCTCGTCGGGCGGGCCGAACGGGTCGCGCTCGCCCTGCACGCACAGGATCGGCACGCGGATCCGGCCCAGGTGGGCCGCGCGCAGCCGCTCCGGCCGATCGGGCGGGTGCAGCGGATAGGCCAGCAGCACCAGCCCGTCGACGCCCGGCTCGCCCGCCGCCGCGACCTGCGACGCGATCCGTCCGCCCATGGATCGGCCGCCGATCCACAGCCACCGCGGGGCGAGCACCTCGCGCGCGCGCGCGATCGCCGCCCGCCAGCACGCCGTAAGGAGGTCGTTGCCGTCGGGCACGCGCCGTCCCGCATGCATGTACAGGAAGTCGAACGTCAGGACGTCGACGCCCCGCGCCGCCAGCCCCGCGGCAATCGCGACCATGAACGGATGCTTCCGCCCGGCACCCGCGCCGTGCGCGAGCACGAGCCCGCGCCCGCCGCTCGGCGCCGCGCGATAGACGGTGGCGTCGGTGGACGCGTCGCCGATCGGCACCTTCACGCGTGCTCGGGTCGAGATGCGTCGATCTTACCATTCAGGCCATTCAGGGGACGATGCTGAGCTCGGCCTGCCGCAACGGCGGCTGGGTGCGCCCGGGAGCTTCGGCTGCGCCCCAGGCGACCCACTTCAGGTCGCGCACGAACACGGCATAGAGGACGGGCACGAGCAGCAGGGTGATGAACGTGGCGAGCAGGAGCCCGCCGATCTGCGAGTAGCACAGCGCCTCCCACAGCGGCCCGCCGTGGACGGCCAGGGGGACGAGCCCGAACACGGTGGCGCCCACGGTGATGAGCACCGGCCGGAGCCGGAGCAGCCCGGCATCGATCAGGGCGTCGCGCAGCGGCTCGCCGCGCTCGCGCAGCTCCTCGATGGAGTCGAACAGCACGATCAAGTGGCTGACGATGACGCCGATCAAGCTGATCGTCCCCAGGATGGCGGTGAAGCCGAACGGCGCGCCCATCGCGGCCAGCGCGATGAACGCGCCGGCGCCCCCGTAGGGGATCGCGGCCAGGACGATGACCGGTTTCACCGCGCTCCTGAACTGGACGACGAGCGCCAGGAAGATCGCCAGCACCGAGATGACGGCGATCATCGCGCTCTCGCCGGCGACGCGCCGGACCTGCTCGTCGGTCCCACCCACCTCCATGTGGTAGCCGGGCGGCAGCGACGCCGCGAGCGCGGCCAGGCCCGGCGCGGCGGCCTTCTCCACCTGCGTGGGCAGGATTCCCGGACGCGGAAAGCTCGAGACGGTGATGGTGCGGAGCTGGTTCCGGCGCATCATCTTCTCCGGGCCCCACGTCAGGCGCACGTCGGACAGCTGCTGCAGCGGCACCTTCGCCGTGCTCTGTCCGGACAGCACGTAGAGCGCGTTCACGCGTTCGAGCGTCGCGCGCTCGGGGGACTCGAGCCGGGCCACGATCGGGATCAGCTTGTCGTCGTCGCGGAGGAGGCCGAGCGGCTGGCCGCTGAAGCCCAGCGACGACGAGGTCGCCACGTCCCGATGGGTGACCCCGGCGAGGTTGGCGCGATCGGCATCGACCGCGAGCACGAGCCGCGGGCTCTCCACGCCCCAGTCGTCGCGCGTCCGTTCGGCGATGGGGATGGCGCGATACACCGCCGCGGCGGCGGCCGCCGCCCGCCGCAGCGTGCCCACGTCGTCCCCGGAGATGCGCACCTCGACGGGGTTGACGATGGGCTTGCCCGTCTGGAGCTGGCGCACGTCGATGCGGGCGCCGGGCACGCGCGCCGACAGCGCCGCCTGGAGCGGAGCGATGAGCGCGCGCGTGTCGTGGTTGTCCTCGACCTCGATGAGCAACTGGGCGTAGTTGAGCTGCTGCTGCTGCGGCGACACCGAGAACCAGAAGCGCGGGCCGCCGCCGCCCACGAACGCGGTGACCGACCGGAGCACGCGCCGCGGCTCGCCGTGCCGCGCGTGCCCGCGGCCGTACTCGTCGGCCGTGTCGCGGATCACCCGGTCGGCGAGCGCGGCCGCTTCTTCCGTCGCGGCCAGCGTCGCGTCCTCGGGCAGATACATGTCCACGTACGACAGGTACGACAGATCGGTGGGGAAGAACGCGCTCTTGAGCTGGCGCTGCGCGACCGCGCCGGCCACCAGCACCATCAGCGACGCCGCCAGCACCTTGTAGCGGTGATCGATCGCCCAGCCCACCAAGCGCGCGTACCACGCGCCGAAGCCTCGCCGCCGGCGCGGCGCGGGCGCCTTGCCCGCGCGCAGCAGGGCCCGGCCGAGCAGCGGGATGAACGTCATGGACACCAGCCGCGAGGACACGAGCGACGCGGCCAGCACGATGGGCAGCGACACGATGAAGCGGCCGGTGTCGCCGCTGGTGATCAGGAACGGAACATAGGCGACGATGTTGGTGATCGTCGCGAACAGGATCGCGCGGGCCAGCTTCGTCGGGCCGAGCCACGCGGCGACGTCCCGCGGTTTGCCGTCGTCGAGCTCGCGCTTGATGGCGTCGCCCGCGACCACCGGGTCATCGACCAGCAGACCCAGCGAGATGGTGAGCGCGGCGATCGACATCTGCTGGATGTCGAGCCCGAAGAGCCGCATCAGGCCGAACGTCATCGCCAGCGTGAGCGGGATGGACAGCGACAGGAGCACCGCGCTGCGCCACTCCCAGAAGCCGATGAACCCGATCAGCACGATGATGGCGACGGCCTCGTAGAGGCTCGTCATGAACAGGCCGACCTTCTCCTCCACCTGCCTCGGCTGGTCGGAGGTGCGCGACACCACCAGGTCCGCGGGCAGCGTCGCCCGCATCTCGGCGAGCACGCCGTCGACCTTCTTGCCGAAGCGCGCGATCTGCTCGCCCTCGCGCATCTGCACCGCGACCGTGACGGCGCGCGTCCGGTGGAACTGCCCGTCCGGCCCCCGCCAGGTGTGGAAGTTGACGTAGCGGGCGGGCGTGTCGTAGTCGCGCGTGACGTCCATGACGTCGCGCAGGTACACCGGCGCGCCCTGCGCCGAGGTGCCGAGCTGGATGCCGCCGATGTCGCGCTCGCTGCCGAGCTCCCCCTGGGCGTCGAGGATCACGTTGCGTCCGTTGGCCTCGGCGACCCCGCCGGGGAGGCGCACGTTCCGGGCGGCGAGCGCCTGCTGCAGCATGCCCACGCTGAGCCCCAGGGCGGCGAGGCGCTCCTGCGAGTAGTCGAGGAACACGCGCTCGGCCAGCACGCCCGCGCGCGTCACCTTGGCGACCTCGGGGAGCGTCTTGAACCGCTTCGCCAGGGCGTCGGTGTAGTCGTCGAGCTGGCGGTAGCTGTAGGCGTCGCCGGCGGCGGCGGCGAGGCGCTCGCGCGCCCGGCTCGGATCGGTGATGAGGACCGGCTGCCAGGCGTCGGGGTGCAGCGCGTCGCTGCGCAGCCGTTCGCGCGCGAACGTCCGCACCCGCTCGGCCAGCGCCGGCTCGTCGAGCGCGGTGCGCCCGTCGACGCCGACGAACCCCGCGCCGTCGAACCGGCGGGCGTCGGCGAGGTCGCCGCGCGAAGTCAGGTCGTCGGACAGAAGGTCCACCACACGGCGGACGGGCGCGGGCGGGATCGACGCGGGGAAGCTCACCACGATCGCCGTCCGCGCGCCGGTCGCGCCGGCGCGGACCGCGGTCACCGCCCGCTCCAGGTCGCGGGCGCGGACGGCGATCTCGACCTCGCCGACGGGCGGGCTGGCCACGGTGAGCATCAGCGCCGCCGTGTCGCCGAAGTCCTTCTGGAAGTCGATGGGGCGGGCCCCCTCCGGCAAGACGATGGCCTTGAGCTTGAAATCGATGTCGTCGAACGCCTTGGCGCGGGCCGAGTCGGGGGTGTCGTCGCGGAGCGTGACGTAGACGACCGAGACGCCGGCGCGCGAGGTCGACTCGATCTTGTCCACGTCGACGTTCGTCGCGACCGCCTCCTCGATCTTGCGGGTGATGAGCTGCTCGACCTTTTCCGCCGGGGCGCCCGGCCAGGGCGTGACGGCGACGGCCGCGCGAACCGCGATCAGCGGGTCCTTGCGCTTGGGCATGCCGAGGTACCCGACCGCGCCGAGCGCCGCCACCACGACGAGCAGGACCCAGCCGACCTGCCGATTCTCCACGAAGTAGCGGGCCGTGTTGTGCGTGCGGGCGATGATGTCTTCGTCGCTGCGATGGGACATGTTTGCCTCCACGGTTACGGGACGACGCGGACCGCCTGCCCATCCGCGACGAGCGAAGCGCCCTGGACCACGACGCGATCTCCGGGGCGGAGGTCGCCCTCCACCCGCACCTCGTTGCCCGCGAGGCGCCCCAGCGTGACCTTGCGGGCGCGGGCCACCTCCGCGCCGCCGGCTCCGGCTTCGACGGCGTACGCGACGAAGGCGTCCTCCCCCGGCGTCTTCACGATGGCGGGGAGCGGCAGGGTGAGCGCCGACGCGGCGGGGGCGGGCGCGTCGGGCAACGCGACCGAGACGACCATCCCCAGGCGGAGCGGGCCGTCTTCCGCCAGGCTGGCCTCGACGTCGAAGACGCGCGTGGAGCTGTCCGACTTCGGCGACACCTTGGTCACCTCGGCCGCGAACGTCCGGCCGGGGATGGGCTCCGCCGTGACGCGGACCGAGCTGCCGAGCTTCAGGCGAAGCGCGACCTCGTCCGGCACGCCGAACCTCACCTTCGTCCGCCCGGCGGCGGCGACGACGAAGCCGGGGCTGCCGACATTGACGAGGCTCCCCACCTCGATGTCGCGGCGGACCACGATGCCGTCGACGGGCGCGCGCAGCGAGCAGTCGTCGAGGTTGATCTGCGCCTGGCGGAGCCGCGCCGAGTAGGCGTCGACCGCCGCCGCCGTCGCGTCGAAGCGCGCCTTCTGCGCGTCGTAGGCGGCCTGCGAGATCGCCTCGAGCGCCAGCAGCTTGGCCGCGCGCTCGTGATCGAGCTTGGCCTGGAGCGCCTCGGCGTGCGCCTGATCCCGCTGGGCGCGCAGCTCCGCCACGCGCTGGCGGTAATCGGAGTCGCGCACGACCGCGAGGACGGTCCCCTTGGTCACCCGGTCTCCCGCCTGGACGAGCCGGGTCTCGCCGCGGGAGCCGGGCACGGCGCGCACCGAGTCGACGTAGCCGCCCACCTTGAAGGCGAGGGCCACCTCGGCGTCGGCCTGGACGGTGCCGCTGTAGTGGAGGTCCGACGAGCCCGGGGACTCGCCGACGGCGCGGACGCGCACCGGCGTCGGGGTCGCGCGCGGCGGCGCCGTCTGGGCGCAGGCGACGAGCGCGGGCAGGAAGGCGGCCAGGATCGAACGTTGCGATGTGTGCATGGCGTTGGCTCCAGTTGGTCGCGAGGTCACGACAGCTCCGGCGTGACTTTCTCCGGCGCGCCGCCGGCGGCGCGTCGGGTCACGGTCCGCAGACCGCGGGCGAGAACGATGACGAACGCGGCGCCCACCGCGACGAGCAGGAACACGCGGTTGGTCGCCTGGGTCCCGGCGCTCGCCGGGCCGACGAGCGGCGTCAGGCGGTGCGTGGCCGACGTGAAGAGGGTGCCGACGACGGCGGTGCCGAGCGCGCTGAACACCTGGCGCAGCACGTTGAGGAGCGAGCTCGCCCGCGCCAGCGCGGGGCCGGACACTTCTTCCAGGGCGCGCGTGATCGCCGGGACGAACGTGAGCCCGAAGCCCAGCCCGCGGAGGACGAGCCACGGCACGAGCGACATGGGGGCGACGTCGGCGTCGAGGACCGCGAGCTTCCAGGTGCCGATCACCAGGAGCGCGCCGCCCAGGGCGACGAGCCGGCCCACGCCGAGGCGGCGGTACAGGATCCTGCCGCTCAGGAGGACGCCGACGGCCGACGCGATGCCTTGCGCCGCCATCACCAGACCCACGCCCGTGCCGGTGAGCGCCGGCGTGTGGACGGTGATCAGGAACACCGGCAGGATGAACACGCTCGCGAACACCGTCATCGAGATCAGGCAGACCACGGCCAGCGCGACGAGGAACCCGCGATCGGCGAACAGCCTGAGGTCGAGCACCGCATCCTGTCCGAGGCGCAGCTCGTAGACGGCGAACGCGGCGAGGACGACGCAGCCGGCGACGAGCGGCACGATCGCGCCCGGGCTCGACCAGCCGGCGTCGGCCGCGCTCAGCCCGTAGACCACGAGGAGGACGCCGGCGGCGGAGAGCACCAGTCCGAGCACGTCGAATCGGCCGCGGGACATCGACGTCGCCGGGTCACGCGGAAACACCCGCCAGCCGAGGCCGAGCGAGACGATGCCGATGGGAAGATTGATGAGAAACACGGACGCCCAACCGAAGTGGTCGGTCAGGGCGCCGCCCAGGGTGGGGCCGAAGACGGGGGCCAGCAGCGCCGACACGCCGAGGATCGCGCTCGCGCCGTCGCGCTCGCCCAGGGGAAACTCGCGCAGCGCGATCGCCATCCCCAGCGGGAACAGCGCGCCTCCGCCCACGCCTTGCAGCGTCCGCGCCGCCAGCAGCGCGCCGAGCGACGGCGACAGCCCGCACGCGACCGAGGCGGCGGTGAACAGCGCGAGGAACGCGAGGAACACCCGGCGCGCGCCGAATCGGTCCCCCAGGTACCCGGCCAGCGGGATCACCGCGGCCTGGGCGAGAAAATACGAGGTGATGACCCACTGGGCCGCCGCGACAGTCACGTGCAGGTCTGCGGCGATGCGGGCCAGGGCGACGTTCACGACGGTCGAGTCGAGGACGCCCATGAACAGACCCAGCGAGGCGGTCCAGGCGACGGCGGCGGGGGAAAAACGCTTCATGTCGGCTCCTTGTTGCATATACAACTTTCATCGCGACCGCAGCGCGCGCGGGCGCGACCTGCGTTACAACTGTCGCCCCATACGGTGGAGGGCCTGGGACTGGCTGTCGCCCAGGAGGCGGTGCATGCGCCCCTGCGCCCCCTCCCATGACGGCACGGTATCGAGGAGAAGCGCGCGCCCGGCGGCGGTGAGCTCGAGCCGGTGCGAACGCTGATCGTCGAGGGACGCCCGCGCGACCCAACCGCGCTCGACCATCCGGTCGACGTCGCGGGTGAGGGTGGACTTGCCGATGCGCATCCCGCGGGCGAGGTTGGACGGCGTGGCGCGCTCGCCCACCGCCTCGATGGCCACCAGCAGGTTGAATTGCGCGCAGGTGAGCCCGTGGGGGCGAAGCGCCTCGTCGTAGACGCTGGTGACGGCGCGGTTGAGCAGCCTCACCCGGAAGCCGTAGCACTCCTCCATCATGCGCGAGGCCGCCTTGTGGGCGCGCCGGGTGGAGTCGGAGTCGTGCTCGGTCGCCATGGTGAGTTGTATATACAACTTGATGCCCGAGCTGTCAAGGCCGACTCCCAAAATTTTTAAGAGACCGTAATTACTAGGATTCCAGGCCGCTCCGCATCCTTTCGGCGCGCTCGATCGTTCCCGGAGCAAGTGAGGCACACCATGCAGAATCTCGAAGGTCAGCGCGTTCTCATCACCGGCGGCAACTCCGGCCTCGGGCTCGGCATCGCCGCCGCCCTCGTCGACCGGCGCGCCAGCGTCACTGTCGTCGGCCGCGACGCCGTGCGGCTCGACGACGTCCGGCGGCGTCTCGGCGTCGCGACCATCCGCGGCGACGTCACCGACCGCGCGCTCGCGCGTTCGGCGCTCGGCGACGTGCGGCCGACGGTCGTCGTGCTCAATGCCGGGGCGACGCCGGTCATGGCGCCGCTGCACGAGCAGAGCTGGGAGGACTTCTCCGTCGCGTGGAACACCGACGTGAAGGCGGGGCTCATCTGGATCCAGGAGGCGCTCCGGCTGCCGCTCGCGCGCGGAAGTCGGGTGCTGGTGGGCTCGAGCGGCGCCGCGGTCGCCGGATCGCCGCTGTCGGGCGGCTACGGCGGCGCCAAGCGCATGCTGTGGATGATGGCGAGCTACGCGAACGCGTCGTCGGCCGAGCTCGATAGAGGGATCCGCTTCCAGGCGCTCGTGCCACAGCAGATCATCGGCGACACCGACCTCGGGCGGAAGGCCGCCGAGGCCTACGCGCGCAGGAAGGGCATCACCACCGAGGCGTTCCTGCTAAGCTTCGGGGGGCCGATGCCCCCGCGACAGTACGGCGAGCACGTCGCGACGATCCTCACCGATCCCACGTACGCCGACATGACGGCGCTGGGGATCAAGGGGGACACCGGCATCCGCTCGCTCGACGGTTGAGGCATGGAACCCGATTCCCTCGTTGCGGAGCTGCGCGAGGCGCGCGGGCGATTCCTGGCGCTGGTCGACGATGTGCGGCCGGATCTTCACCGCTACTGCGCGCGGATGACCGGGTCGATCGCGGACGCCGAGGACATCGTGCAGGACACGCTCGCCCGGGCCTACTATGCGCTGGCGGAGCTGGGGGACGCGTTGCCGCCGCTGCGCCCGTGGCTGTTCCGCATCGCGCACAACCGCGCCATCGACTTCCTGCGGGGGTACGAGCGGCGCATGCGCGAGCCGATCGACGACGTCACGGAGGCCGCGGCCGACGGCGCGCTCGACCCCGAGGACGCGCTCGCGCGCGACGAGGCGGTGCGCGCGGCCGTGACGCGCTTCCTCGCGCTGGTTCCCGTGCAGCGGAGCTGCCTGATCCTCAAGGACGTCCTCGGCCACTCGCTGGAGGAGATCGCGGCCCTGCTCGAGCTGAGCGTGCCGGCGGTGAAGGCGGCGCTGCACCGCGGGCGCGTCGGCCTGCGCGAGGCGAGCCGCGCCGCGGACGCGGCGGCGCGCCCCGAAGCGCCGCCGGCCTCGCCGGCGGTCCAGCGCTACGCGCTGCTGTTCAACGCGCGCGACTGGGATGGCCTGCGCGCGATGCTCGCGGACGACGTTCGGCTCGATCTGGTGACGCGCTCCCGACGCGCCGGCCGCCGCGACGTGGGCGAGTACTTCACGCGGTACGCGCAGGTCGACGGCTGGCACCACCTCGCGCCGGCGTGGCTCGACGGCCGCGAGGTCCTGGCCGTGTTTCGCCGGCCGGACGACGAGCGGCCGGGGTATTTCATCGAGCTGGCCGTTGTCGGCGGGAAGGTGGCGTCGATCCGCGATTTCCGCTACGTCCCGTACATCGCCCGCGACGCAGCGATCGTGCTCGTCGGCACGCAAGGACCCTGACGCCGCGCCTTTCCTCTATCATGGGCGCATGATCTTGCGCACCCTGGTCCTCGCCGCGGGATTCCTCGCCGTAACGTCCGGCGTCGCCGGCGCCGCCGACCGCCCTCTTTACTATGAGCGCGCGATCGCGCCGGCCGACCTCGAGGGCCGCACGCTGCGCGAGCTGGCGCTCATGCGCAACACCATCTACGCCCGCGCCGGCCACCCGTTCCGCAAGAAGTGGCTGCACGACTACTTCGCCGCGCAGCCCTGGTACAAGCCGCTCGCCAAGGACGACAACAGCAAGATCACCGCGCTCGACCGCGCCAACGCCACCGTCATCGCCCAGGCCGAGCAAGGGCAGAAGCGCCCCGATCTGGAGAAGCGACGCGACGACATCCTCGCGCGGCAGCGCGCCGGCAAGGCGACGCCCGAGGACGAGATCGAGCTCGGCATCCTGAACACGCGCCTGGGCCAGTGGGCGGCCGCCGACGCGAACGCCAAGCCGCCCGCCGACGTGTCGCCGCTCGAGGACCCGAGCCAGCTCGATCACCTCATCACCGTCGAGCAGCTGTCCAATCTGTCGCGGCGCGACCTGCGGATCCTGCGCAACACGGTCTACGCGCGCCACGGCCGGCCGTTCAAGTCGAGGCTGCTGCAGGCCTACTTCGACAACATGTCGTGGTACTCGCGCGACCCGGCGTTCACCGAGAAGAGCCTGACCAAGGTCGACGTCACGAACGTCCGCCTCATCAAGAGCGTGGAGGATTCGCTCGGCGGGCCGATGACCGAGGACGAACAGCGCGCCGAAGAGAACATGTCCGGGTTTTGATGAGCTCCCGGCGCCCCGGGTGGGCGCTTAGAACGCAGCGCGGTCGCCCCGCCTGGTCAGCCTCGACGATCCGAGCGCCTCCAGCAGCTCGAACGTGAGCGCCGGGTCGGCGGCGGCGCGCGCGGTGGTATCGCCGAGCCCGGCGTCGATGGGGATGATCGACGCCTCGCCCGCCCCCTCCGGTCCCAGCGCGACCTCGAGCAGCGCGCCGGTCTCCTCGTCGGTGCACGCGCAGGCGAAAGTCAGGTTGCCCAGGCCCCAGGCGATGACCGTCCGGCCGCGGCGCTCGACGCGCGCCAGCTCGTGCGTGCCGTGCGCGGCGATCACCGCGGCCCCGGCGTCGACGGCGACGGCCACGGCATCGACCAGCTCCGGGCGCGGCAGGTATCGGGGCGGTCCGGTCACGTGGAACGTGGCGACGAGGACGTTGCCGCGGCGCCGCGCGGCCCGCAGATCCTCGCCGAGCGTCGCGGGCACCCCCGCCTCGAGATCGTGCGCGGTGACGACGACGCGCAGCCCGCCGACGCTGAGGGTCGCGGCGCCGGCCGGTCCGCCCGCGGCCCGCACGCCGGCGGCGGCGAGGGCGCGCGCGGTCTCGGCGGCGCCGTCCGGCCCGGCGTCGCGCGCGTGGTTGTTGGCGATGCCCGCGGCGACGACCCCGGCGGCGCGCAGCTCGGCCAGCGCCCGCCGAGCGTGCGTAAGCCGAAGCGGCTGCCCGGCCGCGCCGCCGTCGCCGACGGGCCCCTCGAGGTTGACAACGCCGGGTGCGCCCCCCACGATCGCCCGGATGCCGGTGAGCGCGCCGCGTCCGCCCGCCCCGAGGAAGACGTCGCCGCCGATCCACATCCTTGCGCTGGGAGCGGTGTGCGCGCAGGCGCTGGCGCACACGAGCAGCAGCGCGCGCGCGGCCCCGCCGGCGCCCCCGCCCGACGCTCCGAAGATCGTCGACAAGCCCATCCCGTTCGACGACGAGCGCGTGCGCCTCACGCTCGAGTACCGCCGCCAGCACGAAGATCCCGAGGCCACCGACATCACGATCGAGCCCAAGGTGATCGTCCTTCACTACACCGCGGGCGGAACCGCCGAGGGCACGTTCCAGTACTTTAGCGGAAACCACATGGAGGCCGGGCGCCCCAAGCTGGCCGCCGCCGGCGAGGTCAATGTATCCGCGCACTTTCTCGTGGATCGCGACGGCACAATCTACCGCCTGATGCCCGAGACGCGGATGGCGCGCCACTGCATCGGCCTGAACCACGTCGCCATCGGCATCGAGAACGTCGGCGACGAGAGGAAGTGGCGCCTCACCGACGCGCAGGTCGACGCCGACGCGCGCCTGGTGCGCCACCTGGCATCCCGCTTCGCGATCACCCACCTCGTCGGCCACAGCGAGGCGGCGCGCCTCGAGGGAAAGATCTACTTCAAGGAGCGCGATCCCAACTATCGCAACGCCAAGCCGGACCCCGGCGAGCGCTTCATGAAGCTCGTGCGCGCCCGCGTCGCCGACCTCGGCCTCAAGGGTCCGCCGTGATCCGTCGCGCGATCCTCCTCTGGGTCTGGCTGCTGGTGCCGCTCGCCGCCCGCGCCGACGGCGATCTCGATGCAAACGTCCAGGCGATCCTCGCCGAGCCCGGCGACGCGGTGCAGGCCGGCGTGTGGTTCGGCCGCCCCTCGGGCGAGCCGATCTACCAGCTCGGCGCGAGCCGCGCGCTGCCCGCGGCGAGCGTCGTCAAGACGGCCATCCTCATCGAGCTCTTCGCCGCGAACGCGGGACGTCTCGACGAGGCGCTGGGTGGGCTCGACGTCGTGCTCGCCGACGACAAGCATCCGGCCATGGCGCCGTTCTCGGCGGCCCAGCGCGGGGAGATCCGCGCCGCGTTCCAAGGCGCGAGCGCGCGCACGGTGGGCGCGATCATGATGGGGAGCAAGAAGGCGTCGGTCGCCGTCTACAACGCCGCCGCGAACCTGGCGATCGCCGCGCTCGGCGGACCCGCGGACACGAGCGCCAAGATTCGGGCGCGCGACGCGGCGTTCGGCGGGGTCGTGGTGCGCCGCTACATGCTGGCCTCGCGCACCGCCCACGGCGACAACGAGGCCACGCCCGCGTCGCTGGCCGCGGTGCTCGCGGCGATCGCGACCGGCAAGGTCCCGGGGGTCGACGCCGCCACCGCCGACGCGATGGCGCAGGCGATGATGAAGGCGACCGATCCAGCGCTGGGCGTGCACCGGCACAAGGAAGGCAACCTCGACACCGATCCGATGACCAACGTCAAGACCGGGTTCTTCGTGCCCGCCGGCAAGCCGCCGCTCGTGTACGTCGTCGGCGCGGCCCTGTCCGCCAAGCCCGCGGGCAGCCGCGGCGACGCCGCCCGCCGGCTGGACAAGATGACCGGCGCGGTGCTCGCGACCTTGCGCGCGGCGGGGGGGCGATGACCGCTCGCTGACGGCTCGGACGCTTCTTGATAACATGTCCGACCGCATGATCGGCGTGGTCATCAACAACTACCGGATCGTCGACGTGCTCGATCGCTCCGGCGGCATGGGCATCGTCTACCGCGCCGTTCACGTGACCATGGGCCAGAGGGCCGTCATCAAGCAGCTCTATCCCCAGTACAGCCAGAATCCGAGCATGGTGGCGCGCTTCCTCAACGAGGCGCGCGCGGCCGCCGCGATCGACGATCCGGGCATCGTCAAGATCTTCGATCAGGGCACGCTGCCCGACGGGAGCGCGTACATCACCATGGAGCACCTCCCGGGCACGAGCCTGCGCGGCCATCTCCGCCAGGCGACGCGGGTGGCGCCGGATCTCGCGGTCGCCTTCATCCGCCAGGCCGCGCGCGCGGTGGGCGCGGCGCACCGCATGAACATCGTCCATCGCGATCTCAAGCCTGAGAATCTGTTTCTGTGCCCCGATCCCGACGTTCCCGAGGGCGCGCGCATCAAGGTGCTCGATTTCGGCATCGCCAAGCTCGTCGACAGTCCGATCGGCACTCAAACGGGAACGCAGATGGGCACCCCCGCCTACATGGGCCCGGAGCAGTGGCGCAACGCGAAGCTGGCGGATGCGCGCAGCGACATCTATTCGCTGGGCTGCATCCTGTTCGAGATGCTGACCGGGCGGACGCCGTTTCTGGGGCCGGCCATCCCCGATTTCATGGACCAGCACCGCTTTCGCGAGCCGCCGCTGCCCAGCTCGATCGACCAGTCGCTGGCCGCGTTCGATCATGTCATCCAGCGGTCGCTGGCCAAGAGCCTCGACGATCGCTTCGCGGCCATCGACGACTTCGTCGCGGCGCTGCCGCGGGGGATGCACACGACGCCGCTGCCCGCGCCGCCGGCCACGCCCGTGCGGCAGGCGACCGCGCCGGCCGACGTGTCGTCGAGCCTGCCGGTGTCGACGACGCTGAGCTCGGCGGCCGCGTCGATCTCCTCGGCCGCCCCGGCCACCCCGCGGCCGCGGAAGCGCACCACGCTCTTGGCGCTTTCCGCGGTGGCGGCGGTGGCGGCGATCGTCGGCGTCGCGGCCGTCGTGGCGTCGGGCCGCGACCGGGGGGCAGGGCGCGGCGAGGCGGACGCCGGCGCATCTTTCCCCGGCGGCCCCGGCGGCACCGCCGGCGCACCGAGCGGCCCCGCGGTGACCCCGACCGGGCCGCCGCCCACGCCGGCGCTGCAGACCGCCGTCGCCGAGCTCGGCAACCGTTGGATCGCGGTGGCCCCGCCCGCGCGACCAGTCGTCCTCGGCATCAGGACCGACGATCCCCGCGACACCGTGTCGGGCTTTCGCCCGCGACGGCACGTCGAGGCGCCCTCCCGGCCCTTCGAGATCCAGGCGCACGAGGTGACGTGGGCCGAGATCAAACCCTGGCTCGAGCAACATCCCCAGGCGAAGGGCGTGGTCGCGCCGCCCCCGACGACCGACGCGGAGGGACTACGCCGCCCGGCTGTCGGATTGCCGTGGGCGTCGGCGCGGGACTACTGCGCGTCGCTGGGCGCCACGCTTCCGACCGAGGAGCAGTGGGAGTACGCCGCGCGCGGCAGCGAGCTGCGGCCGCATCCGTGGGGGACCGCCCGCCTCGACCTCGGCAGGACCCACGCCTACGCCGGCCCGAATGCGGCCACGCGCCCCGTCATGACCTCGGACCAGGACGTCACGCCCGGCGGGCCGGCGGAGCGCATCTACGATCTGGCCGGCAACGCGCAGGAATGGACGCTGGATCTGTGGCGGGAGGACGAGCCCGGTCAAGACGAGAGCTGGGTCCAGGAGGGCGACACGTCGTTCCGCGCGCTGCGCGGTCTCCCGCTCGCGTCGGCGTCCCCGGCCCACGCGGTCGAGGAGGGCGCCGCCTACCGCGAGCCGCTGTGCGCCACCGGGGTGTGCCTCCCGAAGGCTGCCAACCACCTGCGGACGGTGGGGTTCAGGTGCGCGCGCGCGAAGTAGGACGCGCCCCGGCGTGGCTCGCGCCGCTGATCTCGGCGTGCGCGGTGCTCGCGGCGGCGTGGCCCGCGCGAGCGGATCGCTGCGTGCGGACCGGCTGTTCGGCAGCCGAGCGCGACGAGCACGGCTGCTGTCCGGCCGCCCCGAAAAAGCGCCCCGAGCGGCCGGCGCGTCCGCCCGCCCAGCCGGCGCACCCGCCTCCGGCGGGGCAGTTCGGCGGCGAGCTCCTCGATCCGGGCGGCTACGAGGCCGGCTGCAACCGCAACGACGGAAACGCGTGCAACCGGCTCGGCCTTCGCTTCGAGAACGGCGACGGCGTCGCGAAGGATCAGGCGCGAGCCAACGCGCTCTACCAGAAGGCGTGCGACCTCAAGGACTGGTGGGGTTGCAACAACCTCGGCAATTCCTACTCCGAAGGCAGAGCCGTCGCGATCGACAAGCGGAAGGCGGCCGAGTACCGCGCGACGGCGTGCGATCACGACATCGGTGCCTCCTGCAACCGTCTCGGCGTGCAGTACGAGAAGGCCGACGGTGTCGTCAAGGACCAGACGCGCGCGAACCAACTGTACACCAAGGCCTGCGACCTCAAGGAATGGTGGGGTTGCAACAACCTCGGCAACACGTACGCCGACGGCAGGGGTGTCGCGAAAGACAAGCGGCGGGCCGCCGCGTACCGCGTGACGGGGTGCGAGCACGATCTCGGCGAATCGTGCAACGCCCTGGGCGTTCAGTACGAGGACGGCGAGGGCGTCGCGAAGGACCAGGCGCGCGCGAACGAGCTGTACAAGAAGGCCTGCGACCTCAAGGAGCCGTGGGGCTGCCACAACCTCGGCAGCTCCTACGCCAACGCCAAGGGCGTGGCGACGGACAAGTCGAGGGCCGCCGGCTACTACGGGACGGCGTGCGATCAGGGCATCGCCACGTCGTGCAACCGCCTCGGCGTGCTGTACGAGGCGGGCGACGGCGTCGCGAAGAACCAGGCGCGCGCGAACGAGCTGTACCGGAAGGCTTGCGAAAACAAGGAGTGGTGGGGCTGCAACAACCTCGGCAACGCCTACAACGACGGCCGGGACGTCGTGAAGGACGTCGCGCGGGCGGCCGAATACTACGCGAAGGCCTGCGACCACGACATCGGAACCTCGTGCAACATGCTCGGGGTGCGGATCGAAGAGGGCCGCGGCGTCGCGAAGAACCAGGCGCGCGCGAACGAGCTGTTCCGCAAGGCCTGCGATCTCGAGGAATGGTGGGGCTGCAACAATCTCGGCAACTCGTATCGCGACGGCCGTAACGTCCCGGTCGATCGCGCGAAGGCGACCCGCCTGTACAAGATGGCGTGCGATCACGGGATCAAGGATTCGTGCGACTCGCTGAAGCCGCTGTGATCAGCTCCCATCAAGTCAGAGGCGCCACAACACGTAGCCGGCGACGACCGACCCCACGATCGCCCCGCCGTAGCACAAGAGGCTGATGAGCTCGTTCAAGTGCTTGATCTGCAGGCCGTCGTAGAGCGTGTAGCGCAAGCGGTGCGCCGCGTGAAACAGCGACGTCAGGCAGACGACGAACAGGACCAGCCGCGTCACGGGATGAGCGAGCAGCGCGAGGAGCTGCGCCTGGCCGGGGGCGGCGATCAACCCCAGCGGGAACGCCAGACCGAAGAGAATGAGGAGGATCGGGATGAACAGCGCCGCCATCACCCCGCCGGCGCTGAACACCATCCACAGGAGCGGCTCGACCGATCGCTTGGCCATCTAGGCACCCAGGACGAGCAAGGCGACCAGGGCCGACACGACGACCCAGGCCGCGTAGTTGGCCGCCGCGATCCACAAGGGAGGGACGCGCTTCCCGCCGAGGTGGATCACCATCGCCTGCGGCGCGAGGTTGAACCAGGTGACGGCGTGGAACACGACGAACGCCAGGCTCACGAGGTTGACGACGACGACGATCGGCCGCGCCGACCAGCCGAGGAACGCCTGGTAGGTCGCGGGCCCGCGCGCGGCGCGGATCATGAGGACGAGATACACGACGAACCAGCCGATGAACACGCTGCTCAGCTCGCGCAGGATGAACGCGAGATGCGCCCGCTTCTTCACCCACCAGTAGGTCGACATCCGCGGCCGATACCAGCGCGGGTGGAACTCGGTGTACGAGGGCTTGTCCGTCATCGGTTCCGCCACGGCAGCAAGAACGCCTTGAGCTCTTCCAGCGCCGACGTCAGCTTGTAGCGCTGGATGGCGCCGGCGGGATCGACGTGCTTCGGACAGACCTTGGTGCATTCGCCGACGAACGTGCACCCCCAGATCCCCTCGTGCTGGGACAGCACCTCCCGCCGCTCCATGGCCCCCTCATCGCGCGAATCGAGGTTGTAGCGCTGGGCGAGGGCGATCGCCGCCGGCCCGAGGAAGTGCGGGTCCAGACCGTAGACCGGGCAGGCGGCGTAGCAGAGCATGCAGTTGATGCACATGCTGTACTGCTTGTACTCGTCGAGCTGCTCGGGCGTCTGCCGGTACTCCCCCTCGGACAGCGGTTTCTCCTTCCCGCGCACGATCCACGGCTTGACGCGCGGGAGCTTGTCCATGAAATCGCTCATCTCGATCACGAGATCGCGGACGACGGGGAAGTTCGCGAGCGGCTCGACGCGGATCGGCCCGGCGCCGGAGTCGGTGAGGAAGGTGGCGCAGGTGAGCTTCGGCTCGCCGTTGACGTTCATGCCGCAACTGCCGCAGATCCCCATGCGACACGACCAGCGGAACGCGAGCGTTCCGTCGAGGGTGTCTTTGATGTAGTTCAGCGCGTCGAGGATCACCCAGTCCTGGCGACGCGGCACCTCGTACTCCTGGACGACCGGCTCGGATTCATTCTCCGGACGGTAACGAGTCACCTGCAACGTGATCGATTCGGGCATCGTCGTTCACCTCCCGTAGACGCGCTCGCCGGGGGGCCAGCGGGTGATCGTCACCGGCAGATATTCCACGCGGCACGTGCCGTCCGCGTTCCGGTGGACGAGCGAGTGGGCGAGGAAGCGCTTGTCGTCGCGCGCGGGGAAATCGGTCCGCTGGTGCGCGCCGCGCGATTCCTGCCGCTTCAGCGCAGCGTGGGTGATGGCCTCCGCCACGTCGAGCATGAACGACAGCTCCAGCGCGGCGGTGAGCTCGGTGTTGAACGTGCGGCTGTGGTCGTCCAGGCCGACGGCGCGCGCGCGCTCGCGCAGGGCCTTCAGCTTGTCGGCGGCCTCGGCCAGCGCGGGCCCGGAGCGGTAGATGCCGGCGCTGGCTTCCATCGTCGTCTGCATATCCTTCCGCAGTGGAGCGATGCGCTCCTTGCCGTCCGTCTTGCGCAGGACGTCCTGCTCCAGCCGGCGTTTCTCGTCGGCGGCCTGGAGGAGGACCGCGGCGCCGGGCGTGCGCTGGCGCGCGGCGAACTCGGCGGCGACCCGGCCGGCGCGCGCGCCGAACACCAGCAGCTCGGGGAGCGAATTCGAGCCCAGCCGGTTGGCGCCGTTGATGCTCACGCACGCGACCTCGCCCGCGGCGTACAGCCCGGGCAACGGCGTGGCGCCGTTGATGTCGGTGTGGACGCCGCCCATCATGTAATGGACGACAGGCCGCACCGGGATCATCTCCTTGACCGGGTCGATGTTCTCGTACTTCAGGCACAGCTCGCGCACGAACGGCAGCTTGGCGTTGATGACCTTCTCCCCCAGGTGGCGCAGATCGAGGTTTACGTACGGCCCGTACGGCCCGTCGAGCGTGCGCCCCTTCTCGTTCTCCTTGACGAACGCCTGCGACAGGCGGTCGCGCGGACCGAGCTCCATGCTGCGCAGCACGGGCTTCGGCTCCGGCTTGCCGAGGTTGTAGTCCTGGAGGTAGCGATAGCCGTCCTTGTTGAGCAGGAAACCCCCCTCCGAGCGCGCGGCCTCGGTGATGAGGATGCCGGTGAACGGCAGGCCGGTGGGGTGGTACTGGACGAACTCCATGTCCTTGAGCGGGGCGCCGGCGCGGAACGCGAGCGCCATGCCGTCCCCGTTCTTGATGTTGGCGTTGGTGGTGAACGGGAAGACCCGGCCGCAGCCGCCGGTGCACAGGATGACGGCCTTGGCGAGGATCGGCTCGATCCGCCCCGACATGAGCTCGAGGGCGACGACGCCCTGGACGCGTCCGTCGTCGACGAGGAGGCGGGTGACGAACCATTCGTCGTAGCGGACGATGCTGGTGTGCTTGAGCGACGTCTGGAACAGGGTGTGGAGCATGTGGAAGCCGGTCTTGTCCGCGGCGAACCACGTGCGCATCTTCTTCATGCCGCCGAACGGGCGCACGGCGATCCGGCCGTCGCGCTCGCGGCTCCACGGACACCCCCAGTGCTCGAGACGGAGCAGCTCCTCGGGCGCTTCCTTGACGAACGCCTCCACGGCGTCCTGATCGCACAGCCAGTCGCCGCCGGAGATGGTGTCGTATGCGTGCTCGTCGAGGCTGTCGTCCTTGGCGACCACGCCCGCGGCGCCGCCCTCGGCCGAGACCGTGTGGCTGCGCATCGGGTACACCTTGGACACGACGGCGATGCCCAGCTTGGGATTTTCCTCGGCGATGGCGATGGCCGCCCGCAGGCCGGCGCCGCCGCCGCCCACGAGGAGCACGTCATGGACGCGTGTCACGTTCGGCGCCCCTTCCGTTGTGAACGAACCGATGACGAGACCAAGGGCTCAGTGCTCCGCGACGAGCTCGTCCTGCAGCACCTTGCCGTCGTGGCGGACGACCTTGCTGCACACGCTGCCGTCGTGCAGCTCGTGATGGATGATCCGGCAGCCGCAGGCATAGTAGTAGTCGTCCGTCACCAGGCCGTCGTCGTCATTTTCCTGGACGTGCTCCCCGTCCCCGATCCGACCGCACGGGGCTTTCTGGCGCTCGAAGGTGGTCGTCGCGGGACCCATCGCTTACCTCCTCGGCCGGGCTTGAGCCTAGTATGTCACGGTCGCCGCGCGCCGTCACCGGGGCCGCGCCACGGCGCGACCGGCACCCCCATCTCGCTCAGGCGCCGGCGCGACCACGCCGCGAGCTCGGCGATGTCGCGGATCGTCTCGTCGAGATCGGCGGCGCGCAGCCCGGCGAGGGGCAGCCGCTGGCGCACCACGAGCTCGCCGTCGCGGGTGCAGAAGGCGCCGATCGTCGACGCGGCGTTGTTCGCGAGCATCTCCGCCTGCGACAGGTGCCGCAGCGAGCCGATGACGCTCGAGACGTCGATCCACGTCGACCCCAGGACCTCGGTCCGGCTCACCGCGAGCGGCGCGGCGCCGGGGGTCGCGGGCGCCGCCGCGTCGCGCAGCGGCACGACGATGTCGAGGACGCCGTCGCGCTCCGCCCTCACGTCCGCGTAGGTCGCGGCCAGGTGTCGATGGACCTCGGGCCAGGTCGTGAGCCGCATGCCGAATCCGGTGCCTTTCGCGGAGCCTGACTGTACCATCAAGACTGCATGGATCCGTCGGAGCCCATGACGTCGTTCGCGTGCGTGCCGCGCTGGCTGCGCGCGACCGGTCGGGCGTTCGACCTGTCGCCGAACGGGGACTTGCTGCAGTGCCGGTACGACGAAAGGTGGGGCTCCGCCGCGGTCGCGATGCGCCGGGTGATCTCGCGCGCCGGAAGCGAGTGGATCGCCCTGAGCGTGCCGATCTGCCCGGTCGAGCAGGTCCGGTTCCGCGCCGCCCTGGCGGCGAACGACGCGCTCGCGGTCGGCGCGCTGGCGCTGCGCGACGGCGTGATCCTGCTGCGGCAGACGCTGCCGCTGCAGAGCCTGGCGTACGAGCAATTCGAGCAGATGCTGCGCGCGCTGGTGCGCACGGCGGCCCTGCTCATCGTCACGGCGGCGACGATGGCGGCCGAGCCCGACCGCGAGATGGCGTACCGCTACGTATTTCGCTAGCGGGGACCGCCCCGAAGGGGCGGAAACCCCGCTATGCTTTTTGTCGCGTGAAGGGCAACGCCCTTCACGCTCCTAGGAGGTGTCGGTGGCGCTCAAGATCGCGATGGTCGTCCCGCCGGTGTCGGACCTCAACACGCTGTACTCGGCGGCGCCGCGTCTCACCGGCTGGCTCCGCCGCCTGGGCCACGCGGTCGACCAGGTCGATCTGAGCCTCGAGACGTCGTTGAAGATGTTCAGCCGGCCCGGGCTCGAGCGGTTGTTCGCGGCGGTGAGCCCGCGCGCTCCCCTCGGCGAATACGAGGACGTCTACGTCAACCGCGACCGTTACATCCGCATCATCGACGACGTCATCGCGTTCCTGCAAGGCCGCGACCCGTCGATGGCCCACTTGATCGTGCGCGGGGACTTCCTCCCCGAGGGGCCGGCGTTCCGGGACGAGACGCCGCAGGCGAGGCGCGAGCGCTACGGCGCCTGGGGCAAGGTGGACCTGGCGCGCCACCTCGCCACGCAGATGCTGCTCGACCTCACCGAGCTGTTCCAGACCATCAGCGCCCACGTGGGCCTCGTCCACTACGCCGCCAAGCTGAGCCGGTCCACGTCGAGCTTCGACGCCGTCGCGGACGAGCTGGCCCGGCCGCCGAATGCGATCGAGACGCTGATGCTGGACGCCGCCGCGGCCGCGATCGCCCCCGACGTGGACCTCGTCTGCTTCACCTGCCCGTTCCCGGGGATGCTGATGGGCTCGCTGGTCGTCGGCAAGTGGCTCGCCGCCCACCGTCCCGGCGCGAAGCGGGCGCTCGGCGGCGGTTTCCCGTCGACGGAGCTGCGCCAGATCGAGGACCCGCGCTTCTTCGATTACGTCGACTACCTCGTGCTCGACGACGGCGAGGCGCCGCTCGAGCGCATCTGCGCGCGGGTGGCGGATCCCGCGGCGACGGTGCCG
This sequence comes from Haliangiales bacterium, assembly GCA_035259575.1. Taxonomy (GTDB): domain Bacteria; phylum Myxococcota_A; class Polyangia; order Haliangiales; family SHYZ01; genus DATFWE01. The sequence continues at coordinate 23,636 of DATFWE010000329.1, forward strand.
CTCCACCGCACGTTCACGCGCGAGGCGGGCCGCGTGGTGTGGCATGAGGACCCGGGCGCCGCCGCGCCCCGCTTCCGCGACCTGCCCGTCCCCGATTACGCCGGCGTGCGAATGGATCGATACATCCATTTGCTCACCGCCGGCGGCAATGTGTTCAATCGCCTGCTCAATGACGGGCCGTGGCTCAAGCTCACGGCGGCCCACGGCTGTTACTGGAAAAAATGCACGTTCTGCGACATTCACCTGGATTACATCGACGATTTCGATCCGCTGCCGGCGCACCAGCTCGCCGACCAGATGGACGCATTGCACGCGCAGACCGGCCTGTCCAGCTTCCATTTCACCGATGAGGCCGCGCCGCCCCCGCTGCTGGTGAACCTGGCCCTCGAGCTGCTTCGTCGCGATCGGTGCTACCAGTATTTCGGCAACATCCGCTACGACCCCGGATTCACGCCCGATCGGTGCCGGCTGCTCGCGGCGTCGGGGATGATCGCGGTCACCGGCGGGATCGAGATCGCCAGCGATGAGCTGTTGCCGAAGATAAACAAGGGCATCACCGTCCCGCAGGTGATCAAGGTGCTGCACGCGTTCCGCGACGCGGGGATCATCACCCACGCGTACCTGATCTACGGTTTCCCCGGCGAGACGCTGCAGGACACGATCGACAGCCTGGAGACGCTGCGGCAGCTGTTCCGCGCCGACCTCCTGCAATCGGCGTTCTTCCATCGCTTCAGCGCCACCGCCCACGCCCCCGTCGGCAGGAACCCCGAGCTGTTCGGCATCCGCGTGAAGGGCCCGCAGTTCCGCGGGTTCTCGCGCTACGATCTGGAGTACGAGAGCGTCGACGTGCCGGCCCCCGACGACGGCGTGTTCGCCGTCATCGACCGCGCCCTGAACGCGTTCATCCACGGCAAGCACATCGACGCCGACGTGCGCGCGTGGTTCGGCGCGGGCGCGGCGCCGTCGCCCACCGTCGCGCCCGATCTCGTCGAGGAGACGATGAAGCTGCCGCCTCCGAGCGCGGGGGTGGAGGCGCGCCTGTGCTGGCTGGGTGGCGTCCCGCGCTGGTCGCACGGGCTGCTCAACGTGAGCTGTCACGGGGGCGACATGTACACGGCCCTGGCGCCGAGCTGGCTGGCGGAGAACATCTCGCGCTGCCACCCCACCGGATGGACGCGCGACGCGCCGCCGCGCGCGCTCGACTTCTCGCCCGCGGACTGGTTCGGGCCGCTGCGGGCGCGCGGGATGGTGCTCGTCTAGCGCCGAGATGCTACAGAGTGGCCATGGACCGCGCTGCTATCGCCGCGTTCGCGCTCGCCGCCGTCGTCGGCGCGGCGCGACAAGCCAGTGCCGGCAACGAGGACGGCTACGCCGTCGGCAACGAGGCGGCGGTCGTCGGCGGGGCGGTGGTCGCGGCGATCCGCGATTCGTCGGCCGTCTGGTACAACCCCGCCGGTCTGGCAGTCCTCGAGCGGGATTCCCTCGACGGCAGCGCGAGCGTCCTGGTGTGGCGCGCGTACGTCCTTCCGCGGGCGGTGGTGGCGACGTTCCCGGACGGCACGGAGGCGCCGGACGCGTCGTCGAGCGGCGTTCTGTCCGTCCCGGTGTCCCTGTCCATCGCCCGCCGCCTGTCGCCCACGCTCGCCATCGGTGCCGGGCTCTTCGTCACGCGCGAGGATTTCCTGTCGGGCCACGCCATCATGGATCGCCAAGGATCCGTCGACGGCCAGCCGTACCACTTCGCGTTGTCTTTCGACCTCCTCGAGCAGGCCGCGACCTACTACGCCGGCGCGGGTGTCGGCTGGCAGCCGTCGGAACAATGGCGCGTCGGCGTCTCCCTCCTCGCCGCGTATCGATCGGTCGTGAGCTTCGAGGGGCTCGCCCTGTCCCTCGCGAGCGGCGCGACTCCGCCCGCTCTCGCCGCGTCCGAACGCAAGGTTACGTTGAACGAGTACGGCATCCGACCGATCGCCGGGGCCCAGTGGGAGCCGTTCGGCGGGTGGGAGCTCGGCGTGGCCGTGCAATCGCCTCTCGTCGTGATCGCCGCCAGCCGCCGCGCGAGCGGATACGACGCCGCGTCCGGCACCACGCTCGCGACGATCGATTCCCACGACGGGGCGCCCGGCGCGTTCGACGCCGTGCAGCCGTGGCGCGTCCATTTCGGCCTCGCCTGGCGGTTCCCGACCGGCTTCGTGGCGGTCGGCGTGAATCACGGCTTCTCGCTGACCGACGCCGCGGGCAAGGCGCTGCAAGCGCCGGTCACGAACGTGCAGCTCGGCGGCCGCGCCTGGCTCACGCCGACGTTCGGCCTCGGCGCGGGGTTGTTCACGGATCGCAGCGCCGCACCCGGTGCCCCCACCCGCTCCGTGCTGGGCCAGGACGATCACATCGCGACGTCCGGCATCGACTTCGTCGGCGTCTCCGCCGGGGCCGAGTACCGGCGACGCTACGACGTGGTCCAGGAAGAGGCCCATCGTGGGCTCGAATTCTCGACGACCCTTTCCGTGCGCTATGCATACGGGCACGGCTCGATCTACGGTCTGGCGCTCGCCCCGTTCACCCAGGCGAGCCCCCTGCAGGGCGACACCATCGCGGTCCCGGCGAGCGTTCACGAATTCCAGGTGCACATCGGATCGGCGCTGTACTTCTGATCCGACCGACTCCGCGGTCAGACCGCTGCCGCGGCCGCGCCCGGCGGGGGCGTCGCGGCGGCGCGGGGCGCGATCGCCTCCGGCGCGAGGCGCCGGTAGGCCCCGGAGGCGTCGAGCTCGTGGATCGCGCCGTCGTGGGTCTCGAGCGGCCGCATGCACTCGCGGCGGATGCGCTCGCGCAGCCGGTCGTCGACCACCGGCACCATGAGCTCCACCCGGCGGTCCAGGTTGCGCGGCATCCAGTCGGCCGAGGCGATGTAGATGTCGTCCTGGCCCGCCGGACCGAACGCGTAGATGCGCTCGTGCTCGAGGAACCGGCCGAGCAGCGAGCGCACGCGGATCCGCTCCGACACGCCCGGGACACCCGGCCGCAGGCAGCAGATGCCGCGGATGACGAGATCGATCGTGACGCCGGCCTGCGACGCCGCGTACAGCGCGCGGATCACCTGCGCGTCGACGAGCGAGTTCATCTTGGCGAACACCCGCCCCTCGCCGCCGGCGCGCGCGCGGTCGGCCTGCTCGTCGATCTTGGCCACGACCGTGCGGCGCAGCGCCAGCGGCGCGACGACGAGCTTGCGGAACGCGGTCTGGCGGGAGAAGCCGGACAGCATGTTGAACACGTCGCACGCGTCCTCGCCGATGGCGTCGTCGGCGGTGACGAGCGCCAGATCGGTGTACAGGCGCGCGGTCGCCGCGTTGTAGTTGCCGGTGGCGGCGTGGACGTAGCGCCGGAGCACCGGTCCCTCGCCGCGCCCGTCGCCGCGCCCGTCGCGGCGCCCCTCGCGACGGACGATGAGCAGGAGCTTGCCGTGGATCTTCAGCCCGGCCATGCCGAAGAACACGTGCGCGCCGGCCCGTTCCAGGGCGCGCGCCCAGCCGATGTTGGTGGCCTCGTCGAAGCGCGCCTTGAGCTCCAGCAGCACCGCCACCTGCTTGCCATTCTCCGCCGCGCGGATGAGCGTGCGCACCACCTCGGAGTCCGACCCCGCGCGGTAGAGCGTCATCTTGATCGCCAGCACGTCCGGGTCCTCGGCGGCGCGCCGGAGCAGGTCCACCACCACGGCGAACGAATCGTGCGGGTGGCGCAGGAGCACGTCCCTCTGCGCGACGCGCGCGAACGGGTCGGCGGCGTCCCACTCCTTGGGCGGCGTCGACGCCAGCGGCGGATCGCGCAGATCGGGGCGGGGCAGCTGGGCCAGCGCGAACAGGCCGGACAGCCCGAGGAGGCCATCGAACTCGTAGACGTCCTCCTCGTCGATCTGGAGCTTCTCGGTGAGCATGGCGCGCACGCGCGGCGGCAGCTTGGGCGACACCTCGAGGCGCACCACGGCGCCGAACCGTCGCTGCCGGATCTTGTGGTCCACGAGCGACAGGAGGTCGGACGCCTCGTCCTCGAGGATGTCGATGTCCATGTCGCGGGTGACGCGGAACGGGTGGCAGCCGAGGATGTCGGTGCCCGGCACCAGATCGGACAGGTGCGCCGCGATTAGCTCCTCGAGCGGGAGGAAGTCGTCGTCGGCGCCCTCGACGCGGACGAACCGCGGCAGGCTCTCCGGCACCTTGATGCGTACGAACCGGCGTTCCCCCGTCTGCGGATCGGCGGCCTCCACCGCCAGCGACAGGGACAGGTTGGACAGGAACGGGAACGGGTGCGCCGGATCCACGGCCAGCGGCGTGAGCACCGGAAACACCGATCGGCGGAAGTAGCTCCCGGCCCATTCGCGCTGGCCTCGCGTCAGCGCGCCGTACCCCACGATGCGGATGCCCGCGCGCGCCAGCTCATCGGTGAGCTCGCCGCGGAGGAGCGACGCCGCGGTCTGGGTCAGCGCCGCCGTCCGCTCGCGAATGCGCGCCAGCTGCTCGGCCACCGATAGCCCGTCGGGCGCCGTGGCCGGGACCCCCGATTCCAGCTGCTCGTGCAGCCCGGACACGCGGATCATGAAAAACTCGTCGAGGTTCGAGCCGAAGATGGCGACGAACTTCACCCGCTCGAGCAGGGGCACGCGCCGATCGAGCGCCTGGTCGAGCACGCGGGCGTTGAATTCGAGCCACGACAGATCGCGGTTGATGTACAGGGCGCTGTCGTCCCCGGGCGTCATGCGCGGAGCATGCCAAGCCTCCCGTCGACGGGCAATGCGGGGAAAGCGCCGCGGGCGCTTCGTCACCGGATCGCCATCGTGCGTTCACGGGGCCGTCGCTTCGGGTGGTACCCTGGGGGTATGGGCGATGAAACCAGAAAGCTCCTCAAGCTGTTCGGCGTCACGGTGACGGACTTCGAGGCCGAGGCCGAAAAGCTCGCCGCGCGGGCGGCGCAGCTCACCCCGGCGAGCGCGAAGGAAGACATCCTGTCCACGTTCACGGACATGAGCGAGCTCACGCGGGAGCTCACCCAGCGCTGGCTGGAGGTCACGCAGCACCTGTTCGCGGCGCAGGCGCGCCTGCTCGCGAACGTCGCCGATGCGTGCGCGCGGGCGCGCGGCTGATCAGCTCCCCGTGGACGTATACCGGCGCACGCCGAGCCGCCAGACGCCGAGCGACGCCAGTAGGAACGCGACGCCGGCGAGGGGCGCGAGCCCGGCGGCGAGCGGCGACGCGTCGGCGCGCCCGAGGACGGCCGCGCTCGGGACGAAACTGACGAGCGCCAGCGGCACGACCCAGGTGAAGAAGCCGCGGAACCAGCGCCGGTAGATCGTCATCGGGTACTGCGACGCGTAGTTGCCGCCGTGGGTGACGGTGTTCCACACCTCGAGCGTCTCCACCGTCCAGAACGCGCTCGTCGCCTGCAGGATGAACAGCCCCATGAACAGGCACGCGCCGCCGACGACGGCGGCGGCGAGGATGGCGACGCTCGCCGGCGTCCAGGCGACCGCCCCCTGGGCCGCCGCCCAGCCCAGCACGGCCGCCCCCTGCACCAGGCGCCCCCCGCGCCGCAGCGTGATCTCCTGCCCTAGGATCTGGAGGATGGTCGAGCGCGGCCGGAGGAGGATGCGGTCGAAGTCGCCCGAGCGCACCATCGTGGAGAAGACGCTGAAGCCGCGGGCCAGCGCGTCGGCGATCGCGAACGTGATGTCGGTGACCCCGTAGAGCAGCGCGACCTGCGGCAGGGTCCAGCCGCGCAGCGTGCCGAATCGATCGAACAGCGCGACGATGCCGACGATCTCGATGACCGTGACGAGGAGCTGCCCCGCGGCCTGCATCGCGAAGCTCCCCGGATACTGGAGCTGCGCGCGCACCGAGATCCCCAGGTAGCGGAAGTACAGGCGCAGGGCGTCGCGCATCGGCTCAGCCTCCCTGCACCACTAGGCGGCGCGTCTGCCGCGCGAGGAGCCACCGGCCGAGGACGACGAGGATCGCGGTCCAGCTGAGCTGCTGGGCGAGCACCCACACGGCGTCGGCGGCGGCGATGTGGCCGACGTACAGGCGCGCCGGCAGATCGAGCGCGCCGCTGAAGGGCAGGGCGGCGAGCAGCCCTTGCGCCCAGTCGGGGAAGAGCGGCAGCGGGATCACCATGCCGCCCAGGAGCGACGCGATCGTCGCCATCAGCGCCGGCACGCCGTCCGCGCCCAGCGTGGCGAGGACGCCGACGTGGGCGAGCGTCGTGAGGGCGCACGACAGGAACAGCGCGCCGACGGTGGCGGCGACCCAGGCGATCCCGGCGCCGACGCCGGCGGGCGGGGCCAGACCCCAGTCGCCCAGGCCGAGCGCCGGCAGCACCGCGGCGGCGAACGCGAACATCGGGATCATGCGCAGGAGCGTCGGCGCCGACCGCCAGGCGATCGCGCGCGCGTACCACAGGCCGTAGAGATCGAGCGGGCGGCACAGCTCGTAGACGACGGTCCCCTTGCGCACCTGATCGCGGATCTCGGAGTCGGTGTTCCACGGGAACAGCGCGAGCGTCGCCTGCCCGAGCCACACGTAGCCGACCGCCTGGGGGAACCCGAGCGACGGCGGGGTCGCGGATGCGCGGTAGAACCCGTCGAGGATCATGATGCGCACCAGGCCGAAGAACGTCTGGGTCGCCAGCCCCCCCAGCGCCGCGCCGCGATACTGGAGGAGCATGCGGAAGCGGGCCGCGACGACGGCGGCGTACCCGGTCACGCCTGACCCTCGTACAGGCGGGCGACGATCGCCTCGATGGGCGGATTCTCCACGAAGAGGTCGCGCACGGCGTGGCGGCGCGTGACGCGGGCGATGAGCTCCGCGGGGGTGACGACCTGCGGATCGAACGCCAGCCGCACGCGGTGTCCATCGCGCTCGATGACGCGGGCGTCGGCGTCGCCGATCTCGGCGGCGTCCTCGTCGTCGACGACGTCGACGGTGAGCCAGCGCTCGCGCGACACGCGTGCCCGCAGCTCGGCGAGCGAGCCGTCGGAGAGCACGCGCCCGTCGGCGATGACGAGCACGCGCCGCGCCAGCGCCTCGATGTCGTCGAGGTCGTGGGTGGTGAGGATGACGGTGGTGCCGCGCTCGCGGTTCAGGCGCCGCACGAAGTCGCGCACCTGCAGCTTGGCGACCGCGTCGAGGCCGATGGTCGGCTCGTCGAGGAACAGCAGTTGCGGCGCGTGCAGGAGCGCCGCCGCCAGGTCGCAGCGCATCCGCTGCCCGAGGCTGAGCTGGCGCACCGGGGTGTCGAGTAGAGGCGCCAGCGCCAGGAGCTCGATGAGCTCGTCGCGCGCGCGCCGGTAGTCGGCGGGCGCGACGCGGTACACGTCGCGCAGCAGGTCGAACGACTCGATGACCGGCAGGTCCCACCACAGCTGCGTGCGCTGGCCGAACACGACGCCGATGCGCGCGACGTGGACGATGCGATCCTTCCACGGGACGCGCCCGTCGACCTCGACGCGCCCGGCATCGGGGACGAGGATGCCGGCCAGCACCTTGACGGTGGTGGACTTGCCGGCGCCGTTCGGCCCGATGTAGCCGACCAGCTCTCCCGCGTCGAGGTGGAACGACACACCGTCGAGCGCGCGCACCTCGCGATGGCGGCGGCGCACGAGGCCCGCGAGCGCCCCCATCATGCCGGGACGGCGCTCCGCGACGCGGAACACCTTCACGAGGTTCTCCACGACGATCTGCGCCATGGCGGAAGCGCAGTCCTACCGCAAATCGCCGATGGGCGCCAGCCAAGAACCAGGACTGACCGAGCTCAGGCGAACGCCCGCCGGCCCGTGGTCGGCGGGTTGGGCGGCCGGTCGTGGTGGAGGTAATCCGCCAGCGACGGGCGCGCCAGGTTCGCGTCGACGAACGCCTGCAGCGCCGGCGCGAGCACCTCGCCGGAGCGCACCAGGCGCAGCAGGGCGAACGTGAGGTCGGCGCAGGCGATCGACCACGGCTCGAGGGCGCCGTCGCCGACCAGCCGCAGCGCGATCCCGAGGAGCTCGTTGGCATCGGCGCGCGCCGCCGGCGACAGCGGCGGCATCTGGCGCGGATAGAGGACCGACCACGACGGCCGCTCGCGGGCGAGCGCGAACAGGTCGCCGCCCAGAAACGACATGATCTGGCGCGCCCGGGCGCGCGCGCGCACGTCGGCGGGGAGGAGCCGCGGCCACTCCGGCGGCGCGAACGCATCCTCCAGGTATTCGACGATGGCGAGGGACTCGGCCAGCCAGAAATCGCCGTGGCAGAGGCCCGGCACGCGCGCGGTGATGCTGGCCTCGCGATAGGAGTGGGTCAGGCCCTGCCCCTCGGTGACCATGACCCGGGACGCCGTGAACTCGAGCCCCTTCTCGCGGAGCGCCACCCAGCAGCGGAAGTCGAAGGGCGTCGCGTAGAACGCGTCCACGAACAGCGTCAGCGGGAGGTGGATCATGGCGCGACCAGATTACCACCCCGCATCATCGCGGCGGCGCGGCCCGGCGCGCGCACGCCGCCGCCCGCTCGAGGAGGAGATCGCGCTCGCGCGCGTTGCGGGTGAGCGAGGCCGCCCGCTCGAGTTCCACCTGCGCCTCGGCGTCGCGCCCCAGCCGCGCCAGGAGGTCGCCGCGCACGGCCGGCAGCAGATGATACGAGCGCAGCGACGGATCGGACGTGAGCGCGTCGACCAGCTCGAGCCCCGCCGCCGGCCCGAACGCCATGGCCACCGCGACTGCGCGGTTCAGCTCCACCACCGGCGACGGCGCGAGCCGCGCGAGCTCCGCGTAGAGATCCGCGATCCGCATCCAGTCGGTCTCCGCGGCGGTGTGCGCGCGCGCGTGGCAGGCGGCGATGGCCGCCTGAAGCGCGTACGACCCGCGCGCGCCGCCCAGCTCCTCCGCGCGCGCGAGCGCGGCGAGACCGCGCCGGATGAGGATGTGGTCCCAGCGCCCGCGGTCCTGGTCGAGGAGCAGGATCGGCTCGCCCCGCGGGCCGGTCCGCGCCCGCTGGCGCGACGCCTGGATCTCCATCAGCGCGACCAGGCCGTGGACCTCCGGCTCGTTCGGCTGCAGGCCGGCGAGGATGCGCCCCAGCCGGAGCGCGTCCTGGCACAGCTCCGGGCGCATCCAGTCGTCGCCCGCCGTGGCGGAGTAGCCCTCGTTGAAGATGAGGTAGATGACCTCGAGCACCGACGACAGGCGCGGGGCGAGATCGGCCCCGCGCGGCACCTCGAAGGGGACGCGCGCCTCGGCGAGCGTCCGCTTGGCGCGCACGATGCGCTGGGCGACCGTCGGCTCGGGCACGAGGAACGCGCGCGCGATCTCGTCGGTGGTCAGGCCGCCGAGCAGGCGGAGCGTGAGCGCGACGCGCGCGTCCGTCGACAGCACCGGATGGCAGGCGATGAACACGAGGCGCAGGAGGTCGTCGCCGACGTCGTCGTCGAGCGCGGCGTCGACGTCCGGCGCGGCCCGGTCGCGGTCCGCGTCGAGCTCGCGGCCGAGCTCTTCGTGCTTGCGCTGGAGGAGCTCGTGCCGGCGCAGGAGGTCGAGTGCGCGATTTTTGGCGGTGGTCATGAGCCAGGCGCCGGGGTTGTCGGGAACGCCCGTCTCCGGCCATCGCTCGAGCGCGGCGACGAGCGCGTCCTGCGCCAGCTCCTCGGCGAGGCCCACGTCGCGCACCATCCGCGCGACGCCGGCGATGACCCGGGCCGACTCGATCCGCCACACCGCGTCGATCGCGCGCTCGGCCTCGGTCGCCATCAGTCGACCCAGCTCGTCAGCACGTCCATGTCGGGGTCGAGAGCGGGCCCGCGCTCGGGCAGCGGCCGGACCGACTTCACGACCCGCTCGAACGCGCCCATGGCTTCCGCGAGCAGATCGGCGTCGCACTCCACGCGGACGGGATAGACGTAGCGCGCCTCCGTGACCGCCCCTTCGACCGCCTTGAGGAGGCCGGGCCGGTTGGGGATGCGTCCGGTGAACACGATGACGCGGCACTGCAGGCCGGTCGGGGTGTAAAAGACATAGGGGACGCTGGGCGGCTCGACGAAGAACTCGTTCGGCAGGGTCTCGAACAGCCGCGCGCCCTGCCGCGCCGCGCGGTTGTCGGCCGGGGGACGCGCATCGAAGACCTTCATGACCATGAATCGCCGCGGCACCGCCGGCGCGATCCACAGGGCCCCGCGCGTCCGGCCCACACCGATCCACCCCGGCGGCGGGTCGTAGTAGAAGCGCCGCCACCGGTTCGAGCCCAGGCCGAGCGTGCAGGCGTGGACGAGCTTGTGCACCGCGGCCCGGATCCGCCCGTACAGCGCCGGCAGCGTGGCCACGCCCTCGATGCGCGCGTAGTGGTCGTCGCCGAACACGACGCCGAGCGTACGCTGGCGGTTCGCGTCGACCGTGTTCGCGATCGCGGCGTACTCGCCTTCGGCGGTCACCGCGATGGCCGGGCGATCGCCCACCGCCAGGAACGGGGCGAAGAGCTCGGAGACGGGACGCACGGGCGCGACGCGCCGCGATACGACGATGCGCGCCGCCTGCGGTCCCTCCTCGGCGCTGAGGACGAGGTCGCTGCCGGCGAATGTCCGCCGCCACGCCGCCACCGCGCCGCGCACGTCGGTCGCCGGCGCGCCCGGCATCGGCGGCGGCGCCCCGAGCTGCGTCGCGAGGCAGACCGCGCCCTCGTCGGCGAAGTCGGGCCGCGCCCTCGCCAGGATCGCCAGCGCGTCGTCGCGCCACGACGGCACGGCCAGGGGATCGCGGCAGATCGCGATCACCGTGGCCGAATAGTCGAGGAACGCGTAGTAGGCGACGATCCGCCGTTCCGCGCCCAGCTCGCCGTCGAGGAGGATGGCCCCCCAGCCGTCGTCCGTCGTAAGGCGGGACAGCTTCAGGTTGCGCGGCGCCCGCCCGTCTTTCTCGCGCAGGACGAAAGCCTGCTGGATCCACCATTCGGGGTCCTCGTGCGCGGCGACCAGCGGCATGACCAGGATGCCCACGCTGGCGACGGGCGACTGGTGCAGAGATCCCTCTGCCACCGTCCGTAGCTTCCAGTCGGAAGGAATGGGGACGACGAGCTTCATCCGGACAGCGGCCCATCATAGGCGGAGGGGCGTCGCCGCGACAAGCGGACCGCGACAGAGGTCAGGTGGGGAGAGCTACCAGGAGAAGACGCTGGAGACGGCGCTGCCGATGCCGCTGGCGACCGACGAGATGCCGTGGCCGATGCCGCTTGCCACGTCGCCGACGCCGTGGACGATGCCGCTGGCCACGTCGCCCACGCCGTGGACGATCCCGCTGCCGACGTCGACGATGCCGTGGCCTATGCCGCTCGCCACGTCGCCGACGCCGTGGATGATCCCGCCGCCGATGTTGCCGAGCCCCTGGAGGACGTTGCCGTGCGCGATGTCGCTGACGCCGCTGCCGATGCCGTGGACGACGTCGCTCACGCCGTGGCCGATGCCGCCCGCCACGTCGCCGATGCCGTGGATGAGGCCGCCGCCGACGTCGCCGATGCCCTGGACGACGCCCTTGCCGACGTCGTAGGCGCCATGGAGCGCGCCCCCGATCGTCTGCGCGGCGCCCATGATGCCGCCGCCGGCCGCCTGCATCAGACCGGCGCCGACCGGGCCGACGGCCTTCATGATCTTGCCGAAGTCGATCGTCAGGTCGCCCGACAGCGAGCCGCCGTAGCCGAGCGCGGCGAACAGCTTGCCGCCGATGTGGAACTTGCCGTCCTTGTAGCTGATGTCGCCGTCGGCGCCGATGCCCGCGCCGACCATTCCCGAGGCGCCGAGCTTGGCGCCGAGGGGCCCGAGGTTGCCGTGGATGTCGCCGGCCGCCTCGGCGCCGGCGAACGCGCCGATGTTGCCCTTGGCGCCGATGAAGTCGGGGCCGATGCCCAGCGTGCCGCTCGCGCCGGCCTTGGCGCCGAGGAACGTGTCGCCGTGGACGCCGATGCCGGCGTCGAACGCCTGCCCGCCGATCATGATCGGCGAGGTCTTGGCGTTCGCGTCCGCGTTGGCGTAGAGGCCCGCCTTCGCGCCGATGCCGCCCGTGGCGTAGAGGCCGCTCTTGGTGTCGAGGCCGACCGAGCCGCTGAGGCCCGCGTTGGCGACCGCGCCCGCCTCGGCCGACGCCGACAGCGTCTTGTCGTCGTTGAACGCGACGGCGCGGTAGCCTTCCTTCTCCTCGACGCCGGCCTGGTAGCCGGTGCTGTAGATCGTCGTCGAGCCCTTGCCGGTGCCGGGATTGAACTTCATCTTCCCGGACCAGCCCGAGGTGTCGTCCCAGTCGAGGTGGCTGCCGTAGGCGTGCTCGGCGAAGTGCCCGGCGCCGACCTTGTCGGCGCGCTGCCCCTCGATCGTGCGTGGGATCTTCGACAGATCCGGCTGGTAGATCTCGGGCGCGCCGGTGATCTTGACGCCCTTGTCGCGGGCGTCGATGTCGGCCTGGCGGTTGCCGTACGAGCGGCCCACCGCGTCCCAGTTCTGGTAGCTCGGCAGGTTGAAGCCCCCGGAGTAGCTGCCGTCCTCGTTCTTCTTGCCGAAGTAGTTCTGCGACTTCGACTCCACGCCGCCGGTGACCTTGTTCGTGAAGTAGTCGGAGCCGCCCGCCTGCGGCGGGAGCCGCCCCGCCGCCAGGTCCGCCAGCTCGGTGGGCGTGGCCATGCGGGTGTCGGGAGGAGCTGCCGGCGTCGACGGCCCGCCGATGCCCAAAAGCTTCATGAACGGGCCGAGCCCGGTCGCCTTGCCGAAATCGGTGTTGTCGTAGGCGTTCCGCACGCCTTGGGCGACCGGCGAGGCCATCGCCGCGTTCGCGCCCGCGCCCGTCGTCCCCGAAGGAGTGCCCGTCCACATGTCGATCAAGTGGCCGAGGCCGCTTCCAATGGTGTCATACCAGCTCATAGTGTCTCCACGGTACAGTGGTCGGGCGTAGTACGACAACTCGAAACGAAATCTTCTCCCGTCCAGGACATTCCTGGATGAGATCCAAGGCCATACGGAAAATCTATTGTAGTTTGGACCGGTTACCTACTGCGCCACACGTGGTAGATGACGTTTTCCGCTTCGCCGTCCGCCGCCTCCAACCGGAACTGGTAGTAGCCGCCCGACCACAGGAGATGTCCGCGGATCCGGCCGGGGTTGCCCGGCGTCGCCTCGATGTACTGGTATTCCTTCCCGTCCTGGATGTATGCCCGGATCCGGCCCTTCTCCGTGGTGATCTCCAGGCTCGCCATGGGACCGATGAGGTCTTCGGCCACGGTGGGGACGGTGACCGAGCCGACGAGCTTGTCGATCTTCGTCGTGATGTTGAACGCGCCCACGGTCTTTTCCCAGCCCTTGCCCTCCTGCCGTCCGTTCGACGGCGGAAGCGAGGACACGTGGGTAGAGGGCGTCGGGTTCGTGATCGGAGGTGGATTCGCCATGGTGTGTTCTCCGCACCCGAGGTCAATGGCCGCCAGCGCGACGACCAGGGAAAGGGCTCGCGCGGTCATCGGAAAGGGACGATAGCACGCCGCCGATCATGCGGCCCGTCGTTGTAGCGCGCCCATCCGGTTGCCTTCGCGGTCCTCGAACACGATGTACAGGCCCTCGCCGGGGAACTCGGTCTGCTCCACGACGATGCGGCCACCGGCCTCGCGAACCTTGGCCTGGGTCTCGGCGATGTCCGTCACGGCGACGTAGTCGGTCGTGCCGATCGAACGACCGCCGATGAGGCCCACACCGCGCTGGAGCCCGCAGCCCTCCGCGAACGCGTAGTTGTCGCTGAACACCACGCCCCAGAACGACCAGCCGACGAGCTCGCTGTAGTACTTGATCGCGGCGGGGAGGTCCGCCGTCGCGATGTCGATGAGGACGATGGGGTTCTTGCGCGTCCCCTTGAGGTTGGGCCGCCCGCTCGTGAACGGCTCCCAGAAGAAGAGCTCGTTGCCCCAGGGATCGAGCGTGCCGACGTAGGCGCCCGAGTTGGGCACGACGAACTTGCGCACGCAGATGCTGCCGCCGAGCGCCACGGCACGGTCGCCCTCCTTCTGGCAGTCCTCGACGAGGACGTTGTTGGCGACGCCGAGCGGGAAGCGGGGATTCTTCGTCTCCATGATGCCGACGACGGGCATCACGCCGGTGTCGATCAGCGCATAGTCGGGCGCGGACGGGTATATCTTCCAGTCGAAGACGGCGCCGTAGAACGCCATCGCCGTCTTCAGATCGCGCGTGCGGATCTCGGCCTGAAACACCTCGCGGGCTGTGGGGGGCGCCATGACGGCCAAGTGTCCACCTCCGCGGGAGACGTGTCAAATGCGCCGCCGCGTGCGCCCGATGCTATGCTCGTCGAGAATGTCCGGCAGCGGCGGCGGCGGCGACTACCGGTTGGGCACCGCAGATCCCGTCATGATCCTCGAGTTCGCGGTGACGACGTGGTGCAACTACCGCTGCGCCTACTGCGTGACGCCCGTCCACGCGCACCGCGCCGCGGCCAGCCACGCGTTCGATCGCCACCCGGTGGCGAGCTGGATCGAGGCGTTCGCGCGCGTGCCCTTCGAGTTCTCGCTCCTGTGCCGCGGCGGGGAGCCGTTTCTGGACCATGACGGGTTCCCGCGCTTTCTCGCCGGCGTTGGCGCGCTGCCCCGGCTCCGCTACACGCGCGTGGACACCAACGGATCGTGGGCGCCCGAGCGGTACGACGCCGTGCCCGCCGACGTCCGGGCCAAGGTCGAGCTCAACGTCTCCTTTCATCCGACGCAGATCGCGCTCGAGCAGTTCAAGGTGCGCCTGGGCCGCATCCTCGATCGCGGGTGGCAGGTCGGGATGGTGAACTACGTGATGGAGGCGAAGCAGGCGGGCGACTTCGAGGAGGTGCGCGACTTCTTCGATCGCGAGCACGGCATCTACGTCAACCCCAACCCCGACGCGTTCGACCCCGCCTGGACGAGCCTGGTCCCCGGGGTGCGGCGCGAGGCGCGGCGGCGGCTCGAACCGCTGCTGCCGCCCGTCGACGTGCTGCGGAAGACGGGCGCCCCCACCGCCGGCAAGCCTTGCTTCTTCCCTGCCATCGCGTACTTCATCGCGCCGGACGGGATGGCCGAGCGCGCCTGCGGCGTGAGGGCGGCGGGAGACGTCGGCGAGCGGCGGCTGGACTTCATCCGCGGGTCGTCCGGGCTGCGACCGCTGGCCTCGCCGGTGCGCTGCCCGCTGCCGTCGTGCCTGTGCCTCGACCGCTATGCCTTCCTCGAGGAGCACGAGGGGCGGGGACGCTCGATCGATCTGCTCGCGGAGTACGTCCGCGACTGCCGCGCGCACCGCCGGGCCGCGCGGCCGTAGGAGCATGGCGTGCTGAAGATCGCGATGGTGGTCCCGCCGATCTCGGACCTGAACACGCTGTACTCCGCGGCGCCGCGCCTGGCCGCGTGGCTGCGCAAGCTTGGCCATGCCGTCGATCAGGTGGACCTCAGCCTCGAGCTGTTCCTGCGCATGTTCAGCCGCGCCGGGCTCGAGCGGCTGTTCGCCGCGCTCGATCCGCGGGCGATCCGCGGGGAGGCCGAGGACGTGTACTACAACCGCGATCGCTACGTCCGCGTCATCGACGACGCGGTCGCGTTCCTGCAGGGGCGAGACCCGGCGATGGCGCACCGCATCGTGCGCGGCGATTTCCTGCCCGAGGGGCCGCAGTTCCGCGGGCAGTCGCCGCGCGCCCGGCAGGCGAGCTTCGGCCGCTGGGGCAAGGTCGACTTGGCGCGGCACCTGGTCACGCTGATGCTGCTGGACCTGACGCAGCTGTTCCAGACCATCAGCCCGCACCTCGGCTTCGTCCACTACGCCGAGAAGCTCGCGGCGTCGACGCCGAGCTTCGACGGGCTCGCGGCCGAGCTGGCCCGTCCGCCCAACGCCATCGAGGCGATGATGATCGAGGCGGCCGCGGCGGCGATCGGCGACGACGTCGATCTCGTCTGCTTCACCTGCCCGTTTCCCGGCATGCTGATGGGCTCGCTGGTGATCGGCAAGTGGCTCGCGGCCGAGCGGCCGCGCGCGCGGCGGGGCCTGGGCGGTGGGTTTCCGTCGACCGAGCTGCGCCGGGTCGAGGATCCGCGCTTCTTCGATTGTTTCGACTATCTCGTCCTCGACGACGGCGAGGGCCCGCTGGAGCGGATCTGCGCCCGCCTGGAGGGGCGACGCGACGTCGCGCTGCACCGGACGTTCACGCGCGAGGGCGGCGAGGTCGTGTACCACGAGCTCGCCGACGCGGCGGCGCCGCGGTTCCGCGAGCTGCCGGCGCCCGACTACACCGGCCATCGCATGGATCGGTACATCCACCCCATCTCGTCGGGGGAGAATCCGTTCGATCGCCTGCTCAACGATGGGCCCTGGCTCAAGCTCACCGCCGCGCACGGGTGCTACTGGAAGAAGTGCACGTTCTGCGACATCCACCTGGCGTACATCGACGACTTCGATCCGCTGTCGGCGCGCGAGCTGGCCGACCAGATGGACGCGCTGCACGCGCAGACGGGCCTGTCGAGCTTCCATTTCACCGACGAGGCGGCGCCGCCGCCGCTCATGGTGAACCTCGCGCTGGAGCTGCTGCGGCGGGATCGCTGCTACCAGTACTGGGGGAACATCCGCTACGACACCGGCTTCACGCCCGATCGCTGCCGCCTGCTCGCGGCGTCGGGGATGATCGCGGTCACCGGCGGCATCGAGATCGCCAGCGACGAGCTCCTGCCCAAGATCGAGAAGGGGATCACCGTCCCCCAGGTCACCAAGGTGCTGCAAGCGCTGGCGTCGGCCGGCATCCTCACCCACGCGTATCTCATCTACGGGTTTCCCGGCGAGACGCTGCAGGACACGATCGACAGCCTGGAGACGCTGCGCCAGCTCATTCGCGCGGGGCTTCTGCAGTCGGGCTTCTACCACCGGTTCAGCCTGACGGCCCATTCGCCCGTCGGCCGCAAGCCCGAGCTTTTCGGCATCCGCGTGAAGGGCCCGGAGTTCGGCGGGTTCTCTCACTACAACCTGGACTACGAGAGCGTGACCGTCCCGGCGCCCGACGATCGCGTGTTCGCCGTCATCCAGGCCGCGGTGGCGGCGTTCGCGCGCGGGGAGCGCGTCGACGCCGACGTGCGCGGCTGGTTCGAGGGCATCGCGGTGCCGGCGCCGACCGTGCCGCCGGACCACGTAGAGCGGATGATGAAGGCGCCGCACCCCGGCCACAAGCTCGGCTCGCGCCTGTGCTGGCTGGGCGGCGTGCCGCGCTGGTCGCAGGGGCTTCTCAACGTGAGCTGCGAGGGCGGGGAGCTTTACACGGCGCTCGCGCCCAAGTGGTTGGCGGACAACCTGGCGCGCTGCCACCCCACCGGCTGGACGCAGCCCAGCCCGCCGCACCCCGCCGACTTCGCCCCCCCGACCTGGTTCGAGCCGCTGCAGGTGCGGGGGATGGTGCTGGTGTAGCTTCGGGCCGTCTTAGATCAGCCCGAGCGCCGCCACCATCCGCGTATAGTGCGCGCGCAGGCGGGCGCGCAGCTGCTCCAGCCGCCCGGCGAACGATACGCTCTCGCGCGCGCGGACGACCTCCTCGATCTTCCACGACGGCGAGCCGGGCAAATAGGGGCACAGATAGTGCGGCTCGAGTCCCAGGTCCGCGACGAACTCGCGCGTCTTGCTCGACGCCATGCGATCGCTCAGGTACTCGTCGAGCACCACGAACGGCACGTTCTGGGCGAACGCGGCCAGCATGGCGTGATAGCGGCACCCGATGTAAAACGCCATCCGGCCGATGAGCCGCCACACCTCGAGCGCGCGCAGCCGGCGACGCACCACCAACGCGCCCGGCAGCGCGCCGGCGACCGCTTCGACGATCCGGTCGTCCCCGTTCACGTGGCTGAACGGGAACACCACCACCTGGCCGTCGTCCACCGGCGACCGCAGCGAGGCGAATACGTCGCGAAAGAACCCGGCGGCGCGCGCGTCGTCCACGGCGGGGCCCAGCGACACGCCGATGAGCGGCCGCGCCGCGTCCGCGCCGATCTCCGCGAGTAGGCGGTCGACCGCCGCGTCGACCTCGCCCGGCACCGCCAGGAGCAGCGCCGGATCGGGCACAACGTGGATCTCGCCATCGAACCCGCACCGCCGCACGAACGTCACCGTGGTGCGGTTCCGCACGCTCACGTAGCGCAGCTTCTCGCAGCAGCGCCGCACCGCCTCGTACGCCTCCGCGTGCTCGCCCGCGTACCATGGCTGGTTCTGCGAGCACACCGCGTTCCACGCCGCCGGCCGCGCCGCGTCCCACTCCTCCGGCCGACCCAGGAGGAACGGCCGAAACGCGGGATCGAGGTTGACGATGCCGCCCCCGCCGATGACGAGCGCGTCGACGCCGCGCGCCCAGTCCATGGCGACGCCGGCGGGGACGGGCACGATCTCGGCGTCGATGCCGCGCTCGCGATCCCACGCGTGACCCCAGAACGGATGGGGAAAGGCCGGCGCGAATACCGTCTGCTCGGCGTCGGGCAGGAGCGCGCGCAGCGCCTGGCGCCCGGCATACCCGACGATCGCGTCCCCTGCATTGTCGATCGAGAAGGCGCCCAGAAAACCGATGCGCGTCATCCCGCGGACGGTTCGTAGTGCGGCTGCCCCGGGCCGATCGGCGGCGGCGCGCCGGTTCGCCCGCGATCGATCTCGGCCTGGACGCGCGAGCTCCACGCCTTGGCCAGCCCGAACGCCGGGGAGAGATCCAGCGATCGCTGGAAGCAGCGCATCGCGTCGGCGGCGTTTTCCGCGTAGTAGTGAGCGACGCCCATATTGAGGTACGTCACCGCGCTCTCGCCGAACATCTCGAGGGAGAGTTGGTTGAAGCGGATTGCCTCCAGCGGGCGTCGCAGCGCCATGAAGATGCGCGCCATCTCGAACGGCAGGTTCTGCGCCCCGGGAAAGAAGTTCTCCCACGCCCGTTCGAGCGCGATGCGCAGCTCCACCTGGAGCGGCTCGGCCGCAGTGAGCGCTTGCGTCATCACCGGTCCGGCGTACTCCCACACGACGCCGGGATCCCAGTGGCTCATTCGCAGGAGCCCCAGGAAATGCTCGATCGAGATGTTGCCGCGGGTGTCGCGCTTCTCGTGCAGCAAGAGCTCGAAGAAGTCGCTCGGCCCGAACGTGTCGATGCGCTCGCGGAACGCCGACAGGGTGTTCGCGAACTGGTCGGCGCCGCCGCCGAGGATGCACGCCGCCGTCTTGAGGTTGATGAACCGCGCCGAGGTGGCGGCGTACAGTCCGCCCTGCGCAAGGAAGTACTGCCCGATGGCATGGTAGTTCACCATCATCGACAGACAGCCGGTGTGAAACTCCATCGCCGCCTGTCCGGGGTGGTAGAGCTCGTCCTCGTGGGTGTAGCCCTTGTCCGAGGACAGGAGCAGCATCCGCCGCCCCGCGATGTCGAGGAGCCGCCGCAGCCCGAGGAAGCCCCCGATCGGCATGGCGATCGTCGTCTCGGCGAGCCGCTCGCGGTAGTGCGCGAGCACCTTGTTCAGCGCGGCGTCGTCGTAGTAGTTGTCGCCGATCGTCCGCTGGCTGTACTGGACCTTCAATTGCGAGATGATGTCGGTGCGGGTCAGGTCGGGCGACTCGGCGGTCGGGGATCGCGTCGTCACCTGCACCTCGTGGAGCGCGCCGCCCGCCACGCGGAACAGATCCTGCCGGAACGTGTCGAACGCGTAGTTGCCCAGCACCACCATCGGGTTCTTCACCGTCTGCGCCGACAGCACCTGCCCGCCGATGAGCTTGACCTCGCGATCGCGGTCGACGTCGAACGTCCCGAGGTCGAGGACGCCCGAGGCGAGGAACGGCTTGAGCTGCGGGTGCGCGTTCCACGCGCGGACGTTGGTCATCGTGAAGTCGGTCATCACGTAGCGCACGTCGAGCGCGCGCAGCGAGGACGCGTCCTTCAGGGCATGGAGCTTCTTCAGGAACTGGTACGCGAACCGCCCGACGCCCGCCGCGAGCTCGACGATGTGGACCGGATGCGCGGGGTCGACGAGCCCGGCCGCCACCGCGTCGCGCAGGTAGGCGATGACGACGTTCGCGTAGGCCTGCGCGATGTAGGCGTTGCACGTCGCGTACGAGGGCACGGCGCCGCTGTGCCACGCCTGCGGGCCGACGTCGCTGTAGTACTGACGGTTGATTTGCCACAGCACCGACTCGGAAAATCGCTTGGCGTGCTCGAGCAGAAATCCCGTGTCGCCGGCGGGCGGGGCCGCAGGTTG
The DNA here is from genome assembly GCA_035259575.1 of Haliangiales bacterium. Taxonomy (GTDB): domain Bacteria; phylum Myxococcota_A; class Polyangia; order Haliangiales; family SHYZ01; genus DATFWE01. The sequence continues at coordinate 43,885 of DATFWE010000329.1, forward strand.
CCCGTTGTCGCCCATGAGCTACGACCGCCAGACGTGATACGAGACTCCGCGGGCTTCGCCGTCCACCGCCTCGAGGCGGAACGTGTAGATGCCCCCTTGCACGATGAGATCGCTCCGCGTCTGGGCGGGGTTGCCGGGCGTCGCCTCGATGTAGCGGAACTCCTTGCCGCTCGGGTCGCCGACGTAGGCGCGGATTTTCCCCTGCTCGACGGAGATCTTCAGGTTCGCCGTCCGGCCCAAGATGTCGACGTCGATGGTGCGCATGATGATGCAGCCGTTCAGCTTGTCGTAGCGACCGCTGAAGTTGAAGAAGCCCGAGCTCTCGTGGCGCCCGCCTTCCCCTTTCCCGTTCTGGGGTGGAAGCTTGTCGACGAATGTGGACGGTGACGAATTCATGATCTGCTCCTGTCCCTTGGGAGGCTCCGCCCGGTGGTCACAGCCGGCCAGCACGACGACCAGCACGAGAACTCGCGCCAACATGCGTCGACACGATAACATGAGCGGACGCGGCGTGCGGGCATGAGGCTCCTCTTCCTGGCCCCACTCGGCTCGGCATTCGGCGAGGCGCTGCAAGGGGTGCGCCTCGCCGCCGGGCTGCGCGAGGCGGGGCACGACGTCGTGTTCCTCGCCCCCGCCAAGCTCCACTCCCTCGTCGAGGGCGTGGCGGTCACGTTCGGTCGCATCGACATGGCGCTGGCGCATCTCGACCAGGAGCTGCCGCGCGTGATTCGCCGCCTCGGGTGCGATGCGCTGGTGCTCGTCGACGCCGCGGCCGTGGGCAAGGTGGTGCGCGCCCTCGGGCTCGACGCCGCCGCGTTCACGCGGGCGGAGGTGCCGACGATCGCCCTCGACTGCTGGAATCTCCCCGAGATCCCCTCGGCGTGGGACTACGGGGCGCATTCCGAGACGCTGGGCCGCGAGTTCCATCGCCTGCGGCGGCGGCTGCTCCCGGTGCCGTTCGCCCCTCCCGACGCGGACGGCGGGTACGCGGCGCTGCCGGCGCTCGCCGATGCGTCCGCCGCCGAACGCGCGCGCGCCCGCGCCGAGCTCGGCCTGTCGGGCGACGACCGTCTCGTCCTGTGGCCGTCCGCCGGCTGGCAGCACCCCGAGAACCACACCGACCCCCAGTTGATCCGGCTCGCGGGCGCGCTGCCGGCGTTGATCCTGCCGCGTCTCGACCGGCTCGGGCCGCGCGTCCGCATCGTCCACGTCGGTCCCCTGCCGTTCGCCTCCGCCGCGGCGCTCGCGCCGCGCTACCGCCACATGGCGCAGGTCGAGCCGCGGCGCTTCGAGCGGCTGGTGTGCGCGGCCGATCTGCTGCTCGGCTTCAACGCCGCGGCGACGTCGCTGGCGACGGCCGTGGCGGCCCGCGTCCCGATCCTCCTCGGCATGAGCGAGGTGGCGGCGGACAGCGACGCCGAGGCTGAGCGCGCGCTCGGCACGCGCTTGACTCCCGGGGTGCGCGCGTTCGTCGCGGCGAATCTGCCGCTTCATCCCATCCGCGCCTGGCCGCTCGGCCTCGATCGGATCCTCGGGCCCACGATCGCCGACAACCCGTACTACGCGGCGATGCGCGTGGCTGACCCGCTCGACGAGGACCGGTTCGTCGAGGCGTGTCGCGAGCTCCTGTTCGACGCCGGGGCCGCCGACGCGCTGCGGGGGCGCGAGGACGACTACGCGCGGCGCATCGCCGGTCTGCCCGCCGGCCACGAACGGCTGCTGTCGCTGCTGTGAGGTTTTGGGGCGTCACTAACGAAACAGGTACCCGTAGGGAGTCTCGGCATCGCTCGCCGCTCGCGCCGCGACCGCCGCGAGCTCGGCGGCGGCGTCGACGAGGGCGCGCAGCGCCTGCTCCAGCGGCTCGGCCGCGAGGCCGCCCAGGGGCAAGGTCTGCCGCACCAGCACCTGGTCCTGCCACAGCGCGAGCGCGCCCACGGGCAGCGCGCCGGCGGCCACGAGCGCGGCGCGGGGGCGGACGCGCTCCGCCGCGCAGATCGGGATGCTCAACCCCAGCCACCGGCTTCCGGTGGGGTACACGAGCTGGCGCAAGGTGACGGCCACCGTCGCGCCGCCGCGCTCGTAGCTGCACTGGGCGAGCTCGCCGGAGGCCGACGCGCGCACGGGGCGGCCCGTGCGCTGGAGGTACCAGGCCACGTCGGCGAGGCTCGAAAACTCGGTGGGGCCCATGGTACGGTCTTCGCCGAGGCAGCGATTGGCCGACTCGGCGACGAGGATCATAACCTGGCCGGACGTCCTCCGACACGTGGTCGTGACCTACGCCGAGGCGCGGCCCGTCGGGGACGACGAGGTCGCGTTCGTCGTGCCGCTTGCCGGCGCCGGCCCCGCGGCCGGCGAGTTTTGGAACCTGGCGCGGGTCGAGGCGGCGAAGGCCGAGCTCGGATCGCAGCCCGTGACCGTGCGCCGGATCGACGTCGCGGGCGCGCCGTGGATCGAGATCGCGAGCCCGATCGGGCCAATGCGGCACCTGTCGCCGCTCGAGCTCCTCGGGAACAACCTCCACCTGCCCATCGGCGCGTTCTGCCTGGCGGACGGCGCGCTCGCGCTGCGGCAGGCGCTGCCCCTCGACGGGCTGCGCGTCGCGCACCTCGACGAGACCATCTGCGCGCTCGCGCATCAGTCGGCGTGGGCGCGCCGGAGCGTCAACGAGGGGGCGCGGCGCCCGTGAATCCGGCCCCTAGGCGCTCGATCTCCGCGGTCACGCGCGCGCGCCACGCGCGGGCCACCGCGAAGTCCGGGCTGAGCTCGATGGCGCGGTCGAAGCAGCGCAGCGCCGCCGGAGGGTTCTCGGCGTAGTAGTGGCACAGCCCCATGTTGACGTACGTCGCCGCGTTCTCGCCGAAGAGCTCGATCGACTGGTGGAGCAAGCGAAGCCCGTCGAGCGGCCGCTTGAGCGCCATGTACAGGCGCGCCAGCTCGAACGGCAGATCGTTGCCGACGGGATAGTAGTTCTCCTGCACCCGGTCGAGCGCCAGGCGGATCTCCATGCGCAGGACCTCGGGCGCGCCCGCCAGCGTCCCCACCACGTCCCGCGCGAACTGATGGACGATGTAAGGGTCGAAGTGGCTCAGGCGCAGCAGCCCGAGGAAGTGGTCGGGCGAGATGGTGGGCGCGTCCTTGCGCAGGTTGGCGAGGACGTTGAAGAGATCGTAGGGCCCGAACACGTCGGCGCGCTCGCGGAACGCCAGGAGGGTGTCCGTGAACTGCGCGGCGCTCCCGCCCAGGATGAGCGCGGCGGTCTTGAGCCCCGCCTGGCGCGGCGAGGTCGCCGCGTAGAGCCCGCCCTGGCCGGCGATGTACTGCCCGAGGGCGTGGTAGTTCACCATCATCGACAGGCTGCCGTGAAACTCGATCGGCTGTTGGTTGACGCCGTAGAGCTCGTCCTCGTGCGTGTACCCCTTGTCCGACGACAGGAGCAGGAGCCGGCCGCCCGCGATGTCGATCAGGTTCCGCAGGGCGGTGAACGCGCCGATGGGCACGGCGAACGTCGTCTCGGCGAGGCTGGCGCGGTAGCCCTCGAGCATTGCGTTCAGCCCCGGATCGTCGTAGTAGGCGGCGCCGATCTCCCGGTTCGCGTAGCGGCACTGCAGCTCCGACATGATCTCGGGTCGGCTCAGGTCCGGCTGCGCCTGGCGCGAGCGCAGCGACACCCGCACCTCGTGGAGCTTGCCGTTCTCGACGCGGAACAGGTCCTGGACGAGCGTGTCGAACGCGTAGTTGGCGAGGACGATCGACGGGTTCGCGAGGCCGCCCGCCGCCAGCACGCCGCCGCGCGCGCCGACGAGCTGGATCTCGCGATCGCGCTCGGCGTCGAAGATGCCCAGGTCGAGCAGGCCCGCGTCGAGGAACGGCTTGAACGCCGGCTGCGCCGCCCACGCTCGCACGTTGGCGCGGGTGAAGTCGGTCATGACGTAGCGGACGTCGAGCGCCCGCACCGACGACGCGTTCTTGAGCGCGTGAAACGCCTTCAGGAACAGATACGCAAATCGGCCCGAGCCGGCCGCCAGCTCGACGATGTAGATCGGCCGCTCGCGGTCGAGCGAAGCGGCGGCGTCGCGCAGGTAGGCCAGCACGATGTGGGCGTAGACGTGCGCGATGTACGGGTTGGTGGTGACGTACGAGGGCACCGCCCCCGAGGCCCAGGCCTGGGGGCCGCGCAGGTCGTAGTACTGGCGCTGGAGCTTCCACAGGATCGACTCGGAGAACCGCACGTCCTGCTCGATCGTGGCCCCGCTGTCGTCCATGCCGTTCTCCTCGACGGGAAGGTAACACAGCCCGCGGGTCAGGACGCGTCCAGCGCCCGCAGCTCGTCGCCGCCCGCCGCGCACCACGAGCCGGGCGCGGCGACGGCGTCGACGAGCAGATCGGGGCGCCCGGCAAGGAAGTCCAGCGCGCGGGCCTGCGGCAGGGCGCGGTCGACCAAGCTCTGCTCGGCGGCGCGCCGCCGGCGCCACGCGTCCGCGGGCGTCGCGGGCGCGGGGAGGGGACAGGGCACCTCCTGCCCCAGCAGCATGACGTCGAACCCGCGCGGGCCGAACACTGCATCGCGCTCGTCCTTGGCCACGCCCTGGGCGGTGAGCGGACCCGCGGCGCGATAGCGCGCGAGCCACTCGTCGAGGCCGGAGACATCGACGCGCCGGCGGCACTCCTGCCAGAACGGGGTGTCGAGGCGCGCGTTGAACCGGTAGTGAAGGCCGAGGAACCAGCGCAGGTAGTCCCAGCGCTCGCCACACAGGCGGTTGAGGCGCGCGCGATCCGGCTCGCCGCCGTCGCGGCGCCGCCGGTCGAGCTCCGCGGACAGCGACAGGACCTCGAGGATGACCATGTGCAGCGCGGTGGATTCGAGCGGCTCGACGAAGCCGTAGGCGTTGCCGACCGCGACGACGTTCCCCAGCCAGAAGTCGCGGTGCCGCCCCGAGCGGAACTTCACCGTCCAGTAGTCGGACATGCCCGGGTTCTTGCGCCGCATCTCCGCCGCGGCCGCGTCGACGTCGAGGAACGCCGAGCTGTAGACGTAGCCGCGATGGTCCTCGTCCACCTGCGGGATGTTCCAGCACCAGCCCGCGTCCATCGTCTCGGCCAGGGTGTAGGGCTTGAGCAGGCCCCCGTGGGGCACGTTCGCCACGACCGCGCGGTCGCACAGGAGGGTGGAGTCGTAGGGGAGGTAGGGCGAGCCCAGCGCGCCCTCGATGAGGAGCGAGCGGAACCCGGTGGCGTCGATGTAGAGGTCGAAGCGCAGCGCGTCGCCCTCCTGCGTCGCGAGGTGGTCCACCCGGCCGGCATCGGCGACGACGGCGCCGGCGACGGTGCGGTCGAGGTACTCGACGCCCTCGCGGCGCGCGTGCTCGGCGAGGTAGGCGACGAAACGCCGGTTGTCGAGGTGATAGGCGAAGCGCACCTTCGCCAGCGCCGAGTCCGCGCCCAGCACGTCCTCGAACAGGGGGACGCGATCGCGCGCCATCAGCCGCGAAGTCAGCGAGCACGACCGCACGTCGCCGTCGTGGACGACGGCGTCGACGAGCTGCGCGTCGCCGAACGGGTAGTTGAAGTAGGGCCGCGGCCCCCACTCGAACTTGATGCCGAGCTTCCACGTCGGCTTCACCCGCGCGTAGAAGTCGATGACGTCGATGCCGAGCACGTGGTGGAGAAACGGCAGCATCGGCGGCGTCGTCGCCTCGCCCACGCCGATGATGGGGATCTTCGACGACTCCACCAGCGTGACCCGCCGTTCCGGCCGGGCGCGCTTGAGCGCGATGGCCGCGAAGTACCCGGCGGTCCCGCCGCCGATCACGCCGATGTGGTCGACGTTCATGGCGACGGCTCCCAGCCGTGGAGGTTGCCGCGGTTGCACAGACCGGCGGGGTCGACCGCCGCCTTCAGCGCGGCGAGCGAGCGGGCGCCGTCGCCGAGCTGGCGCGCGAGCGCCGCGCCGGCGAGCGGAAACGACGACAGGTACACGCGTCCGCCGGCGGCGAGCGCCTCCTCGGCGGCCGCGCGCAGGAACGGCTCGCACGCGCGCGCCTCGGCGAGCGTCGGCGGCTCGGGGCGGATCGCGAGGACCACGCAGCGGGGGGCCACGAACGGCGACAGCGGCAGGCCGCGCGTCCCCGGCACGAGCATCAGCGACGACCCGCGCGGCAGGTGGCGGCGCACCGCGGCGGCGCCGGCGACGGCCGCGTCGACGCGGCGCAGCGCCGCGAGCCCCTCGGGGTAGGGGAAGACGAGCTCGACGCACGGCGCGCGGAACGTCCACAGGGCGATCGGGTCGACGCGCGCGTGGGCGAGGAGGTCGAGCGATTCGACGCGCGACTTCGCGCTCGGGCGGATGTGGTCGAGCGTCTCGTCGCCCGCCGAGCCGTCCGCCGTCATGCGCGCCGCGATCGCCCAGACGCGACAGCGGAAATCGTCCCACACCAGGCGGCCGCGGAGGTAGTCGTAGAGGCCGCGCGCCGCGATGGTCGCGGCGTCGGCGAGGTACTCCTCGACCGTGCCCCACTGGAGCACGCGCCCCACCAGCGTCGACGGCCGCCGCCAGGTGGCCAACGTGACCTCGGCGAGCGCGCCGAGCTGGCCGTGGCCGCACAGGGCGTGATCGAAGAACGGGTCGCCCGGCCGCGCCTCGCGGCGCGCGCCGTCGGGGGTGACGAGGACGAGGCGCCGCACGCCGGCGACCTGCGTGCCGTGGAGGTGCGACGCGTCGCCCACGCCGCCCATCGACAGCGTCCCGGCGACGGTGGTGCGCGGGTTGTCGGTGACCGCCGGCGGCCGCATCCCCGCCGCGGCGAGATGCTCCCACGCCGCCAGCCAGGTCGTGCCACCCAGCACCGTGATCTCCTCGGCGGCGGGATCGTCGGCGACGACGCCCGCCAACCCGGCGAGATCGACGACCGCTCCTCCGTCGGTGAGCACCTCGCCGCTCGAGCTGTGCCCGGCGCCGCGCAGCTTGTAGGGCGTACCCGCCGCGGCGAGATGGCGCAGGCACTCGGCGAGCTGCGCCGTCGAGCGCGGGCGCAGCACGTACGCCGGCACGCGCCGCACCAGGCGGCCGAAGTCGAGGCTCGGGTTGTCGCGGAAATCGTCGCCCGGCGGGAGCTCGTCGGACACGGCGAGCGGGATGCCGTGCGACCCGGCCCACGCGCGCGGCGGCATCGCGGCGATCGTCGTGTCTCCCCGCCCGGCGCTCAGCTCGAGCTCGCCGCCGCCGCGGCCACGGCGAGCTCGAGGATGCGCTCGCCCGGCTCGCCCTGGACGATCTTCATGAACGGCACCGCGAACTCGCGCGCGTTGCTCACCACCGACGCGAGCTGCTTGCGGAACGACGTGGACAGCATTCCCTCCTCGTACATGGGCACGCACAGGCGCATGTATACGAAATGGAGGTCGTAGTGATAGCCGAACCCCGGCAGCGGGATGGCGTTGTTGGCGCGGCAGATGGCGTCGATCACGTCGGCGCGCCGAGCGGCCGGCACCGCCTCGACGACGGGATGGATGATCTGCACATAGGGCAGGTTCTTCTCCCAGCGGGCGACGAGCGGCCCCTTGAGCGGGGGCACCGCCGTCGGGATCTCGACGACCTGCCGATCGACGTCGGCGCGGTGGGGCGTGTTGGTCTCGGTGAGCAGATTGAGGAGATCGGAGAAGCTGGCGATTCGCTCGATCGGCATGGCGCATCAAAGCACGAATCCGCGATCAGTACCCCGCTTTCTTGTCGACCACGTTGAGCAGCGGCTCGCCCGCGTCGAAGCGCCGCAGGTTCTCGCGGAACAGCGCCCAGCGCCGATCGTCGGTGAGCTCGGCCACCGACGAGACATGCGGCGTGATGACCACGTTGGGGAGCTTCCACAGCGGATGGTCCCGGGGCAGCGGCTCGGGGTCGGTCACGTCCAGGCAGGCGCCGGCGAGCTTGTGCGACGTCAACGCCGCCAGCAGCGCCTCGGTGTCGACGACCTTGCCGCGCGCGATGTTGATGAGGTAGCTCCCCGGTTTCATCGCGGCGAACGCCGCCCGGCCGAACAGGTTCGTGGTCTCCGCGGTGAGCGGCACGGCGATGGCCACCACGTCGGCGTCGGGCAGCAGCGCCCTCAGCTCGTCGGGTTTGGCCACGCGCTCGACGAAATCGGGCGCGGGATCGTCGCCGCGGCGGATGCCGACGACGCGCATGTCGAAGCCGCGGCCGCGACGCGCGATCTCGGTGCCGATCCCGCCCAGCCCGACGACGAGGAGCGTCCGGCCCTTGAGCGCGATGGGCCGCAGCACGCCGGAGCCGTCGCGGCGCCATTCGCCGCCGGCGCGACCGGCGAGGTGCACCGGCAGATCGCGCGTGAGCGCGAGCAGCATCGCGAATACGTGGTCGGCGATGGCCGGGCCATGGACGCCGCGCATGTTCGTGAGCACGATGCGGTCGTCGTCGGCCAGCTCCTTGACCGCGAGGTAGCGGTCGACGCCCGCGCTCTGCGCCTGCACCCACACCAGGTGGCGCGCCGCGCGCACGAACTCCGGCGTGGCGTAGCCGGCGTCGGCCCCCTGCGCCTCGGCGGCGCGCGCGACCGCCTGCTCGCGCGTGAGCCCGGTGAGGACGCGGACGTGGGGCGCGACGCGCTCGAGCTCCCGTCGCTCGGGCTCGCTCATCTCCATCGCGAAGTAGGTGAGCGTCGATCGCGCGCCCGCGCGCGGCAGCGCGACCCGGGCGTTGCGCAGCGAGCCGAGCTCTTCCTCGGAGCGCGCGGTCGCCGCGGCGGCGGCCGGGACGACCGGGGCCGGAGGGGCCGCTCGGTGGCAGGCGACGAACGACAGGGCGAGGACGAGGCAAGTCCGCATGAAAACATGGTAACGCGGGGAAGGTTTCCGCGCCGAACCGCGTAGAATCGCTATGAAGAACGTCGTCGTGCCGCTGGCCCTTCTCGCCACGACGAGCGCCCTCGCCGCCCCGGCCCAGACGAAGGCCTGTCGCATCACCGTCAAGGGCACGAGCTTCGACACGGGCTGCCTGCCCGCGCTGTCGGCGCGCGGCACCGTCGTCGCCGTGCCGGTCGTCGATCCCGACGGCGAACGCGGCCTGCCCAATCTGCTCGTGGTCTTCTTCCCCGTCGATGGCCGTCCGCCCGCGTCGACGGTGGTGCTCACCGCCGCCGAGGTCGACGAGGTCGGCGGCGGCAAGCTCGGCGCGAGCGTGCTTCAGATGATCGAGCCGCGCCTCGACCTCGTGAACGCACAGCTGTCGGTCGCGGGCTTCGCACCGCTCCGCGCGGTCGAGGCCGACGCGCTGAAGCTCGAGCTGAAGGACGGAACGCTGGCCATCCGCGGCCCCCGGATGGAGGACGAGACGGTCGCCGTGGCGGGCTCGGCGGCGGGGTGCGAGGACGCGAACGCGCCCTTCGTGAGCGGGGTGTGGGCCCGCGGCGCGGACGCGCGCGACATCGTCGTGCGGATCGACTATCGCGGCGGCGAGACGTGCGCGGTGCCGCGGCCGGCGTGGCGCTTGGTGCACGTGCGGGGCGCGGCGAGCCCACCGAGCGCGTCGCCCGGGCCCGGCGCGGCCGTCGCCGGCCCGTCGCAGGCGTCGCTCCTGAACACGCGCGCGATGCGGAAGTTTCGCGCCCGCGATTGGACCGGGGCGGCCGCCGATTTCCGCGCCGCCATCGACGCGTACTCCGGCCACGTGAAGGCGCACTACAACCTCGCGTGCCTGGCGTCGATCACGCGCGACCGCGCGACCGCGCTGGCCGAGCTCCGCTGGCTGGCGGCGAGCGACCTCCCCGAGGCGGCGCAGAAGATCGCCAAGGCCCAGACCGATCCGGACCTCGACTTCGTGCGGGACGACCCGGAGGTGCAGGAGATCCTGGCGCGGGGAAAGTAGCTCACTCCTGCCGCAGCGCAGTGAGCGGGTCGACCTTGGTTGCGCGCCAGGCAGGGACGAGCGAGCCGAACGTCGCGATCGCCGCCACCGCGGAGGAGAAGGCCACGAACACGATGGCGTCGTTGTCGATCGCGCCGACGAGTACGCCGGCGAGGAAGCGGACCAGCATGACGCCCGCCGCCAGCCCGAGGGCGATGCCGATGGCGGTGAGCAGCGCGCCGCGCCCGAGGACCAGACGGAGGACGTCGCCCCGGCGCGCGCCGAGGGCCATGCGCACGCCGATCTCGTGCGTGCGCTGGGTGACGAGCGTGGCGACGACGCCGTAGATGCCCACCGCGGCCAGGAGCAGCGCCAGCACCGCGAACGCGCCCATCATCCACGTGCCGATGCGCATGCCCGACAGCCGCTCGGCCTGCACCATGGTGAGGGTGCGCACGTCGGTGACCGGCTGGTTGGGATCGACGGAATAGATCGCCCGCGCCGCCGCGCGCGCCGCCGCCAGGGGCTCGCCGGGGGTGCGCAGGACGAAGTACATCGAGACCGGCGCCTGCTGGACGAACGGGATCCAGATCGCCGGCCGCGGCCCACGCTCGAACGGGCGATCCTGCACGTCGCCGACGACGCCGACTACGGTTGCCCACGGAAGCTTGTCGTCGCGCCCCCAGCGGAAGCGCTTGCCGATCGGGCTGTCGTCCGGCCACAGGCGGCGGGCGGCGGTCTGGCTCACCACCGCCACCAGCGGCGCGTCGACGCCGTCGCGCTCCTCGATCCCGCGACCCTCGATGCGCGGCACGCGCAGGAGCTCCAGGTACCCCGGCGTCGCCCGCCCGTAGTCGACGGCGATCTCCTCCTCGCGCGCGATGACGCGCCCCTCGGGGAAGGGAATGCGCATCGACACGTTGTTGCCGAACGGCACGTTGTTGACCGCGGCCGCGCCCTCGATGCCCGGCAGCGCGCGCAGGCGCTCGAGCGCGTCGCGCGCGAACGCGACGATCTCGGGCTGCGGCTTGGCCTCGCGCGCCTGGGGCAGCGTCACCTTGAAGGAGAGGACGCCCTCGGGGTCGAGCCCGCGCGGCCGGTCGGCCATGCGGGTGAAGCCCTTGACCAGCGCCCCCGCCCCGAGGAGAAGGAGCAGGGCGAGCGCGATCTGCGCCACCACCAGCGCGTTGCGCAGGCGGTGCGTCTCCTTGCCGCCGGTGGTGCCGCGGTCGGAGTCCTTGAGCGTCGCGTTCACGTCGGCGCGCGACACCTGGATGGCCGGGACGACGCCGAAGATGAACCCCACGACGACGCCGCAGATCAGGGCGAACGCGAGCACTGCCGGATCGACGCCCATCGCGTCCCAGCCGGAGATGAAGCGGACGATCGTCCGCGGCATCGCCCCCTTGATGACGTCCACCGCCCAGCTCGCGATGAGCAGCGACGCGCCCCCGCTGGCCACGCCGAGGAGCGCCGCCTCGGTGAGGAGCTGGCGCACGATGCGCCGGCGTCCCGCGCCGAGCGCGGCGCGCACCGCCAGCTCCTTGCGGCGGGCGAGCGCGTGGGCGAGGAACAAGTTGGCGACGTTGGCGCAGGCGATGAGGAGGACGAGCAAGGCCGCGCCCACGAGGACGAGGATGAAGTTGCGCGTGTAGTCCTCGGTGACGCCGTAGACGAGCGACACCACGCGCACGACGCGCTTGGCGTCCTCGCGGTAGGTCGCCGCGTGGATGCCGCCCATCTGGCGCATCTCGGCGTCGGCCGCCGCGAGGGCGACGCCGGGCTTGAGCTTGGCGACGAGGGCGAGGTAGCGGCCGCCGCGGTCGGCGCGCTGGCTCGGCAAGAGCGTGAGCGGCGCCCACAGCTCGGCGGCGCTGGGGAAGCGGAAGCTCGCCGGCATGACGCCGACGACGACGTAGCTCGCACCCGCGACGATGATCGGCTTGCCGAGGATCGCCGGGTCGCGGCCGTAGCGGCGGTCCCACAGCGCGTGGCTGAGGATGACGACGTTCTCCTTCTGCCCGTCGACCTCGTCCGCGGCGAACGTGCGGCCGAGCTCGGGCCGCACCCCGAAGATGTCGAAGTAGCCGGGCGACGCCTGGAACGCCAGCACCTGCTCGGGGTCGACGCCCGAGCCGCTGATGGGCACCTCCCAGTACTGGTACGCGGCCAGGCGCTCGAACGACCGCGCATCCTTCTGATAGTCGAGGAAGGTGCGCGGCGAGATCGAGTTGTTGAAGTCGCCGCCGTTCTCGCTCACCTGGATCGCGGCGATGCGGTCGAGCTCGGGGAAGTCGAGCGGGCGCACGAGGAGCCGGTGGAGGATGCTGAACATCGCGCTCCCCGCGCCGATGCCGAGCGCGAGCGTGCCCACGACGATCAGGGTGAATGTGGGCTTGCGCAGGAGGACGCGCAGCGCGAAGCGGAGATCGTGGATCACGCCCATGGGGACGCAGGAAGCGAGCCGCATGCCATGGGCGACCCGCGTGAAATCACGGGGTTCCGCAGGGCGGGCGTCCGGTCCTGGGACGGCGGGTCCCAGGACTGCGGCCCGTCAGGCCGGCGCGCTCTGGGACGCCCGCAGCGTGCGCCAGGCGTCGAGGACGCGCGGCCCGAGGACCTGGATGCCCAGCCCGGCGATGACGAGCGCCCCGGCGGCGAGCTTCCACGGCGGCAGGGTCTCGCCGAGGAACAAGACCGATCCGAGGAAGCCGGCGACGGGCACGAGCAGCGTGAACGGGGCCACCGTCGACGGCGAATTGCGATGGAGGAGGCGGGCCCACAGCGAGTAGGCGAGGATCGTGGACACGTACGCGATCTGGACGAGCGCGGCGGCCAGGCCGATCGAGAACCCGCGCACGGCCGCACCGATGGCGCCGGGCCCCTCGATGACGAGCGAGGCGGCGAGGTGCGGCGGGACGGCGATCGCGCTCCCCCACACGACGAGCGCGAACGGATTGGCGCCGCCCGCGCGCTTGGCGGCGATGTTGCCCGCGGCCCACGACATCGCCGCGAGGACGATGAGGACGACGCCGCCCGCGCTCACCTCGCCGCGCGCGCGGAGCGCCACCAGACCCACGCCGGCGAACGCGACGAGCGCGCCGATCCAGCCCGAGGCGCGCGGGCGGTCGCCGAACGCGCGCATGGACGCCGCCATCGTGAAGAAGACCTGCGTCTGGAGGAGCAGCGACGCCAGCCCCGCGGGGACGCCGGCGCGCATGCCGGAGAAGAGGAAGCCGAACTGGAACGTGAAGATCGCCAGGCCGTAGCTCGCGAGCGTGCGGAACGGGACGCGCGGCCGGGGGACGAAGAAGATGGCCGGCACGGAGGCGAGGGTGAAGCGGAGCGCGCACAGGAACAGCGGCGGCACCGTCTCGAGGGCGATGTGGATGAACACGAAATTGAGGCCCCAGATCGCCACGACGACGAGGGCGAGCGCGATGTCTTTCGGTCGCATGCGGGGTATTGGATGCCGGCGCGGGCGCAGCCGTGGACCTGGACTAGGAAGGATCTGAAACTTGGCCGTCCCAGTGCGACCGCCCATGGGACTTCCCGTCGCCGGCGTCGCAGTGGCGCGCGGCCGGACCGCGACATAGAATCAACGCGACCCCCTGAAGGAGGACTGTCATGTCGCTGCGCATTGGAGACGAAGCGCCGAACTTCACGGCGGAGACCACCGAGGGCAAGATCAACTTCCACGAATGGATCGGAGACGGGTGGGCGATCCTCTTTTCGCATCCCAAAGACTTCACTCCGGTCTGTACGACGGAGCTCGGCTACATGGCGCGGCTCAAACCCGAGTTCACGAAGCGCAACACCAAGATCATCGGCCTCAGCGTCGATCCGGTCACGGACCACAAGCGCTGGGCCAAGGACATCGAGCAGACGCAGGGCGCGGCGCCCAACTATCCCATCGTCGGGGATTCGGACCTCACGGTGGCCAAGCTCTATGACATGATCCACCCCAACGCGACCGGCGACAAGCCGCGCACCGCCGTGGACAACGCAACCGTGCGCTCGGTCTTCATCGTCGGTCCCGACAAGAAGATCAAGCTCACGCTGACCTATCCGATGAGCACCGGGCGCAACTTCGACGAGGTCCTGCGCGTGCTCGACTCCATCCAGCTCACCGCGAAGCACAAGGTCGCGACGCCGGTGAACTGGAAGGCGGGCGAGGACGTCATCATCTTGACGTCGGTCTCCGAGGAGGAGGCCAAGCAGAAGTTCCCCGGCGGGTGGAAGGCCCCGCTGCCCTACCTGCGCGTCGTGCCGCAGCCGAAGTAACGCTCGCCCGAGCCCCCCGCGCTTGGATACAAGGGAGGCATGTCCCCGCTCGACCGCAGCGAAGCCCCCGTCGTCGAGACCGCGCGCCTCCGGCTGCGCCCCCACCGCCCCGAGGACCTCCGCGACTGCGCCGCGATGTGGGCGGATCCCGTCGTCACCCGCCACATCGGCGGCCGGCCGCTCACCGTCGAGGAGGTGTGGGCGCGCCTCTTGCGCTACGTCGGGCACTGGGCGTGGATGGGGTTCGGTCACTGGGCGGTGGAGGACAAGGTCACCGGCGCGTTCGTGGGCGAAATCGGCTTCGCCGACTTCCGGCGGGACGTCGAGCCGTCGTTCGGGGGCGCGCCGGAGCTCGGCTGGGCGCTGGTGCGGCAGGCGCACGGCCGGGGCCTGGCGACCGAGGGCGTCCGCGCCGCCCTGGCCTGGGGCGACGCGCGCTTCGGCTCGGCGCGCACGGTGTGCATGATCGATCCGGAGAACGTCGCGTCGATCCGCGTTGCCGAGAAGTGCGGCTATCGCGCGTACGCCCGGGGGACGTACAAGGGGCAGCCGACGATCCTCTACGAGCGCAGCGGCGCATGACGTGGCAGCCGGAATTTTTCCGGCGGAGCGAGCGGTTCGCCCCCATCGCCGCGGCCGCGTCGCGCTTCGCCGGATTCCGCGCCTGGCCGGCGGTGGAGGAGATCGATCGGCGGCTGGCGGCGGACGCGGGCGTGCGCTTCGTCGCCGCCGAAAAGGGCCCCGGGTACGCGGCGCGCATCGTCGAGCAGCGCGAGGTGCCCACCCGCCCCGGCTCGTGGCACGACTTCCTCAACGCGCTGGTGTGGGCGGCGTTCCCGCGGGCCAAGCGCGCGCTGACCGCGCGACTCCATGCCCTGGCCGCGCTGCGCGGCGGCGGCAACCGCGGGCGCGAGGAGGATTTCCTCGCCCTGTGGGACGAGGGCGGCGTGGCCGTCGTCGACGGCGGCGCCGAGGTCGTGTTCGGCCACGCCGTCTACGAGCATCTCGTCCGCGGCGAGTCGGTGCGCGGGCTGGCGCTCGCCGTCGCCGGCGGCGCCGCGCCCCTCGACGCGCGCATCGCCGAGGTCGTATCGGCGCCGTTCGGCGCGCGCGCGTCGCGCGTCGTGGTGGCCCCGTGACAGCTGCTGCCAGCGGCCGTTCGGGCTAGGCTGGGCGCATGCGGACCCTCGCCATGCTCCCCGTCGTCGTTGTCGCCGGGGCCGTCGCCGGTGGCGCGCTCGCCGCCGAGAACCTGCCCCCGCCGCTCGACGCGGTCGTCGCGGCCGAGCGCGCCTTCGCCAAGCGCTGCGGCGAGGTCGGCATCCGCGCCTCCTTCCTCGAGTTCTTCGCGTCCGACGCGGTGAGCTTCTTGCCCGATCCGGGCAACGCGCGCGAGCGGCTGGAGAAGCGCCCCAAGGAGCCGCCGCCGATCCTCCTGGCGTGGGCGCCCGAGCAGGCGGAGATCGCCTCGTCGGGCGAGCTGGGCTGGACGACCGGACCGTTCGAGCTCACCGACAAGAGCCCGAGCCCGCGCCCGCCGGCGCACGGCTACTACTTCTCGCTGTGGAAGAAGCAGCCCGACGGCACGTGGAAGGTCGTCCTCGATCAAGGCGTCGCCACGCCCGCCGCGCCGATGCCGGCCGTGGCGCAGGCGGTGGGCCCGACGGGCAAGGCCGGCGCGGGCGCCGGCGCCGGCGACGCGGCGGCGGTGCGACGCCGCGATGAGGAGTTCTGCAAGTCGGCCGAGGCCGGCGCCGGCAAGGCCTACGCCGCGTCGCTGGCGGCCGAGGCGCGCGTCCACCGCGACGGCGCCGCGCCCGTCGTGGGGGACAGGGCGGTGCGCGCCTGGGCGAAATCGCTCGCCGGCGTCATGGCGTGCAAGCCGGCGGCGGCGTTCGCGTCGGGCGGGCTCGGCTACACGTACGGCAGCTGGGAGGCGCGCGCGACGCCGGGCGGCCCCGCTGCGGAGAAGGGCTTCTACACGCGCGTGTGGCGCCTCGACGGCGGGTGGCGGATCGCCGCCGACGTCGCGTCCTCGGTCAAGTAGCCTTCGCGGTATGATGGGGGCGTGGGTGGCGATCCGACCGACCTGCGCGTACCGAAGCGGCGCCTGACGGTGGAGCTGGCGCAGCGCGGGAGCGAGCCGAGCGAGCTCGACGTGTTCCTCGCCGAGCACCAGGACCACAGCTGGCATCGCCAGGAGGTGCTCGATCTCCTCGAAGAAGACGCCCCGTTCTTCCCCGCGCACGCCGCCGACGGCTGGGTGCTCATCCGGCGCGACTCGCTGGTGTGGGTCGCCGTCCCGGGTCAGGAGGAGGACGACACTCTGTTCGACTATCGGCATCGCGTGAAGCTCGACCTCGTCGACGGGCGCACCCTCGAAGGCCGCCTCCTCCATTCCGCCCCGCGCGAGCGGGCGCGCGCCATCGACCACATGAACGCGCCGTCCCGCTTCATCCGCGTGTTCACCGAGGATCGCGTCTATCTCGTCGCCAAGGCGGCGGTGCTCCGCCTGTGGGACCTGCCGGAGAAGTGATGGCCCGCGTCGACGTGTATCTCCAGAGCCTCATCAAGTACAACGCCGCCTCGGTGGTGCTCGCCGCCGGCTCGAACGTCACGCTGCGCTTCCCCAGCGGCGATCGGTTCGCCAACCAGACGACCTCGCAGACCGATCTGCAGACGCTGGTCCAGGAGGTGGCCTCGCCGTCGATCATGCTCGAGCTCCGCCGGGGCGCGCGGTCGAGCTTCGGCTACGACTATCAGGGCCAGGGGTTCACGATCTCGGTCGATCCCCGGCCGCAGCAGTGGCGG
>DATFWE010000330.1:0-10030 GCA_035259575.1 Haliangiales bacterium
GGCAAGGATCGGCACGAGGCGCCCCGCCGCGATCGCCGGCGCGACCATGTAGTCGTGCGCCTGGATGATGCCCAGGCCGGCGGCGGCCGCCTCGACCAGGCCTTCCCCCAGATCGGCGGTCAGGTTCCCCCGCACGGCGACGAGGCGGCCGCCGGCGAAGCGCCACGTCTGCAGGAGGCCGCTGGGCAGGATGAAACGCAGGCAGTCGTGCCCGGCCAGCGCCGCGGGCGCGCCCGGCGTCCCGCGCCGCTTCAGGTAGGCGGGCGCGGCCGCGGTGACCCAGCGCAGCGTTCGCAGCCGCTGCGCCGTCGCGCTCTGATCCGCGAGCACGCCGATGCGGATGGCGACGTCGACGTTCTCCTCGGCGAAGCGCACATAGCGGTCGGTGAAGGATACGCGCAGCTCCAGCCCGGGGTGCGCGAGAAGGAGGCGCGACAGCGCCGGCATGACGACCATGCGGCCGAGCGGGTGCGGCAGCGACGCGCGCAGGGGGCCGCGCGGGGCGCGCTCGGCCAGCGCGTCCCGGCCCGCGCGCAGCTCGTCGACGGCGCGGCGGCAGCGCGCGAGAAACTCCTCCCCCTCGCTGGTCGGGGTCACGCCGCGCGCGGAGCGGTGGAGCAGCCGCGCGCCGATGCCGGCCTCCAGGCGGGCGATCGTCTTGCTCAGCGCCGAGGCGGTGACGCCGAGCCGGCGGGCGGCGTCGGTGAAGCTCTTCGCGCCGGCCACCTGGACGAACGCGGTCACGCCGTCGAATGGGTCGTCCATCTTTTCCTCCCAGGAAAAGCTATCATGAAGATTACGGCATGGCCGCGCGCGGCCCGCGACGCTAAAGGAGAGGGCATGGACCCGATCCAGCTTTCCCCGGGTGCGCGCGTCCACCTCCATGCCTGCGGCGAGGAGGGCATCTTCGTCAATGCCTATCTCGTCGAGACCGATTCCGGCGTCGTCGCCGTCGACGCCACGCTGACGGTGTCGACCGGCCGGGCGCTCCGCGCCCGGCTGGAGGCGCTGGGCAAGCCCCTCCTCGGGGTGCTCGTCACCCACCCCCACCCCGACCACGTGGCGGGGCTGGCCGAGCTCGTGTCCGACGACGCGCTGCCGATCTTCGCCACCGATCCGGTCGTCGCGCTCATGCGGCGGCTCGAGGCGCCCAAGCGCGCCCAGTGGGGCCCCGTATTCAAGGACGAGTGGGTGCCGCGCTGGCGCTACCCGAACCGGATCGTCGCCGATGGGGAGGTCGTGACGCTCGGCGGCGTGGCGTTCCGGGTCCACGATCTCGGGCGGGGCGGCGACAGCGACGCGAACGCGATGTGGGTCGCGGCGGAGGCGGCGTTCGTCGGCGACCTGGTGTTCGACGGCGTCCACGCCTACCTGGCCGACGGCGGCGTCCTCGCCTGGCTGGCCAATCTCGAGCGGGTCGCCCGCATGGGCCTGGCGCGCCTGTTTCCCGGCCACGGTCCGCCCGGGGCGCCGGCCGAGCTGATTCCGCGCCAGCGCGACTACCTCCTCGCGTATGCGGCGCACGTCAAGGAGCTCGCCGGCGGCCGGGGCGCCCTCGACGACGCCGGACGCGCCGAGCTGGCGCGGCGCATGGACGCGCACCGCCCCGGTGCCGGGCTGGCGTTCCTGGTGGGGATGAGCGCGGACGCCGTCGCCGCCGAGCTCGCGCGGGGCGGGTAGCCGCCGTCGCCGGAGCCGGACCCAGATCCGGTTCCGGTTCCGGCTCCGGTTCCGGTTCCGGCTCCGGTTCCGATCGCCCTTCCCGCGCCCGTGCCCGCGCCCGTGCCCGCGCCCGGTTCGGTTCCGGTTCCGGCTCCGGTTCCGGCACCGACGCTCGGCCCCCTCGCTCCCTGCGCCATGGCTCGGATCCTTTCGCGGGGTCTTTTCCCCAACGGCGCAGATCCCGCGCCAGCCCCCGGGCAAAGAGCGCCCGGGGGCTGTCACGGGATCTGCGCCGGGGGTGGGGCATGACCCCGCGAAAGGATCCTCCCACCATGACCTGGCACGTCTTCGAGGTTTCGCTCCAGCTCATTCGTTGCTTGCGGGGCGTCGTCGCCGAGCTCGCGCGGCACGATGGCGACTTGACCGCGCAGATTCGGCGCGCCGCCTCGTCAGTCCCCGCCAACCTGGGCGAGGGGCTGCGTCGGGCGGGCCGCGACCGGCGCTACCACTTTCGCGTCGCGGCCGGCAGCGCCGAGGAAGTGCGGGCCGCGCTGCGCACCGCGGGCGCCTGGGGCTACGTCGACGACGCCGCGCTGGCCGAGCCCCGCGCGCTCCTCGACCGCCTGGGCGCGATGCTCTACCGGATGACCCACTGACGCACGACCGCGGCGGAGCCGGGGACGTCCCGGCTCCGCAGCGGTCACGACTGCGTCCTACGCCCGTCCGTGGCGCGGAGCGCTCCTACTTCTTCCGCCTATCCCCCTGCGCCCCGGACGTGGGCAGCTCCCCGACGTGGCCGAAGAACGTCCGCGCCCCCTGCAGCCTCCCCTCCTCCACCGCGCACTGGCCCTTCACCGACTCCATCTCGCGGTGCGTCTGCTCCATCGCCGCGCGATGCTCTTCGATCTTCTTGTTGAGCTCGTCGATCGCCGCCTGGTGGTCGGCCAGGACCTTGGCCGCCTCGGCGCCCTTGGCCTCACCGACGACGCGCACCACCTGGATCTTGCGCCCGGCGTCCTCGAGCACGTCGTTGGGCGATTTGCCGATCGCGTTCAAGAACGCCTTGGCCGCGGCCACCTTCGACGCCTGGGGCAGCTCCATGTCCAGACCGCCGAGGAACTTCTCCAGCGCCTCGACCTCGTCGGTGTTGGGAATGCCCGCCTGGTCGTAGAGCGCCTGAAAATCGATCGCGCCGGCGCCGAACGTCGCCGGCACCGCGTCGGCGGGCAGGGGCGAGGGCGCGGATGCGGCGTCCTTGGGCACCTCGAACGCGTCGAGATCCGTCGCCGTCACCTCGAGCGCCGCCCTGTCGGCGGGCGGATCCTTCACCACGAACAGCGACTTCAGCTTGTCCCACGCCATGGCCCGTTTGTATCACGGCTCGCGCGACGCGGTCGCCCACCGCTCGAGCGTGGCGCGCGCCGCGCCGCCGTCGATGGCCTCGGCCGCGCGCCGCGCCCCGGCGACGATGTCCGCCGCCGCCCCGGCCGCCACCAGCGCCAGGGCCGCCTCCATGATCGCCGCCGCCCGCGGCGCGCCGGGCTCGCCGTCGAGCACCGCCCGCACCACCGCCGCGTTCGCCGCCGCGTCGCCCCCGCGCAGCCCGGCGGGGTCCTCGTCGGCGAGACGGAAATCGGCCGGGCACAGATGGCGCACGCGCACCGCCGCGCCGTCCCACTCCGCCACCAGCGTCTGCCCGGCGACCGCCACCTCGTCGAGCCCACCCTCGCCGTGGACGACGAACGCGCGCCGCGCCCCGAGCCGCCCCAGCGCCGCGGCGAGCGGCTCGCACCACGCGCCGTCGTAGACTCCCACGACCTGGTTCGCGACGCCGGCCGGGTTGGTGAGCGGCCCCAGGAGGTTGAAGATCGTGCGCGTGCCGAGCTCGCGCCGCGGCCCGGCCGCGTGGCGCGTGGCGGCGTGGAACGCCGGCGCGAACAGGAACGCGATCCCCACCTCGCGCAAGCACCGCTCCGCTGTCGCCGCGCCCCCCGCCACGTTCACCCCCAGCGCCTCCAGCACGTCGGCCGAGCCCGAGCGCGACGACAGCGCGCGGTTCCCGTGCTTGGCCACGCGCACGCCCGCGCCCGCCGCCACGATCGCCGCAATCGTCGACACGTTGATGCTCCCCGACGCGTCGCCCCCCGTGCCGCAGGTGTCCACCGCCCGCTCCGGCTCGGGGCAGCGCACCGGGACCGCCCGCGCGCGCATCGCCCGCGCCGCGCCCGCGATCTCCTCCGGCGTCTCGCCCTTCATGCGCAGCGCGACGAGCAGCGCGCCGATCTGCGCCGGCGTGGCCTCCCCGTCCATGATGCGGCCGAACGCCTCCGCGATCTCGTCGGCGCCGAGGTCGCGCCGCGCCATCACCCGTTCGATGGCCTGCTTCAGATCCATTAGGTTCTCGTCATCTCCAGAAAGTTCGCCAGGAGCCGCTTGCCGACCTTCGTCATGATCGACTCGGGGTGGAACTGCACCCCCTCGACCGGACCGCGCGTCCCGGCGTAGCCGCGGTGGCGCAGCCCCATGATCTCGTCGTCCCACGTCTTGGCCGTCACCTCGAGCACGTCGGGGACGAGCCCCGCGTCCACCACCAGCGAGTGGTAGCGCGTCGCCTCGAAGGGATTCGGCACGTCGCGGTACACGCCCCGCTCGTCGTGAAAGATCTTGGAGATCTTGCCGTGCATGATCGTCTTGGCCCCCACGATCTTGCCGCCGAACGCCTGCCCGATCGCCTGGTGCCCGAGGCACACCCCGAGGATGGGGATCTTCCCGGCGTACTGGCGGATCACGTCGAGGGAGATGCCCGCCTCGTTGGGCGTGCACGGCCCGGGCGAGATGACGATGCGCGTGGGCTCGAGACGCCCGACCTCGTCCACCGACACCGCGTCGTTGCGCACCACGCGCACGTCCTCGCCCAGCTCGCCCAAGTACTGCGCGAGGTTGTAGGTGAACGAGTCGTAGTTATCGACGAGGAGGATCATGGCGTTTCCTGCGGCACGCCCTCGCGCGCCATCACCACCGCGCGCAGCGCGCCCCGCGCCTTGTTCACGGTCTCCTCGTACTCGCGCTGCGGGTCGCTGTCGTACACGATTCCCGCCGACGCCTGCACGTAGATTTTTCCTTCGGTGGCGACGAGCGTGCGGATCGCGATCGCCAGGTCGAGGTTGCCGGTGTACGACAGGTAACCCACGCCGCCGCCGTAGATGCCGCGCCGGTGCGGCTCGAGCTCGTCGATGATCTCCATGGCGCGGATCTTCGGCGCGCCCGTCAACGTGCCGGCGGGGAACGACGCGCGCAGCACGTCGAACGCCGTCCGCTC
Source organism: Haliangiales bacterium (assembly GCA_035259575.1). Taxonomy (GTDB): domain Bacteria; phylum Myxococcota_A; class Polyangia; order Haliangiales; family SHYZ01; genus DATFWE01. The sequence goes on from DATFWE010000330.1 coordinate 4,982, forward strand.
CGCCGCCAGCTCCGCGCGCACGTTCGACACGATGTGCATGACGTGCGAGTAGCGCTCGACGACCATCTCCTCGTCGACGACGACACTGCCGGTGCGCGCGACCCGGCCGGCGTCGTTGCGCGCGAGGTCGATGAGCATGATGTGCTCGGCGCGCTCCTTGGGATCGGCGAGGAGCTCGGCGGCGAGGAGGGCGTCCTCGTCGGGCGTCCCCCCGCGCGGGCGCGTCCCGGCGAGCGGCCGGATGTCGATGCGGCCGCGGTCGCACCGGACCAGGCACTCCGGCGACGCGCCGGTCACGCGCGCCTCGGGGAAGTCGAGGTGGAACATGTACGGGGACGGGTTCACGACGCGCAGCGCGCGGTAGACGTCGAACGGGTCGACGTCGCCCCGGTCCACCTCGAACCGCTGTCCGATCTGCACCTGGAACACGTCGCCGGCGTGGATGTACTCCTTGGCGCGGCGCACGGCCGCCAGGTAGTCGATCTTGCCGAACGCCGAGCGCGGCGGCGCGCCCCCGCCCCAGCGCAGGCGCACCGACGCGTCCTCCCCCTGCGGCGGCGGGGCGAGCGGGCGCAGGCGCGCCTCGGCGCGCAGGCGCTGCTCCAGCGCGTCGATCCGCCGCACCGCCGCGTCGTACGCCTCGTCCGCCTTGTCGGCCCGCGGCACGAACGGCGCCGCCAGGAGCTTCACCGTCTGGCGCAGGTTGTCGAAGATGACCAGCGTGTCGGTGAGCACCAGGCACACGTCGGGTAGGCCGAGGTCGTCGGGCGCGCGCGCCGGCAACTCCTCGAACGCGCGCACCGCGTCGTAGCCGACCCACCCCACCGCCCCGCCCCAGAAGCGCGGCAGCCCGGGCACCGCGACGGGGCGGAAGTCGCTGAGGATCTCCTCCAGCGCGGTCGCCACGTCGGGGGCCGGCCACTCGGCGTGGCGCTCCCCGCCGCCTCCGTCGACGTCGCGCCACGTGACCCGCATGTGCGCCGGGCCCACCTGCGGCTGCTTCCAGCGGAGGATCGCGCGCGGCGACACGCCGATGAACGAGAACGCGCCCCACTTCTCGCCGCCGACCACCGATTCGAGGAGGAAGCCGTAGTCCGGGCAGCCGAGGCGCGCGTAGGCCGAGACCGGCGTGTCCTGGTCGGCCAGGATCTCGCGGTACACCGGGATGAGGTTTCCCTCGGCGCACAGCGCGCGAAATCCCTCGCGGCTGGGGAAGGTCGTCGTCATCGCTCCGGCGAACCATACCATTGACTGGCCGAGGGCCGCCCCTTACCTTCCCCCCATGTTTCCCTACGAGGCCCTGCGCGCCACCGATCCCGAGATCGCCGATCTCGTCCTCGCGGAGGAGCGGCGCGAGCGGGACAAGATCCGCCTCATCCCGTCCGAGAACTACGTGTCCCGCGCCGTGCTCGAGGCCACCGGATCGATCCTCACCAACAAGTACTCCGAGGGCTACGCGGGAAAGCGGTACTACGAGGGACAGCAATTCATCGACGTCATCGAGACGATCGCGGTCGATCGCGCCAAGGCGCTTTTCGGCGCGGAGCACGCCAACGTCCAGCCGTACTCCGGCTCGCCGTGCAACTTGGCGGTGTACTTGGCATTCCTGAAGCCGGGGGACACCGTGATGGGCCTCGGGCTGCCGGCGGGCGGCCACCTCACGCACGGCTGGAACGTGTCGATCACCGGCAGGTTCTTCCGCTCGGTGCAGTACGGCGTCCGTCCGGACACGCACCGCATCGACTACGACGAGGTGCGCGACCTGGCGAAGAAGGAGCGGCCCAAGCTCCTGTGGGCGGGCGGCACCGCAGTGCCGCGCATCATCGACTTCGCGGCGTTCGGCGAGATCGCGCGCGAGGTCGGCGCCGCGTTCGCCGCTGACATCGCCCACATCGCCGGGCTCGTCATCGGCGGCGTCCACCCGTCGCCGGTCCCCCACGCCGACGTGGTGACGACCACCACGCACAAGACGCTGCGCGGTCCGCGCGGCGGCATGTTCGTGAGCCGCGCCCAGCACGCGTCGGCGCTCGACCGCGCGGTGTTCCCCGGCCTGCAGGGCGGGCCGCACAACCACACCACCGCGGGGATCGCGGTCGCCCTCAAGGAGGCGGCGACTCCCGCGTTCGCGGCCTACGCCGCGCAGATCGTCGCCAACGCCAAGGCGCTGGCGGCGGCCCTCGCCGAGCGCGGCTTCACGCTCATCACCGGCGGCACCGACAACCACCTCATCCTTATCGACCTAACCGGCAAGGGCATCCCCGGCAAGAGGGCGGCGAAGGCGCTCGACCGCGCCGGGCTGGAGACGAACTACAACTCGATCCCGTTCGACCCGCGCAAGCCGTTCGATCCCTCGGGGCTGCGCATCGGCACGCCCGCGGTGACCTCGCGCGGCATGAAGGAGCCGGAGATGAAGCGCATCGCCGCGTGGATGGACGCCGTCGTGGCCGCGCCCGACGACGAGGGCCTGGCGGCGCGCGTCGCCGGCGAGATCAAGGAGCTATGCCGCGCCTTCCCCGCGCCGGGCATCTTGGTCTCGGACTCCTAGGCGTCCTCGTCGCCTGCGCGCGCCCGGCTCCGCCGGCCGAGCCGGCGTGGGAGTGGGTCAGCCCGCGCCCGCAGGGCAACACGATCCTCGCCGTCCACGCGCGCGGGCCCGACGCGGCCTACGCCGTGGGGGAAGGGGGGACGATCCTCGTCTACGACGGGGCCGCCTGGACGCTCGTGCCCAGCGGGACCGATGCCGCGCTGACCGACGTCGCCACCGACGGAGCGGGCACCTACGTCGTCGGCGCGCGCGGCACGGTGCTGGTCTCGGGCGACGGCCGCCGGTTCGCCGCCCAGCCGCCGCTCGAAGTCGACCTTGCCGGCCTGTGGGCCAACGGCGTCAACCGCCTGTTCGCCGTCGGCGACGGCGGCGCGATCTTCCGCTCCACCAACGGCGGGGGGGCGTGGACGCGCGTGCACAGCGGCACGACCGCGCGGCTCCACGCGATCGCCGGCGCGCCGACCACAGACCAGCCGCTCGTCGCCGTCGGCGCGGGCGGCGTCATCCTCGTGTCCGAGGGCGAGGGCGCGTCGTGGAAGGCGGCGGCGAGCCCCACCGCGCGCGACCTCCACCGCGTGCGCTTCCTCCGCGACGGGACCATCGTCGCGGTCGGCGACGCCGGCACGATCGTGCGCTCGGACGCGGGCGGCTTCGCCCTGGTGGCGACCGGCACCACCGACACGCTCCTCGACGTCGGGGGTGACGGGGACGTCGTCGCGTGCGGCCTGGGCGGCACGGTGCTCCGCTCGCGCGACGGCGGCAAGAGCTTCGCGCGCGAGGCGTCGGGCACGACCGAGTCGCTCTACGCGGCCGCCGCGGTCGGCGGCCGCACCTTCTTCGCCGGCCGCTTCGGGGCGCTCTTCGAGGCCGGCCCGGGCGGGCTGCGCGACCTGGCGCCGGGGACGCGCGCGCTCCTCCTCGGCCTGGCGCTCGACGGCGACGGCCTGTGGATCGTCGGCGCCAGCGGCCTGGTGCTCCACGGGCACGGGCCCTCGCTGGCGCCGGTCCCGAGCGGCACGACCGCGGGCCTTGCGTCGGTGTGGGCGCGCGGCGACGAGGTGTGGATCGCCGGCGCCCAGGGCACGCTCCTCCACGGCCGCGGCGGCACCGTCGCGCGCGTCCCGACGGGCATCACCGCCGCGCTCGCCGGCGTGTCCTCCAACGGCACCACGGTCGCGGTCGCCGGCGCGCGCGGCACGCTCCTCGTGTCGCGCGACGGCGGCGTCACCTTCCAGGCGCCGGCCGCGCCGGCGGTCGACTTCGCCGACGTGTGGGTCGCCGACGACAGCGCGGTCGTGGCCGTCGGCGACCGGGGGACGATCTGGCGCGACGGCCAGGCGACGCCCGCCGGCACCGAGGCGGCGCTCGCCGGGATCTGGGGGCGCGGCGCCGACGTCGTGGTGGTCGGCGCCGCGGGCACGGTGCTGCGCTCGCGCGACGGCGGGCGGACGTTCGCGCCGCTCGCGACAGGGACGCGCGCGGACCTCCACGGCGTGTGGGGGACGGGGCCCGACGACCTCACCATCGTCGGCGACGGCGGCCTCGTCCTGCGCGGCCGCGACGGCACCTTCGCGGTCGAGCCGTCGGGCACGGCCAACGCGCTGCGCCGCGTGCGCGGCGCCTGGGCCGTCGGCGCCGGCGGGACGGTGCTTCACCGCCGGGCGCCAGCCGCTCAGAAGTCGAGGTAGAGGTAGCTCCAGCCGTCGCTCTCGTCGGCGGCGCGGATCTTGGCCGGTCGCGCCGCGCCGCGGAAGCGGACGTGCACCTCGACGCCGGTCTTGGTCGGCTTGGCGTTGATGCGCACCACGTCGGTGCCGAAGTCCTCGGTCTTGAGCGGACGGGTGTTGTTCTTGACGTCGACGTGGAACCCCGGCAGCGCGATCACCACGTCGCGCCCCTTCACCTTCTGGTCGAACGTGCCGGGCGACGACAGCTGGAGGAACACGCGGGGGCTCTTCTTTTCGCCCGCGCCCTCCGCCTGGAACCCGACCCACGTCAGCGTCGACTTGGGACCCTCGTTCTTCTTCGGCGGCGGACGCCCGGGCGTCACCCCCGCGTAGTCGGCGCGGACCGGCGTCGCGAGCCCGAGGATCACAAGCGCGAGCGCTGTCTGGCGCATGTCGAGGCGATCGTACGCCCGCCGCGCGCGGGCGGCAATTTTCCTACCTCCGGGCGGCCGGGTCCTGCGCCCAGGCGGGGTCGGCCTCCTCGCCGAGGAGCCCGGCGCGCACGGCGCCGACGAGAAAGATCGACCCGTACACCACCACAAGCGGTCCGCGCGCCGCGGCCGCCGCCACCGCCGCCATGGGATCGGGCTCGGCGACCGCGCCGGGCCAGCGGCGGGCGAGCTCGACGCCCTCGCCGAACGGCATCTCGCGGTCCTCCGGATCGTGGAAAACGAGGAGCGGCACCGTCATGCGGGGCGCCAGGTCGATCGGCGAGATGCCGTCGAACCGGACGTTCAGCCAGTCCTCCGCCTCGTGCAGCATGCGTTGCATGACCCC
>DATFWE010000331.1:0-2233 GCA_035259575.1 Haliangiales bacterium
CCACCTCGGCCTAACCGTCGAAGAAGCTTGGCTTGCGGTCACCCGCGACGCCGCGCGCGCGGCCGGGCGCCCGGAAGCCGGGCGCCTCCTGGCCGGCGCTCCCGCCGACCTGGTCCTCTGGGACGCAACCGATTACCGCACGATTCCGTATCACTACGGCGCCCGGCACGTACGCACCGTGTGGGTCGCAGGTCGCGAAATCGTTGGACCCCAAAGCCACGTCCTTGGCATCTGATCGCCAACTCCAGAGCGACGTCCTTGCCCCGAGATCTCCTTTCGCCCGCGTTCCACCACCTGGCCCGCTGGATCGACCGCCGCCGCGTCGCGATCCTGTCGGCCTCGGTGGCGATCCTCGCCGCCGCGGGGTGGCTGGCGGCGCGCCTGCCCATCCGGGGCGACTTCTCGCATCTCCTCCCCGCGGACACGCCGTCGGTGCAGGCGCTGCGCCTGCTCGAGGCGCGGGTGCCGAGCTTCGGGACGATCATGGTCACCGCGGAGAGCGGCGATCGGGCGCTGCGCGGGCGGGCGGTCGAGCGGCTGGCGGCGCGGCTCGAGGCGCTGCCGTCCGATCTCGTCGCGCAGGTCATCTGGGACGATCGCGAGGCGCGCGACTACGTGTGGAAGAACCGCTTCCTGTTCGTCCGCCTCGACGATCTCGTCGCGGCCCAGCGCGCGCTCGACGACAAGATCCAGCGCGCCAAGCTCAAGGCGAACCCGCTCTACGTCGACCTCGAGGACGGCGAGCCGGCCGCCGCCGAGCCGGAGCAGGTCGCCGAGCTGCGCCGGAAGCTCCGCGACGCCGAGAAGGCGCACGCCGGCCCGGCCGGGTTCGTGTCCCCCGACGGGACGATGCAGCTTCTGGTCATCCGCACGACGTTCGATTCGTCGGCGGTGTCGCAGGCGACGCGCCTGGTCGCGGGCCTCGAGGACGCGATCCGCGGCGTCGCGGCGGAGGTCGGCCCCGGCGTGAAGATCGCCGCGCAGGGCGACGTCTACACCGCGCTCGCCGAGCAGCGGGCCCTCCTCCGGGGCGTGATGTGGGCGACGATCCTGACCGTCGCGATCGTCGCGGTCGGTCTCCTCCTCTACTTCCGCTCGCTGCGGTCGCTGGGGGTCGTCCTGTGGGCGCTGGGCGTGGGGACGGTGGTGACGTTCGGGATCACCTGGCTAACCGTCGGGCACCTCAACCTCGCGACCGCGTTCCTGTCGTCGATCGTCGTCGGCAACGGCATCAACTTCGGGATCGTGCTCGTGGCGCGCTACCTCGAGGAGGCGCGCGCGGGAAGGCGCGGCGCGCGGGCCCTCGGCGCGGCCATGGCGGGCACGTGGAGCGGGACGCTCACCGCGGCGCTCACGGCGTCCGTGGCGTACGCGTCGCTAATCCTCACAAACTTCAAAGGTTTCCAGCATTTCGGGATCATAGGCGGCATCGGCATGATCGTCTGCTGGCTGGCGACCTACACGATCCTGCCCGCGGGGCTGGCGGTGCTGGCGCGGACGCGGACGTTCGGACCGCGCGCGGAGCCGGCGCTGGGGCGCGTGCTGTCGCGGCTGCTTCCGCGCCACCTCGGCGTCGTCGCGGCCGCGGGCCTCGTCGCGACCGTCGCGGCGGGCATCGGGACCGCGCATTACCTGACGGGCGATCCGATCGAGAAGTACACCGCCAACCTGCTCTCCGACAACGCGGAGCTGTCGGAGCTGCGGGCGCGCCTGCGCCGGATCGATGCCGCGTTCTCGCGCAACATCTCGGGCGGGTTCGTCGTCGCGGCGCCGGACCGCGCGACCGCGCGCCGGGCGGCGGAGGCGATGCGGCGCGCCGACGAGGGCAAGCCGGCGGAGCGGAGGCTGTTCGCCGGCATCCAGACGCTCGACGACGTGATCCCGCGCGATCAGGGGCGCAAGCTCTCGCTGCTCGCCGAGATCCGGAGGAAGATCGACCTGGCGCTTCCGGATCTGGCGCCGGCGGATCGCGAGGAGATCGCGGCGCTGCGGCCGCCCGACGGCCTGCGCCCCATCGGGGACGAGGACGTGCCGGCGGAGATCGCGTCGCGCTTCGCCGAGAAGGACGGAACGCGCGGCCGCTTGATCCTCGCCGACACGGCGCGGGGCTTCGACACCGGGAACATCGCCGACATCATCCGCTTCTCCGACGCGGTGCGCGCGCTCGACCTGGGCGAGGGCGTGGCGCTCGGCGGGTCGATGTTCGTGTTCGCCGACGTGCTGCGGGCGACGG
>DATFWE010000332.1:0-8686 GCA_035259575.1 Haliangiales bacterium
CGCGCGGCGTGACCACTGCGTGGGACGAGAACAGCACCTTGGCGGTCGGCCGCGCGAACTTGGCGAATGTGAGCCCGGCGATGAGCGCGATCGACAGCGTGCCGGTCACCGCCTCCACCACCACGACGACGTTGGTGAACCGATCGGCGGGCGCCATCTGGCCGAACCCGATCGTCGCCAGCGTCTGCACGCTGAAGTAAAAGCAATCCTCGAAGCTGCCGGCGCGGGCGTTGAGGATGCCGCCCGGGTCGCAGAAGTAGACGAGCGCGAACAGCACGTTCAACGTGAGGAACGTGGCGACCAGCATCAGGATGTACTGGGGCCAGGTGCGCTCGAGCACGAAGTGGTAGAGGTCGCCCAGCGGGCGGACGCGGCGCCCGATCGTCCTCACCTTGAGCGGAGGGGAAGCGGAGGGAGGCGCGATGTCGTCGCGGTGCACGTCTCCAGCGTATGCTACGCGGCGTCGCCCAGCCAGGCCGCCCGCAGCGCCTTCGCCCGCGCGCCCCGCGCCGTCACGTCGAGGCGCCGCCCGTCGCCTTCGGGACCGAGCCTGACCTCTAGCACGTCGCGGGGGGCGGCGCGCGGGAACTTGTCGAACCACTCCACGGCGGCGACGCCGTCCTGGCGGTAGAGGTCGTCGAGCCCCACGTCGAGAAGCTCGCTCTCACCGTCGATACGGTAGAGGTCGACGTGGAACAGCGGCGTGCGCCCGCCCTCGTAGATGTGCACGAGCGTGAACGACGGGCTGGTCACGAGCACCTGGGCCGGCACGCCCAGCCCCCGCGCCAGACCCTGCACGAACGTCGTCTTGCCGGCGCCGAGCTCCCCGACCAGGCCGATGACGTCGCCGGGGCGGCACAGGCGCCCCAGCGCCTCCGCGAGCGCGAGCGTGTCCTCCGGAAGCGGGGCGACGGGCACGGACATAGGATACACTCGCGCGATGAGCGAGCGAGCGACGGCGAGGATCGAGGCGCCCCTGGAGCGAGGCGCAGCCGAGCGACCCGGCGCCCCGAGCCGTCGCGAGCGAGCGCGTACGGTGAATCGCCTCGTGGTCCTGGGTATCGCCCTCGCGCTGGCTGCGCCGTCGCTTCCGGCGCGGGCCGACGACAAGAAACCGGCCAAGGCCGATCGCACGCGGGTGCGCGAGGCCCGCCGCGCCTTCGAGGCGGGCAAGAAGGCGTACACGCTGAGCGATTTCGACAAGGCGATCGAGCTGTGGAAGGAAGCCTACGAGCTCAAGGACGACCCCATCTTCCTCTACAACATCGCCCAGGCGTTCCGGCAGAAGGGCGACGGCGGAAAGGCCATCTTCTACTACAAGGGCTACCTGCGCGAGCTCCCCGACGCCAAGAACCGCGGCGAGGTGGAGGAGAAGGTCGCCGACCTGCAGAAGCAGATCGACGAGGCGGAGAAGGCGGCGCAGCCCGCGCCGCCGGCGGAACCGGCGCCGCCGCCGGCGCCGCCGCCGTCGGTCGACGTCAGGGCCCAGACCGAGCCGCCCGCCCCCGTCCCGGAGGAGGCGCCGCGTCCGGGCAAGGGCATGCGCGTCGCCGGCATCGTGAGCATGGGCGCCGGCGCCGCGGCGCTCGCCGGCGGCGTGGTTTTCGGCCTGCGCGCGAAGTCGCTCGCCTCCGACCTCGAGGACGCCACGCGCGCCGGCATGCCATGGAGCCAGGACCTCGCCGACAAGGAGTCCCAGGGCAAGACGATGAACGCGCTGGCCATCGTCGGTTACAGCGTGGGCGCGGCGGCGATCGTCACCGGCGGCATCCTCTACTACCTCGGCGCGCAGAAGGACGCGCGCGCCGAGGAGCGCACGGCGATCGTGCCCGCCATCGGCCCCGACGGCGCCCGGGTGACCCTGCGAGTGTCCTTCTAAGATGCGCTCGACGTGGCTGGTGCTCCTCGTCGCGTGCGGGCGCGCCGCGGCGCCGCCGATCGCCGAGCGGCCGCTCCCCATCCCCGACGGCAAGGCCCCGCTCCTCGGCGGCGCGCCGCTGTCGCCGCGCCTGGCGAGCTACCGCATCGACGCGACGCTCGACGTCGCGGCCAAGGAGGTCCGCGCCCGCGAGACGCTCGTGTGGAAGCATGACGGCGTCGAGCCGGTGCGGGCGGTGCCGCTCCACCTCTACATGAACGCGTTCAAGAACGAGACCTCCGTCTTCCTGCGCGAATCGCACGGCCGCCACCGCGGCGCGACCAAGGCCGACGGGACCTGGGGGTGGATCGAGGTGCCGTCCATCCAGCAGGGCGGCGTGGAGCTGCGCCCGCAGGCGGCCTACGGCGAGGACGAGACGACGCTCACCGTGCCGCTCGCCCGGCCGGTCGCGCCGGGGGAGACGCTCACGCTGGATCTGCGCTTCACCACCCGCCTGCCGGAGGTGTTCGCCCGCACCGGCTACCAGGGCGAGTTCTTCCTCGTCGGCGAGTGGTTCCCCAAGATCGGCGTCCTCCGCGTCGAGGGCGGGCGGCAGCGCTGGATCTGCGACACGTTCCACGTCGCGAGCGAGTTCTTCGCGGATTTCGGCACCTACGACGTGGAGCTCCACGTGCCCCGGACGCACGCGATCGCCGCGACTGGCGTCCTCGTCGCCGCCCGCGACGACGGCGACGGGCGCGTCCTCGCCTACCGCGCCGAGGACGTCCACGACTTCGTGTTCATGGCCGACCCGTGGATGCAGGTGGCGCGCACCACCGCCGCCGTCCCCGGCGGCACCGTCGAGGTCCGCGTCTACCATCGCCCCGAGCACGCCGCGCACGTCCCGCGCCACCTCGAGGCCGCCAGGCGCACCATCGAGACGTTCTCGCGCATGTTCGTCCCCTACCCCTGGCCGATCATGTCGGTCGTCGATCCGCCGTCCGACGCCGAGGGCTCGGCCGGGGGGATGGAGTACCCGACGCTGGTGACGACCGGCGGCGACTGGGACGTCCCCGGGCAGAAGCTCCTCGAGGAGGTGACGATCCACGAGGTGGGGCACAACTGGTTCCAGGGCATTCTCGCCTCGAACGAGGTGGACGAGGGCTGGCTCGACGAGGGGATCAACACCTACGCCGACGGGATCGTCGCCGACGCGATGTTCGGCGCCGACCGCAGCTCGATCGACGGCCTCGTCCGCGTGGGCTACTACGACCGCGATCAGATCCTCCTCGGCATGGGGGACGCCCTGTCGCCCATCGATACCAAATCGTACGAGTTCCCCGACTTCCAGGACTACGGCGTCGCCACCTACTACAAGACGTCGAGCGCGATGAAGACGCTGGAGGGGATGCTGGGGCGCGACCGCGTGTGGGGCGCGCTCGGCCACTACGCCAAGAAGTGGGCATACAAGCATCCGCGCGGCGACGACTTCATCGCCGCGATGTCCGAGGGGCTGGGCGAGGACGTGCGCTGGTTCCTCGAGCCCGCGCTGCGCGGGCGGGGCGACGTCGATCTGCGCGTCGGCGCGATCGAGAACCGGCGCGCCGATCCGCCGCGCGGCATCTTCGGCGAGGGCGACAAGCGCGAGGCCCGCCTGCCCGAGGACCCCAAGGCGCCGTGGGAGTCGAGCGTGGTCGTGGCCAACGTCGGGCGCGTGCCCGCCATCGTAGACGTGGCGTTCCGCTTCGAGGACGGCGAGGTCGTGACGGCGACGTGGAGCGACCGCACCACGTGGAAGCGCTACACGTTCCACAAGCCGGCGCGGCTGGTGGAGGTCACGATGGATCCCGCGCGCAAGATCCGCCTCGAGGGCAACGTCCTCGACGACGCGCGGCGCGATCCGCCGCGCACCGGCGCGGCCGCCACGGCGGCAGCGCGGGCGGGCTTCTGGGCGCAGGTCCTGGCCGGGCTGGTGGGGCTGTGACGCTGGGGCGGATGGTCGCGGCCGGCGCGCGCGCGCTGCGCGCCTGGTGGCGCATTGCGCTCGGCATCTACCTCGCCGAGGCGGCGGTGGCGCTGCTGTTCACCCTGGTGGTGTGGCGCACGCTCGGCGCGCTGTACGGCGACCGGCCGCTCTTCGATCGCGGCGTCGCGGGAGACGCGACGGCGCTGGCGCTGGCGCTGAAGCAGCACCGCAGCGCCGTGGTCGCGCTGGCCTGGGCCGGCGGCGCGCTGGTGCTGGGCTGGGCGCTCCTATCGTTCTACCTCGGCCCCGGGCTGCTCGGCGCGTTCGCCGGGCGGGCGTTCGGCACCGCGGCGCGGCGGCAGTTCTGGGCGTTCGTGCGCCTGTCGCTGTGGTCGCTCATCCCGCTGGTGCTGACGCTCGCCATCGCCGGGATCGGCGCCCACCTCACCGGCGCCACGGACCCACCGGTCGTCGACCGCTGGCGCGCCCTGGCGACGCTGCGCGGGGCGATCCCGGGTCTCCTGCTCGTCGCCGCGGTCGCCTGCGCCATCGACTACGCGCGCGCCGACCTGGTCGCGCGCGACGCGACCGGCGCCGGGCGCGCGCTCCTGCGCGCGCTGCGCCTCACGTTCACGTCGCCGCTGCCGATCGCGCACTACGTCGTCTACGGCCTCGCGCTGGCGGCGCTCGCCGCGCTCTACCTCGTCGCCGGGGCGCCGCTCGCCGGCGCCTTCCTGTTCGCGGTGCGCCAGCTGTTCCTCGCCGCGCGCTTTGCCGCGCGGGCGATCGCTACCGGCGGGCAGCTCGAACTCGTCCGCAGTCGTTAGAGATCGATGTGCTCGAAGTGCGTCAGCTCGTAGAACGCCTTGAACCGGCGCGCGATGTCGGCGAGCTGCAGCGTCTTCAACCGGTCGAGCGACACGCCCTCGACGGCGAACGACGCCATCGCGCTGCCGCAGATCATCGCGTGGCAGATCGCGCGCGGCGTAATCTCGCCGGTGCGCGCCAGGTAGCCCATGAAGCCGCCGGCGAACGTGTCGCCCGCGCCGGTGGGATCCACGACGTCCTCGAGCGGCAGCGCCGGCGCGGCGAACACGCCCCCCTCGTGAAACAGGAGCGCGCCCGAATCGCCGCGCTTGACCACCACCGCGCGCGGGCCGAGGCGCTGGATCGCCTGCGCCGCCTTGACCAGGTTGTGGAGGCCCGAGAGCTCCCGCGCCTCCTCGTCGTTGACGATGAGGAGGTCCACCCGCTCGAGCGTGCGGGCGAGCTCCGCCGGCTTGCGCGAGATCCAGAAGTTCATCGTGTCGCAGGCGGTGAGGCGCGGCCGGCGCACCTGCTCGAGCACCTCGAGCTGCAGCGTGGGGTCGATGTTCCCGAGGAACACCAGGTCCGCCTCGCGGTGGGACTCCAGCAGCTTGGGGCGGAAATCGGCGAACACGCCGAGCTGGGTGTCGAGCGTCTCGCGCGTGTCCAGCGTGTCGGCGTAGCGCCCCTTCCACCGGAACGTGCGGCCGGGGACGCGCTGGAGCCCGGCGAGATCGATGCCGCGGGCGGCGAAATCGCGCACGTGCTCGTCGGGGAAGTCGTCGCCCACCACCGCGACCAGGTGGATGTTCGACGCCAGGTAGGACGCCGCCACGCTGAAATAGCTTGCCGACCCGCCCAGCACGTCGGGACGGCGGCCGAACGGGCCGTCGAGGTCGTCGAGCGCCACCGATCCCACGACCAGGAGGGGGAGCGTCTTCATGGGGTTCCCAGATACCTTCCGATGAGCAGGGCGAGGCGCTCGCGCGTCGCCGGGGGAATCTTCGCGGGCGCGGTCATGATCGCGTCCTCGAGCGCGTCGGCGTGGGGCGAGCGGCCGTGGACCATGGCTACCGCGCGCGCGACCACGTCGCGCGCGGCGGCGACGTTCTTCCGCATGACCGCGACCACCGCCTCGGCGGTGACCGGCTCCTCGCTGTGGTGCCACACGTCGTAGTCGGTGGCCAGCGCCAGCGTGGCGTAGGACATCTCGGCCTCGCGGGCGAGCTTGGCCTCGGGGAGCGCCGTCATGCCGATGACGTCCACGCCCCAGCTGCGGTAGAGCTTGGACTCCGCGCGCGTCGAGAACTGCGGCCCGTCGATGCACACGTACGTGCCGCCGCGGTGCACGCGCGCGCCGGCGGCGTCGGCGGCGTCGGCGAGCCAGCCGGCGAGCTTGGTGCACACCGGGTCGGCGAACGACACGTGCACGGCGACCCCATCGCCGAAGAACGTCGACGGCCGGGCCCGCGTGCGATCGATGTACTGGTGGGGCAGGACCAGATCGCCGGGGCGGATGTCCTCGCGCATCGAGCCCACCGCCGACACGGCGATCACCCACTCCGCGCCGAGCTGCTTGAGCGCCCAGATGTTCGCGCGCGAATTGACCTCGTGGGGGAGGATGCGATGGCCGTGGCCGTGGCGCGGCAGGAACAAGAGCTTCGCCCGCCCCAGGCGTCCGGTGACGATCTCGTCCGACGGCTCGCCGAAGGGCGTGGGGACGCGCACGGACGCGACGTCCCCGAGGCCGGGCAGGTCGTACAGGCCGCTGCCGCCGATGACGCCGATGGTGGGTGTGTCGGGCATGAATCCGTCGTGTACCATTTTCGCATCGGGCGTTCAACGATGGCCGACGACATCGACCGGCTGCAGAGCGACGGACGGCACGCCGAGGCCGCGGCGGCGGCGGCGGAGCGCGGCGAGCACGCGCGGGCGGCGGCGATCTACGAGCGCATCTGGGACTTCACGCGCGCGGCCGCCGAGGCGCGGCTGGCCGGAGACCTGCGCGCGGCGCTGCGCAACCTGCTCGATGCCCGCTCGCTCGACGCCGCGGCCGCGCTGGGGCGCGAGCTCGCCGGCGCCGGACAGGCGCGCGCGGCCGCGGAGACATTCGAGGCGCGGCGGGTGTGGGATCAGGCCGGCGCGCTGTGGGAGCAGGCGGGCGACGACGAGCGCGCGGCGGGCGCGTTCCAGCGCGGCGGTCTCGCGGTCGAGGCCGCCGGCGCGCTGCTGCGCCTGGGCCGCCTGCGCGAGGCCGGACGCGTGCTGGAGAAGGCGCTCCACATCGAGCCGAACGACGCGCGCGCGTCGCTGGCGCTGGGGCGCGTCCTGGCGCGCCTGGGCCACCACGAGGAGGCGGCGCGGCGCCTGCAGGAGGCGGCGCGCGACGAGGCGTGCGCGCCGGCGGCGCTCGCCCTGCTCACCGTCGAGCTCTACACGCTCGGGCTCCCCACCGCGGCGGAGGACGCGCTCCAGCGCGCGCGCGCCCGCGACCCCGCCCTCCCCCGCACCGTCGAGGAGGTCGTGGCCTCGGCGGCGGGCCGCGTCGACCCGGCGTCGCTGGTGGGCGGGCGCTACCGCCTGCTCAAGCCGCTCGGGGCGGGCAGCGCCGGGCGGGTGTTTCTCGCCCGCGACGAGGTCTCGGGCGCCGAGGTGGCGCTCAAGCTCCTCGACTCCGCGTCGCGCCGCCACGCCGCGTGGGAGCGCTTCGTGCGCGAGGCGCGCCTGGGGGAGCACACCCGCCACCCCCACATCGTGGAGATCCTCGACTTCCGCTCCGATCTGGGCTTCCTCGTCATGGAGCTCATGCAGGGGGGCACGCTCGAGCCGCGCCTCGCCCCGGCGCTCGCGCCGGGCCGCGTGCGCCGGTTGGCGCTGGAGATCCTGTCCGCGCTGTCGCACGCGCACGGGCGCGGGATCGTCCACCGCGACATCAAGCCCGCCAACATCTTCTTCGACGCGCACGACCGGGCCAAGGTGGGCGACTTCGGCGTGGCCCACCTCCTCGACCTCGGCCAGACGCAGACCGGCGCGCTCATCGGCACGCTCGCCTACATGGCGCCCGAGCAGGTGACCGGGGCCCCGCTCGCGGCGACGGCCGATCTCTACGCGCTCGGCGTGACCCTGTTCCGGGCGCTGACCGGACGCCTGCCGTTCCTCGGCCCGGATTTCGTGGCCCAGCACCTGGGCGAGGTCGCGCCCGCACCGTCGCAAGTGGCCGCCGTCGACCCCGCCTGGGACGCGATCATCGGCAAGCTCCTCGCGAAGGATCCGGCGGCGCGCCCCGCGTCCGCCGACGAGGCCGCCGAGGCGGTGGCGGCGCTTCGCCCCGAGGGGCGGGCCGTGCTGTCCCTGCCGCGCCGGGGGGCGCCCGACCCGGCGCCGACGCCGGCGCCGACGCCGAACCCCTCGGCGCCGCGCTACCGCGCGGAGACGCCGTTCGGCGAGACCGCCAACTCGACGCTGTCGCGCGCGGTGGATGGGACGCTCGGGCGGACGGTCGTCGTGGAGCGGTTCCGCGAGCTCGATGAGGCGACCGAGCGGCGGCTCCTCGGGCTGGCCGCGGGGACGAGCCCGTTTCTCCAGCGCGTGCTGTCGTTCGACCGCGCCGAGCGGGTGGCGATCTACGAGGCGCCGGTGGGACGTCCCCTCACCGGGCGCGCCCACCCCGTCCCGCGACGGCTCGCGAGCGAGCTCCTGCGGGCGCTCCTGCCGGTGCACGCGGCGGAGGCCGCCCACGGGGCGATCGCTCCCGAGCGGATCCTCCTCGACGACGAAACGGGAGCGGTCACACTCCTGGCCGCGGGCCTCGGGCCCGCGCCCGAGGCGAGCCCCGCCGACGATGTCCGCGCCGCCGCCGCCCTCGCCGGCATCGAGCCGGCCGGGGATGCCGCGGCGATGCTGGCGGCGCTCTCCTAGCAGGCTGTTGACAAACTCGCTTCGCTCGTTTGTCCAGCCTGCTAGCCTCTTCTACAGGTCGTCGCTTCGCTCCGACCCCCCGTCGGGCAGAGCCCGCCGGGGCCCCCCTCTGGCGCTCCGCCTCCGGCTCCGCGCCA
>DATFWE010000333.1:0-2685 GCA_035259575.1 Haliangiales bacterium
ATGACGCGTCCCGCCTCGTCGTGCACGGGCGACACGGCGAGGTTGGCCACGTACGTCGTGCCGTCGCGGCGGCGGATGACGCGCTCGCCCCGCCAGGGGACCGCGGGTGGGCCTTCGGCGTCGTCGAGGAGGGCGGCCAGCGTCGTCCCGATGGCCCCGCCCGCGTGCGGGCCGGTCATCGCGTCGAAGCTGGGGTTCGTCCACTCGATGCGACCCATCGGGTCGGCGATGGCGATGCCGCTGGTGCAGCTGCGCAGCGCGGCCGCCTGGAGCCGGAGCTGCGCCTCGGCGTGGTGTGCCTCCGTGAGATCGCGGACGACGAGGGCGTAGAACCGCTCGCCAGCGTGTGTCTCCGTCGCCCGCACCCGCGCGGGGAACCGGGTGCCGTCGCGCCGCCGCCCCTCGACCACCAGGCGGTCGCCGAACACGCTCGGCATGCCCGTCTCGAGGTACCGCCGCAACCCCTCGACCTGGCGGGGCCTCGGGCCGTCCGCGAGGAGCACGCCGAGATCCTTGCCGACGATCTCCTCGATCGCGCAGCCCCACAGGTGGAGGGCGGCCTCGTTCGCGGCGAGGATCACGCCGCGCCCATCGACCGCGAGGACGCCGTCGTCCGATACGCCCACCGCCGCGCCGAACACGGACGTCGACTGCTCGTAGCTCGACACGCTGGCGACCAGCGCCGCCCGGTCGCGATCCAGCTCCGCGACCCGTGCCTGCAGCTCCTCGTTGACGCGGCGCAGCGCGTCGAACCGCTCGTTGCAGGCGAGCTCGCGACGCCGCGCGGCGACGGCGCGCGCCCACTCCAGCGTGAGGAGCTTCTGGGGCATCAGCGCCAGGACCGCGTGCTCCAGCCCCGGGTACGCCTTGGAGATCGCCGCCATCGCGGCATCGACCGCCCGCGCCGCCACCTGGACGCCCCGCGCCTCGGCCACGCGATGATGGAGGTCCTCGATCTCCGCCGGGGGCGAGGAGCGCGGCGGCGGGTCCATTTGCTCGCCCAGGGCCGCCTCGGCCTCGCGGTGGAGCGCCTGGACGAACCATTCGCCGAGCCGCCGCCGCTGCTCCTCCGGCTCGGCGAACGCGACGTCGATCGCCGGCAGCTCGAGGAGCACGGGGAAGCGCGAGCGGACGATGCTGCGCAGGTGCGCGCGCGAATGCCGGTGCGCAACGGTGACGTCGGCCAGGTACTCCTCGAAGCAAAGGTACACGCCGGCGAGCTTGGCCAGCCGCTCGGCGGGGGACAGCGCGCGGAACCGCCCGAGCAGGTCGGCCAGGTACGGCGGAAGCGGCCCGATCATGACCTCACGCTCGAGCAGCTCCAGGAGCGCCGCGACAGGGCCGTTGGGTGTGGGAGGGCGGTGGGGTTCCATGGGCCGCCGGAAAGCGAGAGCTAACCTGCGACGGCACGGCGACGACGGACAAGGGGCGAAACACCTCAATGTGAGTGGGGTACATACCCGAAGGACGACCGGAGGATCCCGGATGCCCGTGTCCCCGACATGGGGGTTCCGTCAAGCGGCGCGGCGTTACAACCCGATCTCGGCGGCGATCGGCTTCAACGCCTCGATCAGGAAGCCGACGTGCTCGTCGAGCGGGCGACCCACCGCCTGGGCGCCGCCGTATACATACGAGCGGTCGACGGATCGGGCGAACGCCTTGTCCTTGAGCTTCTTCACCACCGATTCCACCGGCAGATCGGCGAGCTTCTTCGATGGGCGCACCTTCACGCACGCGCCGATGAATCCGACCAGCTCGTCGCAGGCGTAGATCGCCTTCTTGAGCGGCGTGTCGCGCGGGATGCTCATGTAGTCGGCGTGGGAGCACACGGCCTCGACGATCTCCTCGGAGTAGCCGCGCTCGCGCAGCACGCGCGCGCCGACGTGAAGGTGCGTGTCCTCCGTCGGATTCTGTTCGTAGTCGAAGTCGTGCAGGAGGCCCACGATGCCCCAGGTCTCGATCGCGTCGGCGTCGGTCACGCCGTACCAGCGCGCGTAGGCGCGCATCGCCTCCTCGACCGCGCGGGCGTGCTTGCGCAGCGCGTCGGACCGGGTGAACTCGAACAGCAGCGCCTCGGCGTCGGCGCGCGTGGGCGTCATGGCCGGCTCTCTCCTCTCTGGACCCTGCCCTACTCGAGGACGCGCTTGGCCCTCTTGACGTCATCGGGCACGATCGCCAGCTCGACGAGATTGCCGGCAACCCCGGTGAGGTAGATGGCGAGCACGTTGACGTTCGCCTCGGCGAGACGGTCGGCCATGGCCGCCAGCTCGCCGGCCCGGTTCTCGAGGAGCACCGTGATCACCTCGTGCTCCTCGTACCGGATGCCGCTGGAGTCGAGCGCGCTCCGCGCCGCATCGACCTCATCGGGAAGAAAGCGGACCTGCACCTGCCCGTCCTGGGCCAGACCGGCCACCGACTTGAGGTTGACCCCGTAGCGCGACAGGGCCCGGGCGACGCGGGCGAGCTCGCCCGGACGGTGGGTCAACGCAACCGCGAAATCTCGCATGGCGACCTCCTGCATTCAATTGTATGCCCTTCACGCTTCTAGCAGGCTGTTGACAAACTCGCTTCGCTCGTTTGTCCAGCCTGCTAGCCTCTTCTACAGGTCGTCGCTTCGCTCCGACCCCCCGTCGGGCAGAGCCCGCCGGGGCCCCCCTCTGGCGCTCCGCCTCCGGCTCCGCGCCA
>DATFWE010000334.1:0-10669 GCA_035259575.1 Haliangiales bacterium
CTGGTTCTCCGGCGACAACATGAACACCGCCCGCCTGCTGGTGCCGAACTCGGCCATCATCGAGGTGTCGGTGACGTTCCTCGCCAAGTCGTCCAAGGAGGTCGGCGGCGCCACGCTCACGCGGACGCCGGATCTGATCGACGCGACCAAGCCGCTCACCCAGAACAGCGTCGGGGACCACGCCGGCACGACGCTCCCGGTCACCGACACGACCTCGCCGTACTACGGCGCCTTCATCTATCGGACGTACACTTCGACCGTGGACCTGAGGAATGTGGGCGTCGGCCTGTGAGGGAGCGTGCGCCGGCGCGGACGCCGGCGACCCTGGAGCGAGGCGCAGCCGAGCGACCTGGAGCCCCGCGCCGGCGCGCGCGACCGGAGCAACAGGTGATCGCGCGCAGCGGGGCATGACGATCGTCGAGCTGATGGTCGTCGTGGCCATCATCGCGATCGCCGCCGGGCTGTCGTTCAGCATGCTCAGGAGCGACCAGGCCGGGTCGGACGCCCGCCGGGTCGCCGGCTTCATGTCGACCGCCTACCGGCTCGCCCTGGGCGGCGGCACCGTCCGCTCCGACGTGTCGTCGTCGGGTTTGCCGCCGTGCAACACGACCGCGCGCACGCAGCTGCGCTTCTCGATGGTTCAAGGGGTCAACCTCGTCGCGGTGTGGAAGATGGTGGAGGACCCGCTGCCCGCCCACACGTGCGCCTGGGTCTACGTCACCGGGGTGTACCTCTCCGACGAGGTGCGCGTGTACGCTGTGACCGACACGCCGGTGCTCGCGCCGACCGGGACGAACCCGACGCAGTGGAACGGCACGCCGCCGCCCGAGATCATCAAGAGCTACTTCCCCGACGGCACCGCCGATCCGATGACGGTGTACATCGAGAACGTGTACGGCAACGGCAACCGCTATCGCGTGGTGGGGCTGCCGCTCGCGCCGCCGCCGCAGATCTTCATCGACTGGTAGGGCGCGGCTCGATCGGGATCCGCACCTCGAACGCGGCGCCGCGCTTGACGTCGGGCACGCAGCGGATGTGTCCGCCCATCTCCTCGACGATCCAGCGGCAGATCGCCAGCCCCATGCCGTGGCCGGTCGCGCTCTTCTTGGTGGTCACGCTCGGCTCGAAGAGGTGAGGCAGGATCGCGGCGGGGACGCCTCGGCCGGTGTCCTCCACGCGCACCATCACCTCGCCGGCGTGGGCCTGGGCGCGCACGGTCACCTGGTTCTCGTGCGCCGCGCCGGGCACGATCGCCTGCGCGGCGTTGAGGAGGAGGTTCAGGAACACCTGCCCCAGCTTGGCCTGCTCGCTGAGCAGGAGGATGGGCCGCGGCGGGAGGTCGAGGACGACGCGCGCGCGCCCGCGCAGCTCGTAGGACGCGAGCATGATCGCGCTCTCGAGAACCTGCTTCAGATCGGTGACGGTGGGGCGCGGCGACGAGCCGAGCAGGCGGAGCGAGCGGCACACGTCGAGGATCGCGTTGGCGCCGGCGGCGGCGCGGTCGACGGCCTCCCCCGCCTCGCCGGTGAAGCCGCCGCGCAGCTGCTCGCGCGCCAGCTCCAGGTAGGCGAGCACCGCGCAGGCGGGGTTGGAGATCTCGTGGCCGAGCCCGGCGGCGAGCCTCGCCGAGGTGGTGATGCGCTCGGCGACGACGAGCGCGTCGAGCGCCTGCTCGAGGCGGCGCGCATGGTCCTCCACGTCGGAGTGGAGCCGCCCGTTCTCCAGCGCGAGCGCCACGTGCCCGGCGAGGAGCATGGCGCGCCGCATGTCGCCGTCGCCGAAGCTCCGCCCGCCCGCGCGCCGCGACGCCACGAGGAGCCCGAGCGGGCGCTCGTGCACCGCCAGGCGCTGCACCAGGACCGGTCCGGTGCCCTGGGCGAGGAGGTCGGCGAGCTCGATGTCGCCCTGCTGGTCGCGCAGGAGCACGACCGGGTCGCGGCGCTCGAGCAGCTTGGCGCGCGCGGCGGCGGGGATCTGCCAGTCCGACGTCACCACCGCCGCGTCGGCGAGGCGGTGGCACTCGCCGGCGGTGAGGAAGATGGCCGCCTCCGACGCTTTGAGCAGCGAGCGGACCACGCTGAGGACGCGCTCCATGATCTCGCGCGAATCGAGCGAGGAGAAGATGGTCTGGGTCGCGGCCAGGAGCGCGCTGTCCACCTTGAGGTGGGTGGACGCCAGCACGCGATCGACGGCCATCACCAGGGTGCCGATGTCGAAGGGCTTGCGCACGAAGTCGGTGGCCCCGTGTCGCAAGCACGTCACGGCGGCGTCGAAGTCGGCGAACCCGGAGATGACGAGGCACGGCGTGTCCGGGTCGTGCTCGCGCAGGAGGGACAGGAGGCGCGGCCCGTCGAGGTCGGGCATGCGCACGTCCAGCATGAACACGTCGAAGCTGTCGCGCTGGACGGCGGCGAGCGCCTGCCGCCCGGTGGCGACGGCGTGGGGCTCATATCCGGCCTTGGTCAGCGCGCGCGTGCAGACCGCCCGCACCGTCTCCTCATCATCGACGATGAGAACGCTCGGGCGTCCGTAAGAGCGCATACCCAATTGTACCTACTCGATGAGGCCCTTGCGGATCGCATAGCGCGTGAGACCCGCCACATCGTGGATGTCGAGCTTGGCCATGATGTGCATGCGATGGGTGTCGACGGTCTTGATGCTGATCGACAGCGCCTCGCCGATCTCACGGTTCGAGTAGCCGCCGGCGATGAGCTGGAGGATCTCGGTCTCGCGGCCGGTGAGCGAGGCCGGATTCTCGGCGCGGGACGGGCCGACGCGGGCGCGTTCCCGCACCGCGCCCATCACCTCCGCGGAGAAGAACGGAACGCCCTGTCCGGCCGCACGCACCGCTTCGCGCAGCTCCTTGCCGCTCGCACGCTTGAGCAGGTACCCGGTGGCCCCCGCGTTGAGCGTCGCGCGGACGACGTGCAGCTCGGGGTTCGCCGAGAGGATCAAGACCGCGATCTCCGGCGCCTGGGCATGCAGGCGCCGGGTGGCCTCGATCCCGTCGAGGCCGACGAGGGCGATGTCCATGAGTACGACATTCGGGCGGAGCGCCAGCGCCTTCGCCACCGCTTCCTGACCCCCCTCGACCTCGGTGAGGACGGAGAT
Source organism: Haliangiales bacterium (assembly GCA_035259575.1). Taxonomy (GTDB): domain Bacteria; phylum Myxococcota_A; class Polyangia; order Haliangiales; family SHYZ01; genus DATFWE01. Next base: position 3,112 of record DATFWE010000334.1, read on the forward strand.
GTCGCCCTCGAGCTCGAGGAGCATCCGCAGACCCTCGCGGAGGGTCAGATGGTCCTCTGCCACGAGCACTGTAATCTTCTGTGCTTGGCCACTCATGCGGATCCTCTATCATTTTAGCCGGCGCGGCGCCTGCGCCGATATCAGGTCATTGCCGGAGGGTTCGATGTGAAAAGATTCGTGGGCTTTGCGGTGGTCATGGTCGCGCTGCGCGCCGGCGCGCAGACGCGCGTCGCGACCTACGGCATCCGTGGCGAGAACCACCGCTTCGCCGTGCCCGCCGGGTGGGCGACGCAACCGGGGCAGGATCTGGTCACGTTCGCCGCCCCGCCGGACAAGGTGAAGGGCGCGTTCCAATGCGTCGTCATGGGCGCCAGCATGCCGTCGGGGGTGAGCTCCACCGGCGATCTCATCAAGCTGCTCGCCGAGGACGAGATCAAGACCCGCAAGCCCTGGGCGCACGTGGTCGAACAGAAGCAGACGCGGTTCGTGGGGGTGACCGGCGACCTCATCGCGCTCGCCGGCGTGGGGTCGGACAAGAAGGAGCGGGTGACGGTGCTCGTCGCCGCGCGGGCCAAGGGGCGGCTCTACGTGTTCGCCGCGGAAGGTCGCAAGGACGATTTTCAGAGCGTGGTGAAGGACCTGGACGAGATCCTCGCCGGCGTCGAGCCGCTGGGGACGGCACCGGAGACGTTCGGCACCGGGCCGAAAGGAAGCTTCGGGCAGGGCCAGGCCGCGCCGGGCGAGCGCGAGCAAGGCGCGGCGACGGGTCTCAGCGCGACGCTGACCGACCCGCTGTGGGGGGTCGCGTTCCGCGGGCTCGACGCGAGCTGGCGGCTCAAGATCGAGGGGGGCGGGTACCTACTCCTGCGCTCCGGCTCGTCGGCGATGGCGCGCATCGATCGGCTGGCGCTGGACAACGCGAAGCTCCGCAAGTCGAAGGACGTCAAGGGCGCGCGGCCGGGCACGTTCGGCGGAAAGGAGGCGCTCTACATCGATGGGAAGGACGAGCGCACCATCTACGTCCTCCGCGGCGACCACGCGATCGTGATTCGGGCGCGCGGGCCGGAGGACGTCGTCGCCGAGCTCGAGAAGGGCCTCCTGTTCGGCGAGCCGACGTTCCGCCAGGGCCAGCCCAAGAAAGGCGGCGCGGCGCTGGGGCTGCCGTTCGGGGTGGAGGTGTGGCCGCTGCCCGCGCCGTGGCGCATCGACCTCGAGGACGCGGGCGCGGCGGCGGCCGGATTGGTCGATCCCGACGCGGGCGTGCGCATCGAGCTGCGCGTGCGCCGGCCGGAGTCGCCCAGCGAGAACCCGTTTTACGGCGACGAGCAGACGTTCGCGACGACGTGCTCGACGCGGAAGGGGACCTACGACGAGCTGCCGGTCGCGGTCGTGGGCGCGACGCGAGCCGTGCGCATGCGTTGCCGCGGGGCGCGCCACGAGAACGGCGCGGCCATGGCCGCGATGATGTACCGCGCCATCGGCGGCGCGGCGGGCGATCCCGTGCACATCGCGATGTTCGCGTTCTACGAGTCGGCGACGCCGGAGACGCCGGATCGTGCCGCGGCCGACGTGATGCAGTACGTGCGGTTCGTGACTCCGCCGTAGCGTTACTTGGTGGCCTCGTCGACGAGGGCCTGGGCGCCGACGGGCCCGCGCGTCGCGGTGTCGGTGTGCCAGCTCATGTACTTTCTCAGCTCCACCGCGGCCTTCATGCCGACGGTGAGGCCTTTCTTCTTCGCCGCCGCTTCGAGCTTCTTGTCCAGCTCGGCCTGCGCGACCGGATCGAGCTGAGGGCTGATGGCGAGGTAGTCCCACGAGTCGCCGTCGGCGTGGGCATACCACTGGGTCGCGGGCGCCCCGACCTCGCGATCGACGGCCTCGCGCTGCGCCATCCATTTGAGAAACTCCACGTGGAGGCCCGGCGCGACGCGGTAGAGGCTGATGACCGCTCGCCCGGGCTCGTCCTTGCCCTTCTGCGCCACCGCGGTCGTCGCGATCAAGCCCCCGAGGACAACGGCTGAAGCGAGCAAACAGCTGCGGAACGTTCGACCCATGTTCGTCCTCCTCCGCACCACCGGGGGGAGCGCCCGGAGGGCAAGCGCCAGCATAACGCATTTCGTCACGCCGGTTCGGCCGGCGTGTCGCCCGGGAGCAGCGGGCCGCCGCCGCGGGCGCGCCAGCCCGTCGCGAGGAGCCAGGTTTTCGGCGCGACGACGGGGGCCGGATCGGTGCGCGCGGGCGGCCGTTCTGCGAAGCCCTCGAACCAGGCGGCCGAAGAGCACGGATCGACCGCGAACGCGGTCGATCCGTGCTTGAGGCCGTTCCGGAGAACGTAGATCAAGCAGTTGCGAACCTGCGTCGGCGTCCTGAGCGGCCGCGCATGATAGCGATCGCGCCACAGGCCGCCGGCGCAGCCGGACGTCCGATTGACCACGCGGGCGATTCCCGAGGCCAGGCCCTGGACGCCGCGCGAGAGCGCGGTGCGGTCTGCGGCCTCGACGATCATGTGGATATGGTCGCGCTGGATCGTGAAGTGCACGACGCGGCACGGTAGGTCGCGGCGCGCGCGCCGCTTGAGGAGCTTGCCGATCTCGCGGGCGATCGCGAGATTGCGCATGTTCGGCGAGCCGTTGACCGCACGGAGCGTCACGTGGAGCGGGTGACGCGGGTTGAGCTCGGGCCGAGGGCCGTGGCTGACGCCCGACTGCGGTCGGCCACGGTGGTCGTAGCCGCCGAGCTGCCCGGTCGGCTTGCGGCCGGAGTTTTCGCGCGGCCCGCCCCAGGTCGGCGGTCTCGGAAGCGACAGTTGTCGGTGGGCGCGTCGGCTCATTTTGCTCAGGCAGATTTGTACAACATTACATTGGAGTCAATAGGAAACGCAGTGCCTGTGGACGGTGACGCGCCTAACGATCCATCACATTTCTTGCGTGCGTCCCGGCCGCATGATCTACGTCGTGCATGGCCACGAAGATGATGAGGATCGCGGACGAGCTAGCGGACGTCGATCTCGGGGACCGTCGACTTGATGCGCGCCTGACGAAGATCGTAGAGGCGCTCGCGGCGAGACCTTGCGAAAGCTTGCCGCGAGCCATGGGAACGGTCGCCGTGCTTGAGGATGGCGGGGGAGCCGAGTCCGTCATGGAACGAACGATCCCGGCAGCGGCGAGCAACTGCATCGCCTCCGCCTCGTAGCATTCGCACAGGCGGAAGTAGACCTGCCCTTGGTATCCTCGCGCCTTGAGGTCCGCAGAACTGGGGAGCTGGTCGAGCATGAACCACGCGTGAGGCCCGTCGGGCGACTTCGCGAAACCGATCTGGGGAAACGGCCGGATACCAAACGCCTTGTCCCCCGCGATCGGGTAACCCCAAGCGCCGGCGTAGTCTCCCTCGGAGATCTGCACGCGGGCCGTCGAACGCGGCCCCATCGACTTGAACTCCTTAGTCGGCTTCAGCCCATACCGATACCGATCGAATCCCTCCAAGGAGTCGCGCGCGAGCCACGGCTCCAGCTCGCGCGAGAACAGGTGGTTACACGCACATAGACCGAGCTCACGAGTCTCACCGCACGCTAGTACGGCGAACAGACGTTCATCGCCAAGTGACCGTGAACGACTCGCCGACCGCCCGGTGCGACCACTTCGCGCTGAGCTCGTCCATGCACGCACACACGCGCCCGAGCGCCTCCTCGCCGTATAGGTGCCGCGCTTGCGCCGCCATTTCGACGAGCGTTGTCGCCATGTTGTTTGCGATCGTTGCGGCGCGCGGATCGCCGGAGCGGCGCAGCCACTCGCACCAGCAGACGAACGCGGCGGCCTCTGATGCGTCGCCGTCAGCACGCGCCCCCCCGCGCATCATGCGCTCGTCGCGTCGTTTCGCCTTCCTCCGCCGCCGCGATGCTGCGCGCCCCGCTTCGTGCTCGTCGCCCGCCATTTCGCCGCCTGCCGCGAGAAAACCGAAGATCCCGCGCTTGAGACCTAGCTCGCGTTCGACGATGAAATGCTGCAGATCGTGGGGCATCTTGTCGTCGTAGCCAGGGCCGCCGAGCTCGTGGGGCGGCAGTCCCTTTCGCAGGACTGTCACCGTGTATTTGCGATCGCCGACACGCCGGAAGCAAACCTCCATGACCGTAGGATGGCATGGTGCCTGGCTTGGCGCAGCCCGGTTCTGTTTAACGGCGGGTCCGCAAGGCGCGGCGAGCGTTGCGGTAACCGCGCGACGCTGCGAACCGCGTCAGATGCGCTGCTGCGTCGGGGTGGGCTTCGAGCGCAGCGGCTGCGTTGCCGCACGCGAGGAGCCCGGATCGATCCGCGGCACGATTGCAGGACGCGATGTACGCATGCGGATCGATCGACGAGCGCGGCACCTCCGCGATCAGCTCGCCGACGCGGCGACGCAACCCGACTGGGAGCACGGAATGCAGACGCTTGGCTTCGTCGGCGACACCAAGGTCGGCAGAAGCCCCGGTCTGTGGGCCGAACGCCTGCCACAGTCCATCGAGCAGTAGAACGAGCTCGTCGGCGCTAGTTCCCAGCGCAAACACTCGACGCGATCGGCACATCTCGACGAGGCGGCCACAACCAAAGCGCAGCACGGGCTCGATCGCCGGATCTGCGTTGACGCCGCGGATCGCCGTGATCTGCACATAGTGCAGGCCCCGGTAGATCGCACGACATTTTCTGGGGACTGGCGGCTGCAGTCCGCTCAGTCCGCTCAATCGTGGCGCAGAGCAGTGATCGGGTCCACGCGCGTGGCCTGTCGGGCGGGCAGGTAGCAGGCGGCCAGGGCCACCGCAGTCAAGCCCGTCGCGACCGCGGCGAACGTGACGGGATCGGTGGCGCTCACACCGTAAAGTAGGCTGGCCATGAGGTGGGTGAGGCCGAGGCCGGCGGCCACGCCGATCGCGATCCCGATGACCGCCAGGGTCGCGCCGTGGCGCAGGACCAGCCGCACCACGTCACCGCGCCGCGCGCCCAGCGCCATCCGTATGGCGATCTCGCCGGTGCGCCGGCCGACCGCGTAGCTCAGCACCCCGTAGATGCCGACGCTGGCGAGGAGGAGCGCCAGACCGGCAAACGCGCCAAGGAGGAGCATGGCGAAGCGGTGCCTGGCCAACGATTCGGCGATGACCTGGTCCATGGTCTGGGCGCGGTAGACCACTTGCTCGCGATGGAGCTCCTGCAGGGCCGTACGGATGGTGTCGACGCCGACTTGCGTCCCCGCGCGCGAGCGGACGACCACGCCGGTGTGGGTCTGGTCGGTCATCCAGGCGTCATCCAGCTGCGTAACGGCCGAGTAGAGCTGCGCGCGGACCGGAGCGCTTTCGTCGGAGACCAGGCCCTGCTGCTTCACATGGCCGACGATGCCCACGATCTGAGCGCGCTGGACGGGTCGCGAGTCGTCCCACAGGTGGATCCACTTGCCGACCGGGTCCTCCGAGCCGAACTGCTGGCGGGCAAGAACCTCGTCCACCACGACGACGGGCTGGGCGCCGAACGTGTCACCCGGGCCGAAGAACCGGCCGGCGAGGAGCGGCACCCGCAAGGCGCGCAGATAGTCGGGTCCGACGGCGTACCAGAGCGCACCGCCCATCTCGCCGGTCGAGGCGGGTTTGGGTCGCCCGTCGCGCCAGAACCAGCGGTCCCAGTAAGTCACCATGGGGAACGCGCCACGGGAGAATGAAAACGACTCCACGCCGGGGGTCGCCTTCACGCGCGCCTCGACCTCCGCGAGGTGAGAGCGGACCGCGTCCGGGCCGGCCGCCCGGATGGACGGCGGCACCGACAGGTCGAAGACCATGACGCCTCCTGGGTCGAGCCCTGGGTCGGCGCTCCACAATCGCGACAGAGTCCTGGCCATCAGCCCGGCGCCGACAAGAAGGACGAGCACCATCGCGATCTGCACGACGATGAGGAAATCCTGGCCCCGGTGGCGCCCGCCCGTCACGCTGCGGCCACCGTCCTTGAGTGCACCTTGGACGTTGGCGTAGCTTGCCTTGAGGGCCGGCGCGAGACCGAAGAGCAGGCCGCTCAGCAGCGAGACGCCGAGCGAGAAGGCCAGCACGCGGCCATCGAGCGAGATCTGACCGAGCCGGGGCAGCGACCCGTCCGGGAGGAACGCGAGCGCGGCCGGTGTGGCCCAGCTGGCCACGCCGAGGCCGAGCGCACCGCCGGCCATGGCGAGCAGCATGCTCTCGGTCAGGAGCTGGCGCAGGAGACGCAGGCGGCGCGCGCCCAGAGCCATGCGGATCGCGAGCTCGCGCGTGCGGCCGGTGGCGCGCGCGAGCAGCAGGTTGGCCACGTTGACGCACGCGATCAGGAGCACGAAGCCCACCGCACCGAGGAGGATGAGGAGCACCGGGCGGACGTCGCCCACGATCTGCTCCTTGAACGGGACGATCATCGCACCTCTGCCCCGGTTGGCGTCTGGATACAGCTCGGCCAGGCGATTCGTGACCCGGGTCATGTCGGCCCGCGCCTGTTCGATCGAGACGCCGGGCTTGAGCCGGCCGATGCCACTCAGCCCAAAGCCCGCCTCGCGATTCCGGAGGGAATCGGTCAGTTGACCGAGTGGCACGTAGACATCGCGCAGAGAGCCGCGCTGAAAGAGATCGAAGCTGGAAGGAACGACGCCGATGATGGTGTAGACACGGTTGCCCAGCTGGACGGTCTGACCGAGCGCGGCGGGCGAGCCGCCGTATTTCCGCTGCCACAGGCGCTCGCTGATGATGGCGAGCGGCGCGGCGCCGATCTCGTCCTCGCCGGGCGCGAAGCTGCGTCCGAGGACTGGCTCGACCCCGACCACCGCGAAGAACTCGGACGAGACGAACTGCACCTCGATCGGCTCTGCCGCGTCCGCGCCGAGAAGCGTAGCCGTGCCGGACCGGTGGATGGCCATCGCCGCGAATGTCTGGTTGTCGTTCCGCCAGTCGCGGAAGTTCGGAAACGAGATCGAGCCGATCTCAAAGTTCGGGGTGCTCGTGTGCAGTGTGACCAGCTGTTCCGGCTGCCGGTAGGGCAGCGGGCTCAGCAGCACCCCGTTCACGACCGAGAACAGGGCGCTGTTCACGCCGATGCCGAGCGCCAGCGTCAGGAGCGCGACCGAGGTGAAGCCGGGGTTCTTTCGCAGCTGGCGCAGCCCGTAACGCAGGTCCTGGACCACCTCTTCGACCATGGTCACGCCGCGCGCGTCGCGGCACTCCTCCTTGATCTGGGCGACGCCGCCGAGCTCGAGCCGGGCGCGCCGGGCGGCCTCCGCGGGGGAAAGCCCGGCCGCCATGTGTTTGTCCACCTGCTTCTCGAGGTGGAAGCGCAGCTCGTCGTCGAGCTCCTGCTCGACCGCCTTTCGGCGGAACAGCGCGCGCAGCCGAAACGCCAGGTCCGTCAGCATGGCCGGTCCTCCGCGTTCTCTATCCCTCTTCCAGCACCTGTCCGACGGCGGCGGCGAGCTTGCGCCAGGCGCTCTCCTCCACCTCGAGCTGCTTGCGGCCGCTGCGCGTCAGCGCGTAGTACTTGGCGCGGCGGTTGTTGTCGGACGCGCCCCACTCCGGTTTGATGAGGCC